>JANNEO010000144.1:0-17449 GCA_031378805.1 Hyphomicrobiales bacterium
TGAAAGAACGACGTGTCGAGATAGACACGCTTGTCATTGGGGCAATAGAACGGACCCATGGCAGCCTGAGCTGAACCGCAGCCGGAGCGCGTACCACCCTGATAGAGCACCATGTTGGGCTCGATGTAGCGCATTCCATCGCCGTTGCGGACGAGTTGCCCGGCTTGTGCCGGGAGCACCTGTTTCCAGACACGCTCGTTGGCTTCCAGAATCTTGGATGCGAATTGACCGAGTTCGTCCTTCACCGGCCCTGCCTTGCCAGGCCCCTGGGCAATGCTGCCCGCGCCACGCGAGATCAGTTCTGCGCCTCCCATCACGATCCTGGGATCAATGCCGAGAAACCAGGCGACAGCTCCTGCCAGGATCATGCCGCCGATGCCAAGGCCACCGCCCGAGATCATTCCGCCACCACCGCCGGATCCCCGGCGATCCTCGACATTGTCAGACTGGCCGACTTCATCCAGGCGCATGACATTCCCCTTTGCTCACGTCGCCTGTTTTGCGAGATTTCCTGATCCGCCGCAAGGGGAGCACATTGTCTGGCCAATATCCTCATGGCCAATGCCTCTTTGCTTGCATGGTCATTTTTGCCCCTGCCATGGACATTGCCGCCACGTCATGGCACGGCACAGGTTTCTTGACACCCCCGACGACAGTCCCTTGACGGCAAGTTTCCATGGCCCTTTCTCCCATCGTTGTCTTCGATCTCGACGGCACACTTGCCGACACTGCGCAGGATTTGATCGCAACGCTCAACACCGTTCTGAAACGCGAAGGGGTCGCACCACTGCCATTCGAGAAGGCGCGCGATCTGATCGGCGCGGGGGCCAGGCCGCTGATCCAGCGCGGTTTTGCTGCCTCTCAGACACCGCTTTCAGAGACCCGTCTGGACAATCTCTACACGTTCTTCCTCGACCACTATCATCGCAACATTGCGGTTCACTCGATGCTGTTTCCTGGCGTCATCGACGCGTTGGATGTTTTGGCGACGCAAGGCTTCACCCTTGCGGTCTGTACCAACAAGCTGGAGGGCCACGCGCTCGAACTGCTGAAAGTGCTCGGCATTATCGACCGCTTCGCGTTCATTTCCGGCAAGGACACATTCGATGTCTTCAAGCCCGATCCGCGTCACCTGACCGAAACGATCCGACGGGCGGGCGGCGATACGTCACGGTCCGTGATGGTGGGCGATTCGAAAACGGATATCGATACGGCGAAGAATGCACGAATTCCGGTGGTAGGGGTCAGTTTCGGCTACACCAACATCCACGTGCGTGACCTGGGAGCGGATGCCGTGGTCGATCATTTCAATGATCTGCATGATGCGGTGCAGCGGCTGCTGAGGGCAGCTTCCTGAGCATCCCCCAAGTTGTGGGCAGATGAACAGATCGGCAAGATTCCTGCACACCGCGTTCAGATTCCTGTCAGCTGTCCCAGACTAGAACAGTTTCATACCGGGACCACAAAGGTTGGCTCTGCTGGCTTTCGGACCTCAAGGGAGACCATCATGTCTGTTCTGATTTCTCGTGTGACAAAGGCTGCCCTGGGTGCCGCCGCAATACTTGCTGTTTCAACCAGTGCGACCGTAATGTCGACGTCTTCCGCTGAAGCTCAATGGGCTCCTCGCCCTGGCTGGGGTGGACCAGGATACCGGGCGCGTCCTGCCTACGGCGCTGGCTACGGCTACCGTCCTTATCGTCCTGCCCGCGGTGCTGCTGTTGCAGCTGGCATCATCGGTGGCATTGCTGCCGGTGCCCTTATCGCTGGTGCAGCCTCGCCAGCCTATGCGGTTCCCGGTCCTTCCTACGGTTATGCCCCGTCCTATGATTATGCGCCATCGTATGGCCATGCGCCATCCTATGGCTATGCCCAGCCGACATACTACCAGCCTGCCTACGAGACGTATCAGCCAAGCTGCTACTTCAAGAAAGTGCGCCAGGTCGTGGACTATGACACCGTTGTCATTCGCCGCGTGCGGGTCTGCCGATGATTGGCATTCGCGCTGACGTGTATCCTGTCGGGAAAGGGCTCTGTTTAAGCAGAGCCCTTTTTCCATAGTTCTGCGGGCCGCTTATCCCACCGTGCGCGTTCGTCAAAAATCCACAACGTCGCTTTGCGCTCGCACCACTTCTGGCGCGATTGCCTTGTCTGGCGTGTAGGCCACTGACCCAGGGTCGCGGAAGCGGTTGACGATGGGATAGCGCCGCTCACGCCCGAAGGACTTCGTCGTCACCTTCACGCCCGGTGCCGACTGCCGCCGCTTGTACTCTGCGATGTAGAGCAGGCGCTCGACCTTGCGGACGGTATCGATATCGTAGCCATCGGCCACAATGTCGCTGACGCGCATTTCGCGTTCCACCAGCCGCTCGAGGATAGCATCGAGCACATCGTATTCTGGCAATGAGTCCTGGTCCTTCTGGTTCTCGCGCAGCTCAGCCGAGGGCGGTTTCACCAGGATATTGCCGGGGATCACCTCCCCGTCCGGACCCTTGGCCCAAAGCGGCTTCCAGCGGTTGCGAAGCGCGCAAAGCCGGAACACCTCCATCTTGTAGAGATCCTTGATCGGGTTGAAGCCGCCATTCATGTCGCCGTAGAGCGTGCAGTAGCCAACAGACATCTCGGATTTGTTGCCTGTCGTCACCACCATGGGTCCGAACTTGTTGGAGATCGACATCAGGATCGTGCCGCGCACCCGGCTTTGCAGGTTCTCTTCCGTGAGATCGCGTTGACGCCCCGCAAAGACAGGCGCCAGCGTGGCCTCGAGTCCCTCCACCGCCGTTTTGATCGGCACGATGTCGTAGCGCACACCCGTTGCGTCCGCCACGCCCTTGGCATCCGCCAGGCTTTCCCCTGACGTGTAGAGATAGGGCATCATCACGCAATGCACCCGGTCGGCCCCCAGCGCATCCACCGCCATCGCCGTGCAAATCGCCGAATCAATGCCCCCTGACAGGCCAAGCACCACGCCGGGAAAGCGGTTCTTATCGACATAGTCGCGCAAGCCCAGCACGCAGGCTTCATAATCCGCCTCGTCCCCGTCCTCGACCGGGGTGACCGGCCCGTCCTTGCAAACCCATGTCCCGTTGGCGCGCCGCCACGTCGTGAGCGCGATGGTCTCGACGAAGGCTGGCAACTGGAAAGCCAGGCTGCGATCAGCGTTAAGGCCCAACGAGCCGCCGTCGAACACCAGTTCATCCTGTCCGCCGACCTGATTGACGTAGATCAGCGGCAGGCCGCTTTCAGTTACGCGGGCAACCACGGTGTTGAGCCGCTCGGTCAGGCGTCCACGCCGATAGGGCGAGGCATTGGGCACGATGAGCAGTTCTGCGCCGGTTTCTGCCAGGCATTCCACCACGTCCTGGCCCCAGATGTCCTCGCAGATCGGGATACCGATGCGCACGCCGTTGATTGCCACGGAACCGGGCAATGGACCCGAATCAAACACGCGCTTCTCGTCAAACACACCATAATTGGGCAAATCATTCTTGAAGCGCACGGCAGCGATCTTTCCGCCCATCAGGACGCAAACCGCGTTGTAGACCTCAAATCCATCCTTCTGCGCGTCTCGCTCGCCAGGGCCTCGCCGTCCGATGCCCCAGGGCACACCGATGATCATGGCTGGACCACCGCCCGCCGTCTCCCGCGCCAGTTCATCGAGCGCCGCGCGGCAGGCATCCAGAAAGGCTGGCTTCAGCACCATGTCGTCCGGCGGGTAGGCCGAGAGGAACAGTTCGGTCAGCACCAGGATATCAGCACCCATCGCGTCGGCATCGCTTCGGGCCTTGCGGGCCTTGGCGGCGTTGCCAGCGATATCACCCACGACTGGATTGAGCTGGGCGATGGCGATTTTCAGCGTGTCTGTCATGCATGGGATGTAGCGCTGCGGAGAAAGCTTGGAAAGAGCCGAGCAGGATGCTGTCTGCGGATTGTCCAAGCCCGTTCATTCCGCAAGGTGGACCAAGAAGACATAGCCTCAGGCTATATAAAATGCTAAATAACTCTTTTACATCAATATCTTGATTTCCTTCACGGTTTGCATAAAACCGGGATCGAAGGAGACTTACGATGCTGAATACGTGGCGTATTGTCCTTGCTCTGCTCATGCTCTCGCTGCTGCCCGCAAAGGCGCAGGAGCGCTTCATCACGCTGGCATCCACGACATCGACCGAACAGTCCGGTCTTTTCGGCCATATCCTGCCGCTGTTCCGCAAGGCGAGTGGCATCGAGGTGCGCGTGGTGGCTGTCGGTACCGGCCAGGCATTCGCCATCGGCATGAAGGGGGATTCGGACGCGCTGCTCGTGCATGACAGGTCGGGCGAAGAGCGGTTCATCACCGATGGCCACGGGATCGACCGGCGAGATGTGATGTTCAACGATTTCGTGCTGATCGGTCCGCGCCTTGATCCTGCGGGCATCCTTGGCCTGACAGAGGCCGATGAGGCGCTGAGGCGCATTGCCGCCACACGATCCGCCTTTGCCTCGCGCGGCGACGACAGCGGCACCCACCGGATGGAACTGCGGCTGTGGTCGAAGGCAGGCGTGGATTCTGGGGCGCGGACTTCGAGCTGGTATCGGGAGCTGGGGGCGGGCATGGGCGCGACATTGAACACGGCATCGGGCCTCGACGCCTACACGCTCGCAGATCGCGCGACCTGGGCCAGCTTCAAGAACCGTGGCCCTCTGACGATCCTGATGGAAGGCGATGCCGCGCTCTTCAATCCGTATGGCTCGATCCTCGTAAGTCCTGCGAAGGGCAGACATATCAAGGCGGCAGATGCTCGGGCCTGGCATGAGTGGCTCACTTCACCCGACGGGCAAGCCGCGATCAGCTCCTTCCGTATTGATGGCCAGCAACTGTTCTTCACGCCAGCGACCAAGCCGCGCAGCTAGACCGCTTTGGCATACGATCTCTGGTCCGCGCTGGCACTGGCATTTGCCCTCATCACATCGGCTGACGCCGAGCTGCTGGACATCGTGGGCCTATCGCTGACGGTCAGCGGTTCGGCCAGCCTGGCAGCCTTCGCCATAGGGGGGCCGATCGGGGCATGGCTTGCAGTCAAGGCCTTCCGGGGTCGGCAGGGCGTGCTTGTCGTCGTCAACGCGCTGCTTGGTTTGCCGCCTGTCGTCGTCGGACTGGTCGTGTACCTCCTGATCTCGCGCAGCGGGCCATTGGGTGGCCTAGGTCTGCTGTTCACGCCGTCGGGTATGGTGCTGGCGCAGATCATCCTGACGCTGCCCATCGTCATCGCGCTCACACACCGGCTCGTGATGCCTCTGTGGCGCGAGCACGGCGATGATCTCACCATGGATGGCGCAAGCACGATCCGCTGCATCCGCACGCTGCTCGACATGGCCCGGGTGGGACTGGTGACAGTGTATCTCGCAGCGTTCGGGCGTGCCATCGCCGAGGTCGGCGCGATCATGATGGTGGGCGGCAATATCCGCGGCCACACCCGCACAATGACCACGGCCATCGCGCTGGAAACCAGCAAGGGTGACCTGCCGCTGGCGCTGGCGCTGGGCCTGATCCTGATCGGCCTCAGTGTCTTGGTGAGCGCGATGGCATTCTCGCTTGATCGGGAGAAACGGGGATAGGAAACCAGACGCACTCCCGTCCGGGCGTTCGTTTCCTGATGATCAGGCGAACACGAACCAGTCAGCGGTGACACTTGCGGCGCTCGTGTTGTAGAGCGTAATCAGCTGTCCGCCTGCAAACTCGATCTGTGTCGACCCGCCGTCCTGATAGAGTGCCGCGTGATCCAGCAGGTGGTCGAAGCTATCGGCCAAGCCAGCCTCAATCCGGATGTGATCATCGTGAGGCTTGAAATCGACAATGAAATCGTGGCCGGAGTTGACGCCAAAGACAAATGTGTCGCTCCCCGAACCTCCGGTGATCACATCAAAACCTGCGCCCGCATCGACGATATGGTCGCCTGAACCCAGATCAATGACGTCATTGCCGTCCGTACCCTCGATCATCTGCGTCTCGTGGGCAGCAACTGTCTGCGGCTCGAAGGTGAACATGTCCGCACTCAACTGCTCGACCGAGAAATGGGTGAGCACAAGGACATCCGTTCCATTGCGGAATTCGATCACGGTTGATCCCTCGTCCTGATAGGCAACGGAGTGAGCCAACATCTCGGCTAGGCTGGAGAAGCTGTCGGACGTGACGAGGATTTGATCAACGCCCTTGTCGAAATCGGTCACATAGACATGGCCCATGCCTGGCTTGAATGTGAAGAGGTCGCTGTGCATTGGCAGTTCGGGTTGGGGGGCAGGCGCGATATCAATAGCCGGAATCTTCTCTGTCACGATGTCATCCGTGAGCAACGGGTCACTGGCACCCACTGTCACAGGCTCTGAAGGTTGCTGCTCGGCCACTGGGGTGATCCCAGGCGAAGGACTTTCAACCTCGGCGCTGACAACGGGCCGCGTATCTGTGAGCGTCTCAAACTGCCCGTACGCTATCTGCGATCGTCCAGAAGCCGTGTATCCACCGATGATATCGCCAGTCCGGAGGGGCGAGAAAGCCATACCAAGGTCCAGCGCCGTCATTTTGCTCTGAACCTGTACCCCAGCCAGCAGTGCATCCATGTTGGAGGGCATGTACCACGCCATTCCAGTCGATCCCGCGCGCATCGGCGAAGTCAGATGATCTGCGATAGAGGCGGTCTGGGGCACATCCTCTGCGCCAGCCGACGATGAACCTTCGACCTGAACGAAGCGAGCGATGGTGCCGACAATGTCGTCGAATCCATCAGAGGCGATCCGCAGAATTGCCGACCAATCACGATGCTCTATGCGCTGGACTGCCTCGATCCAGTCAGCCGCTCCGGCACACAGCGCCATTTCGTCAAGAATCGGCAGATTGGTCGGCTGCGGCTGGCTCCCTGCCTGGGCATCGGGAAGAACAGTCGCGGCGGACGTTGCGGCAGCAGCCTCAGACGCGTCGTTCTTCTCATTGGAAAACTCAGTCATGGCACGCTCACGCAACTGTTAACTTACAAGCGTTAACATTGCTTAATACATATTAACAAAAAGTTAATTTTTTAGCCAAATTCGTAAACAAACAGCTAATATTAATATATTGGTATGATTAACCAATCGAGATGGTAAACAGATCGTTTAAATCGTCTTACTTAAAATGACCCGTTTTGAAACAAGGATAATAGTGATTGGCCTCGTCTGAACTACTGAAATGCCACCTCGCTGAAGCTCCTCAGCTTCCGAGAGTGCAGTTGCGCCGGCTTCAACGCCCGCAACTTTTCCAGCGTGCGCAGGCCAATGGCGAGGTGCTGGCTTACTTGCTTTTGGTAAAACGCCGAGGCCATGCCCGGCAGCTTGAGTTCACCGTGCAGCGGCTTGTCCGACACGCACAGCAGTGTCCCGTAGGGCACGCGGAAGCGGTAGCCGTTGGCGGCGATTGTGGCGCTTTCCATGTCGAGCGCAATGGCGCGGCTTTGTGAGAATTTCTCCACCAGTTCCGCCTGGTCACGCAGTTCCCAGTTTCGGTTGTCGATGGTGACGATGGTGCCGGTGCGCATCACGGTCTTCACCTCGTATCCTGGGAGTTGGGTGATATCCGCCACGGCTTCCTCCAGCGCCACCTGCACTTCGGCCAGCGCCGGTATGGGCACCCAGACCGGAAGGTCGGCATCCAGCACGTGATCCTCGCGCACATAGGCATGGGCCAGCACGTAGTCACCAAGGCGTTGCGACCCGCGCAAGCCAGCGCAATGACCCAGCATCACCCAGGCGTGCGGGCGCAGCACGGCGATATGATCCGTCGCGGTCTTGGCGTTGGATGGGCCAACGCCGATATTCACCATGGTAATGCCGGCGTGGCCTGCCGCCTTGAGATGATAGGCCGACATCTGTGGCGCACGCGGCGGGGGATTGCCGGTCCCCTGCAACTGTCCCGACAAGGTGATCACGTTGCCCGGCTCCACAAAGGCATCATATCCCGGCGCCTTGTCCGCCATCAGTTTCTTCGCGTGCTGGATGAAGGCGTCGATGTAGAACTGGTAGTTTGTGAACAGCACGAAATTCTGGAAATGCTCCGGCTGGGTGCCCGTGTAATGCGCGAGGCGCTGCAAGGAATAATCCGTGCGTGGCGCCGTGAAATAAGCCAGCGGCTCTTCCGCCGAAGCGGGCCGTGGCGTTGAATTGACGATGGCGTCGTCCACGACGCTCAGATCGGGAACGTCGAAGCAGTCTTTCAGCCAGAGATCAACCTCGCCCGCATTGGCACCTTCCACGTGCTGGCCGACGGGAAAGGCAAAATGCAGGGGAATTGGTATATCGGAATATCCCACCTCCAGCTCCACCTTGTGGTTGGCCAGGATCAGGCTGAGCTGCTGTGTCAGATAGGTCTCGAAGATATCCGGTCGGGTGATGGTGGTGGAATAGCGCCCCGGCTGGCCGAGAAAGCCATAGGAAAGCCTGGCATCGATCACGGGATAGCTGGGGATGGTGACCGCGACATAGGGATAGGTTGCACGCACCCGCGCATCCGGCCTGTCGCCGCCGATAAAGCGCTTGAAGCCCTTTGTCAGGTGATCGACCGATGCCTGATAGAACGTCGCAAGACAGGCGACGGCATCCTCGGCATTGTCGAAGAAACGGGCTGCTGCTGTGGGCGAAGGAGGCAATGCGTTGCGTGTTGTCATGCCGAGTTTTTGCATGGGAGGCTTGAGTCCCGCAAGAGGCCCGACAAGAGACCAGACCAGGGTTGCGGACTCGCCGCCGGATGGCTAGATTAGAAGTATTCTAAGGAATGCATGATGCGCACCCTCTCCGAACTCACCGAACGCGAAGTGCTGGCCCTGGCTATCGCCAACGAGGAGGAGGATTCACGCGTCTACGCCAGCTTTGCCGAGACGTGCCGCACTGAATTTCCGGCATCGGCCATGGTCTTCGATGAAATGGCGGAGGAAGAGCGCGAGCACCGTGCCAGCCTGTTCGATCTCTACCGCGAGCGATTCGGCGAACATCTGCCGCCGATCCGCCGGGAAGACGTGCGCGGCTTCATGAAGCGCCGCAACCTATGGTGGGAGAAGGATGTTCCGGCGGAAAAACTGCGGGCCGAGGCGGCCTTGATGGAGCAGCAGGCCGCAAGCTTCTACCACAGCGCAGCGGGGCAGGCGCTGGACACTCGCGTGCGTGAACTCTTCCTGCATCTGGCCGAAGTGGAACGCGGCCACGAAAAGAAGGCGGAGGCGCTTGTCGGTGAATACCTCACGGACGATGCGAAGGGTGTCGAGACGGCTGCAAACCAACGCCGCTTCGTCTTGACCTATGTGCAACCCGGACTTGCAGGTCTGATCGATGGGTCTGTCTCGACGTTGGCACCACTCTTTGCCGCAGCATTCGCCACGAAGAACAACTACGAGACATTCCTGATCGGCCTTGCGGCCTCGGTGGGTGCGGGCATCTCGATGGGCATCACGGAGGCGATGTCGGATGACGGCAAGATTTCAGGCCGCGGCAGCCCCTGGATCCGTGGCACGGTTTGCGGTCTGATGACCGCTGTTGGCGGGCTAGGCCACACACTGCCCTACCTCATTCCCAACAGCTGGACGAACGCCTTCTGGCTGGCGACCAGCATAGCGGCAGTGATTGTTGCGATCGAGTTGATCGCCATCGCCTGGATCCGCACGCGCTACATGGAAACGCAGTTCATGCGATCCATCCTGCAGGTCGTGGTTGGCGGCGCATTGGTGCTGGCGGTGGGTATCCTCATCGGAAGCTCTTGACGGCCTGATCTTGCGATTCCGCAAAAACACCTCTGCGCAACAGTGCCTTCCGAATATGGAATACCGCCCTAAGTTATGTCAGAGCGTTTCTTAGAAACGCGCCAGACAAGGGAGAGACTCATGTCCATGTCACGCCGTACAGCGCTGATGTCAGCCGCTGCCGTCCTCACCGTTCCTGCCATGCCGATCATCCCTGCCAAGGCTGCCGCGCCCAAGCAGGGCAAGCAGGCGGCGGGGTTCTATCGCTTCACCCTGGGAGATTTCGAGATCACCGCGCTGCATGACGGCCAGGTGAACCGCGAGATCACGACCCAACTCGTGCCCAATGTCCCTCTGGAGGACGTCATCAAGCTGATGGACTCGCAGTTCATCCCGACCAAGCCGGCTACGTCCCAGTTCAACACGATGGTGGTGAACACCGGGTCCAAGCTTGTCCTGATCGATGCAGGCTTCGCCAACAATGGCGCGCCCACGACGGGCCAGATGGCGGCCAACATGGCGGCGGCCGGTATAGCACCGGCTCAGATCGACACTGTGCTGGTCAGCCATTTCCATCCCGATCACATCAACGGTCTGCGCACCAAGGAAGGTCAGCTTGTCTATCCGAATGCGGAGATCATCGTGCCCTCCAGGGACGTGGCACATTACCTCGACGAAGCGAAGATGAACGCGGCACCGGAAGCAGCGCGTGGTGCTTTCCAGGTGGCAAGGCGTGTCTTCATGCCGAACTTTAAGGACGTGAAGCAGGCGGAATGGGGCAAGGAATGGGCTCCTGGCATCAACGCGATCCAGTCCGACGGCCACACACCCGGCCACACATCCTTTGTCATCGCGTCGGGCGGCAAGACGCTGATGGTGGTGGGCGATGCTTCCAATGACCCCCGCGTCTTCGCCCGAATGCCGGATTGGCACCTCGGCTTCGACCTGGACAAGGCGCAGGCCGTGACGACGCGCCGCAAGCTCCTCGACATGGCGGCCGCCGACAAGATGCAGGTGACGTTCTACCACGCGGCGTTCCCGTCCACCGGCTTCGTGGCGAAAAACAGCAACGGCTTTGACTGGTTCCCGGTGTCGTATTCCTCCGCTGTGTGATTGAGCAGACATGCGCCGATGATGGCATCGGCGCATGATCTCGTGGCTGACAGGTCCATTCTCACCTGTGATACACGCTTTCAACGTCCTCCTCACATTGACAGCAATCCTTCCCGGCTCTCTAATTTCGAGACATTCAGGGTTTTCATATCGCTGTTTTTCATTGGGAGACGTCCATGCAGGTTCGTGTTCCTTCCTCGGGTTTTTCGCCAACCGGATTGTCGGTGAATGCCATTGCTGGCACCAATGTCGTGTTTTTCGGCATCAATGCCTCGACTGCGGCGCGCAAGAATCTGCTCGGCTTTGCCATACGACGCATCGACCACACAGAGACTGGCACGCCTGGGTCCGACCGCTGGCTTTCTGGTCGCAAGGTGTTCAAATCGGTCGTGCCTTCGCCTGATGCGCACAAGGACTATGAGACCAATCTCCATCCCGTACAGAGCTTCGTATGGAGCGACTACCGGGCCAAGCCAGGGTATCGCTACACCTACTTCATTCACCCGATGTATGGCACGCCATCCGCGCCGCAATTGGCTGCGCCCGTGGAAGTGTATGTTCAGACCGAAGCGAGCGACGATACCGGTGCCCATGCGATTTTCTTCAATCGCGGTGCCGTGGCCAGCCAGGCCTTCTCGCAGAAATTCCCTGATCTGGCCGACAAGGACAGCATCGACCTGAAGCGGTTCGACGACCCGCAAGACAGTGCCACGGCCTGGCTTTCTCGCGGCCTGCTGGAAGCGGCGCTGGGCTTCATCAACTCCACAACGGCGGATGAGAAGCTGCGCGTGGCGGCCTACGAATTCAGCTATGCGCCCATCCTGCTGGCGCTCAAGGCGGCGCATGTCCGCGGCGTGGATATCAAGATCGTCTACGAGGCCGGCACGAAGAAGAAGGGCGGACAGATCAAGGATACCAGTGCTACGGCCTCGGCCAAGGAAGCCATCGCCAAGCATCAGATTCCCACGTCCATTCTGATCAAGCGCACCAAACGCGCGGCAATCCCGCACAACAAGTTCATGGTGAAATTGCGAAAGAACAGCGCGGGCAAACACAGGCCAGAGGAGGTGTGGACAGGATCAAGCAATTTCACGATGTCGGGCTTTCTGGGCCAGGCGAATTGCGGACATCTCGTGCGCGATGCGGATGTGGCCAAGACATTCATGGCCTACTGGACCACGCTCTCCGGCGATCCGGTGCCTGAAAAACTGAAACCATGGGTGATGAATGAAACACCCAACCCAGCGGCTTCGCTGCCATCCCGGACGACCGTCCTCTTCAGCCCGCGCAAGGATTCAAAGATGCTGGCGTGGTATGCCGCACGGGTCGCGGAAGCCAAGAGCGCCGTGTTCTTCACCGCGGCCTTCGGTCTCAACCCGGACACCAATGCCTTGCACGCACAAGTCATGGAGAAGGCCGAGACCATGCGCTACGTGCTGCTGGAAAAGCCCGACTTCGATGCGGGCAAGCTGCACAAGAGCGATCTGGGCTTCCTGGCCGCGAACGGCGCGGGGCTTGGTATGGACAGCCGCACCCGAGATCCCCTGCCGGGGTGGAAGCTGGCTTCATGGTTCCCGGAGTTTCATTTCCGGGACCAGGGCAATGTCTTCTACGTCCACCTGAAGTTTCTGCTTCTTGATCCCATGGGAGATGACCCTTTGGTGATCACGGGTTCAGCCAACTTCTCTCCCAACTCACTGCTGGGCAATGACGAGAACATGCTGCTGATCAGGGGCGACAAGCGCGTGGCACACACATACCTCACGGAATTTGATCGGCTGTTCCGGCACTTCAGTTATCGGAATGCCGCCAACGATGGCGGGGCCAAATCGGCGGACACGGGCAAGTTCCTGATTGAAGGCAAAGACTGGACCCTAAAAGACTTCAGGAAAGACTCTTTCCACGATCGCCGCCGAAGGCTGTTCGCGGGGGCACAAAGCGGATAGAATTCTGATCAGGAATATGCCCCTTCACAGCCTGGCGGACGCCACGACCCGGCATATGGCGGTGCGCACGGTGTTGGCATCCGCCACCTGACCGGCCTGAATGATGAACACCGCATCGACTCGTGTCGCATTGCCCACCTTGCGGGCCGTGACGCGCAACGTTTGTGGCCGCCCCGAACCAGATGTCTCCTGCAGCGCCGTCAGTGCCCCGCCCTCGCGGTCCACTGCAATATTGCTGAAACCTTCCGCCAGCATTCCAGAGCGCAGGCTTGTGAGCGCCTTGCGATGATCCACGCCCGGAAAATTCTGCGACGTCCTGAAATTCATGCCCGTGATCAGCGGGGTTCCCTCAACTGCGAAGTTGTCCTGGCAGGACTGTGCCAAGGCTGGCGCGGCAACGAAACACGCCGCGCTGATCAAAAAGGCTCGAATCATAATTCAAAACTCCTGGAGAATGAGGGTGCAAAGACGAGCACGCGCATTCCGAAGGTTCCACAATTGCGGCGGCAATGGGGCGGTGCCCCCCATTTTTCCCACAGGCAACGCGCTGTCAGCGCGGTGCAACCACCATCACCACTTGCCGTCCTTCAAAGGATGGCTCGTTCTCGACCTTGGCATATTCCGCAGTCAACGCCTTCACCCTGTCCAGCACACGCATCCCGATGTCCTGGTGCGCCATTTCACGGCCACGGAAACGCAGCGTGAACTTGACCTTGTTGCCTTCCTCGAAAAAGCCCTTTGCGGCCTTCATCTTGGTTTCGAAATCGTGGTCATCGATGCCGGGACGCAGCTTGATCTCCTTGATTTCGATGATCTTCTGCTTCTTGCGGGCTTCGGCAGCCTTCTTCTGCTCCTGGAAGCGGTAGCGGCCATAATCCATGATCTTGCAGACGGGCGGTACCGAATTGGGCGCGACCTCGACCAGATCGAGGCTTTCCTCTTCCGCGATGCGGATGGCATCCAGGGTCTGCAGGGTTCCGAGGTTATTGCCCTCGGCATCGATAACCTGGACCTCACGAACGCGGATGTCCTTGTTGACACGCGGCCCGTCTTTTACGGGCGGCGGGAGATTTCTCATAGGGCGGCGAATGGCAGTCAGCTCCTGTGGTTCGCGGCAAGACAGCCGCTGTGCGTGGGAAAATCGGCGGAATGGCCCGCGAAGTCAAGGATTTACGATGGCAAGTCAACGGCCATGGCGTTGTTCGACGAGTGCGGCGTAAACATCAAGCGTCTTTTCGACCATCTGGTTCAAAGAGAAATGTGTTTCCGCGTGCAAGCGCCCGCGCTGCGCCAGCGAATCACGTGCGCTTGGACGCAGCGCCAGCGCCTGCATCAGCGCATCTGCCAGCGCCACCGCATCGCCCGGCGGCACGCGCCAGCCCGTGCGGTGCTCGGGCTGGACATCTGGCGGGGCCAGCACCGTCTCGGGAACCGCACCCAGGTTGGACACAACCACCGGCGTACCGATGGCCTGCGCCTCAACCGCCACGCGCCCGAAGGCTTCCGGCTCGATAGACGGTACCGCGACCGCCGCTGCCGCCATCATCGCGGCAGGCATGTCGCCGACATGGCCCACCCGACGCACGATGCCCTTGACGCCCCGTGAAGCGATCAGTTCATCGAGCTCACGGACATAGTCGTCGCGGCCCTGGGAGTCGCCCGCCAGCATGAACACCACGTCCCTGAGGCCCTGATCGGCCATGATCTTCGCGGCATCGATCAACACGCGCTGGCCTTTCCAGCCGGTCAGGCGCGCGGCGTGCAGGATGATGCGCTCATGCGGGCCAACCCCCCACGCGTCCCGGAGCGCCAGCACACGGGCGGGTTCAACCGACGAGGGATGAAACGACGCCAGGTCCGTGCCGCGCGGAATGACGCGGATGCGCCCCGCGGCGAAAGGATGCTGTTGGCGAATAAGATCCGCCGTGTACTCTGAATTCGCTATGACCACATCGCCCCGCGCCATCACCGAATTGTAGAGCACCTTGGGTGCCGAGGTGCCGGAGTAACTGCCGTGATACGTCGTGAGAAATGGCCGCCGCGCCAGTTTCGTGGCCGCCAGAGCCACCCAGGCCGGAGCACGGGAGCGGGCATGGACGATGTCCACCTTCTCGCGCCGGATCAGCCGGGCCAGGGAGTTGGCATTCCAGGCCATTTTCGCGGGATTCTTGGAGGCCGCAGGAAAGGGCAACCATTCGCCGCCCTTGGCCTGCAATTCACCCACCAGCCTCCCGCCCTCGGTTGCGACCACGGCGCGGGCACCGATCTGGGACAGCGCCTCGGCAATATCGACCGTCGTGCGTTCTGCACCGCCAGCCTCAAGCTCCGGAATGATCTGGAGCACGGTGCGGCCCTGCAGGGCGTGACGAGTGTGGGCGGGAAAGGCTGACAATCGGCGGTGTCCGGACTTGGTGCGATGCTCGGTATCGTGGCATTGACACCAGAAACCTTAGGAACTTGGAAACAGGCTTTAGTGCGATGCGTGACAATCTGCAATTTCTTGATGTCGGCAGCGGTGGACAAGCCCGCCGCATCGCCTGCCGGGTGACGGCGGGCAGTGGCATACCAGTGGTCTGGCTTGGCGGTTTCAAGTCCGACATGCAGTCGACCAAAGCCATCGCGCTTGATGACTGGTGTAAAAGCCAGGGACGTCCGATGGTGCGGATGGACTATATGGGGCACGGCGAGAGCAGCGGCGATTTCCGCGACGGCACCTTCTCGCTCTGGACGGAAGATGCCGTCGCCGTGCTGACGCGCGTGGTCGAGACACCGCCGATCATCGTAGGCTCCTCGATGGGCGGTTGGCTCGCGGTGTTGATCGCCAAACGGCTGATGGCGGCAGGAAAGGCAGGAACAATCGCCGGTCTCGTGCTGATCGCGCCGGCCTGCGATTTCACCGAGACCTTGATGTGGCCGCAGTTTCCCGAAGCCGTGAAGGCCGAGATCATGGACAAGGGCGTATTCAACCTGCCCTCGGCCTATGCGCCGGAGCCCACGCCCATCACCCGTGCGCTGATCGAGGATGGGCGCAGAAACTGCGTGTTTGGCAAGACTTTCCAGGTGGGCTGTCCGGTACATATCCTGCAAGGCATGAAAGACCCCGACGTGCCCTTCACCCATGCCCTGACGCTGGTGGAACACCTGCCGCTTGACCCGGTGGTGGTCACGATGATCAACGATGGCGATCATCGGTTGTCGCGCCCCCAGGACATCGCGCGGCTGATTGCGGCTGTGGCGGGGGTGGTGTGATCCTCCCCTTCTCCCGTCGGGAGAAGGTGCCCCGCCCTTGCGGGGCGGATGAGGGCGAACCACCAACGGCAGGGATTCTCCCTCATCCGACCGGCTCCGCCGGCCACCTTTTCCCAAGGGAGAAGGACAAGATCCCCAAACAACCAAAGTCTGATCTCCACCCGCTTTTGAAAGCCCGCTCTTTCGGCTATGGACAACCCAACAAGCATACCCCTGGGAGTAAACCATGTCCGAGAAACTCTACGCCGTCAGCAAGGCCTGGGCGCAGCGCGGCTATGTCAACGATGCCAAGTACAAGCGCATGTACAAGGCGTCCATCACCGACACCGAAGGCTTCTGGGCGGAGCACGGCAAGCGGATCGACTGGTTCAAGCCCTACACGAAGGTCAAGAACGTCTCGTACAAGCCGGGCAAGGTCTCCATCAAATGGTTCGAGGACGGCACCACCAACGTCTCCTATAACTGCGTGGACCGGCATCTGGCGAAGCGCGCCAAACAGACCGCGATCATCTTCGAGGGCGATGACCCATCCGTTTCGCAGAAGATCACCTACCAGCAACTCCACGACGAAGTCTGCCGCTTCGCCAACGTGCTGAAGGCGAAGGGTGTCAAGAAGGGCGACCGGGTGACGATCTACCTGCCGATGATCCCGGCAGCGGCCTATGCAATGCTGGCCTGCACCCGCATCGGCGCCGTGCATTCCATCGTCTTTGGCGGCTTCTCTCCGGATAGCCTCGCCAACCGCGTGGAGGACTGCGATTCAGCCATCGTCATCACGGCTGACGAGGGCCTGCGCGGCGGCAAACCAGTGCCACTCAAGAAGAACGTCGATGCCGCCGACGGCAAGGTGAAGGGCGGAATCAAGACCGTGATCGTTGTGAAGCACACCGGCGGTCATGTGACGATGCAGGCCGGCCGCGATGTCTGGTATCACGAGGAGGCCGCCAAGGTCTCCGCCCATTGCCCGCCGGTCGAAATGAAAGCGGAAGATCCGCTGTTCATCCTCTACACTTCCGGGTCCACCGGAAAGCCGAAGGGTGTGCTGCACACCACGGGCGGCTATCTCGTCTATGCGGCGATGACCCACCAGTATGTGTTCGATTACAAGGATGGCGAGGTCTATTGGTGTACCGCCGATGTGGGCTGGGTGACTGGCCACAGCTATATTGTCTATGGCCCGCTTGCCAACGGCGCGACCACATTGATGTTCGAGGGCGTGCCGACTTATCCTGACATCGGCCGGTTCTGGCAGGTCATCGACAAGCACAAGGTGAACACTTTCTACACCGCGCCGACCGCCATTCGCGCCCTGATGCAGGCCGGCGAGGAGCCGGTGAAGAAGACCAAGCGCACCTCCCTGCGTCTGCTGGGTTCAGTCGGCGAGCCGATCAACCCCGAGGCGTGGGA
>JANNEO010000037.1:0-20761 GCA_031378805.1 Hyphomicrobiales bacterium
GTGGCCCAGGCCAACGCGGCCTACGATATGGATTGCCGAGCGCTGCTGATGGCACCACCCTTCTATTTCGGGGATGCAAGCGACGAGGGACTCTTCCGCTTTTTTGCCAGCGCATTCGAGAAGCTCGGCGGCAGCTTGCGCGATGTGATCCTGTATCACATTCCCGGAATGACCCGGAATGACATCTCAGTTGAACTCACGCAGCGTCTCATGGCTGCGTTTCCGGGCGTCGTGATCGGCATCAAGGATTCGAACGGGGATTGGCCGGCGACAGAGCGGCGTCTGAAGGTGTTGAAGGGCATTCAAGTGCTCGTCGGTGATGAGCGGCAGTTGGCCCGAGCAGTGCGCCATGGGGGCGCAGGCACCATCTGTGGTTTGGCAAATGTTGCACCTGAGTTGTTGCGGCCAATGGCCCACCATGGGCAGGATGATCCACGTGTCACGGCCATGGTGGACGCCGTGCTGGGCTATTCCTTCATGGCGGCGATCAAGGCTCTGATCGGGCATGGGTTGGGTGATCCGGCCTGGCGGGTCATGCGCCCACCGCTGGACGCCTTGTCGGCATCGGACACGCGCAAACTCGCGGGCAAACTCGAGGCCATCTGCAAGGCGCCACTGAAATCGCTGGCGAAGGCGGCCTGAAACCATGTCCGCCAGTGCGCCCAAGCTCCGAGACAGGGCTTATGACAGTTTCACCGAACGCCTGCTGTCGCGCGAGATCAAGCCGGGACAGTTCGTATCCCAGCGCGAACTGGTCGAGATCACCAACATGCCGCTGGGGGCCATCCGTGAGTTGATCCCGCGGCTTGAAGCGGAGGGGCTGATCACCACCGTGCCGCAGCGCGGAATGCAGGTGGCACATGTCGATCTCAACCTGATCCGCAATGCCTACCAGTTTCGTTTTTTCCTCGAGACGCAGGCCACGGCACTTTTTGCAGAGTCCCGCAGCGATGGTGCCATTGCAGGATTGCGCAGCTCGCACGAGGCCATTATTCGCCGATCCGAGGCAGGCGAGCGCGACAGCCTGATCGCCGATGCGGAGGCAACGGACCGCTCCCTGCACGAAACGATCATTGATCACCTCGACAACGAGATCATCTCCAAGGCTTTCCGCGTGAACTGGATCAAGATCAAGCTGATCCGCCGCAACGAGACGCGCCTTTATGCCGATCTCGTGATACCGGTCTACCGCGACCACATGAAGGTGATCGAGGCGATCGAGCGCAAGGATGCCGATGCCGCCGTAGCGGCGATGACGGCGCATATCACGATGTCGCGCAACCGGGCGATCGACATGAGCTGACATGGTGGACTGGCCAGCCAGCATTCCTGCCCAAGATCATGGCTACCAAGATCATGGCAACCAAGATCATGGCCGTACAGCGGGTGTCTCGACCATCAAGCCTGCGGCCCGTTCCTTGAGATACAGTTCAAGGTTGATCAACTCCTGGTCGCCATAGGTGAAAGGTTCCGCGCGCACCCCTGTCATGCAATTGCGAATGCGGCGCTGCAATGAGCCAATGGCCTGCCACTCCAGCCGGAACAACGGGTAACCATTCGCGTGACCCTGCGGAATGACGCTGCCACCAAGCTTCCGGCCCCAATTGTCATCATGGCACATCGCGCAGGACAGGTTGAGCTGTCCAATTCGCTGGCTGAACAGTTGCTGGCCGCGCAGGCTGAATGGGGCAAGCCTGTCATCCGAAGGTGCGTCAACTGACAATCCGCGTGATTGCAGCCCAACATAGGCTGTGATCGCCAGCAACGGTCGGCTTTCACGCGCCCAGGCCGACATTCCCTGACGCTCTGTGCGGCATTGCTGGATTTTTCCCGCCAGATCGATGGGACGTTCAGTTGCCACGTCGAACAACGGATAGCGGGCAGCTGCGCCCTTCATGCTGTCAATCGCCATACCATGGCATCCAGCACAAGACGGATTGCCGGAAGACGGCGGCTGCGACCAAAGGGACAATCCCTCCTGCACGGCCAGCATCGCCGGATTGCGTGCATCATCCCTTTGCATGGCCTGTGTATCAGGCCCCATCATGTCGAAGCCGGACTTTCGATCGGCACGCGGGATCGGATCAGCCGCAGCATGGGATGCGATCGCACCCAGGACCAAGCCTAAAACAGCGTGACCAAGAACAGCCAGCCACATCATGCCGTGACGGTTATCTCGGCCGTCTCCCGCCAGCTCTTCCCGGCCTCATCCGTCCAGGTGAAGGTGATGGGACCGGAGACGGTGGCCACCGTGGTGAATTGCATCAGCGGATAGGCCGAGATGGCAGGATGCAGGTCGGCGCGGAAGACCTCCATGCCACCATACTGGCACGTAAAGAGCGAGATGATATCACGCGCCACGGGTTGTCCCTCGGCGTCCCGGCGATGCCCGGTTTCCATCTGGTGCGAGAACATCGCGCTGAGCGTGATGATCTCGCCCTTTCTGGCAGTCTTTGGCACCTTGAGCAGGGCCTTGGCCATGGCTCACTCCTCCAGACATGCGGCAATGGTGATGATCACCTCGACCTGATCGGACCAGAACGTGCCATCGCTGAGTTCCGCAACTGCAGCGATTTGCTGGGTCGTTGCCAGGCGTATGCGGGTGTCCACGCGCGAGGTACCACTGCGCGGGTTAAGATGAAAAACTGCCACCTCAGGCTGCGGGTTCTTCTCGTTGAACACGGCAATCTTGCGGACATAAGCCTGCGCATCCTGAGGATGGTTCACGAAAACGCCCATGGAGGCCGAATTGCCGTTCTCGATGAGAGGCGAAATGTCGATCTTGACCTTGCCCTTGGTTATTGGAGAGCCTTTTGCAAACGCCTTGATGGCGGCGTGCATATCGGCCGTTTCAGCTCGTGCCGATCCAGCGTCAAGGCTGGCAACCGTTGCCGATAGCATTGCCAGAACCACACGGCGGCTTGGTGCGGTGCTGTGATCAACTGCTGCCATCAGTCCTTCAGCTCCCTCAGAAACACCACAACATCCTCGATTTCCTGCGCACTCAGGATGGGCTTGTCGGCGAATTGTCGTCCGACACGCACAAGAGCATCAACCGCATGATACGCTGGCATCATGCTGCCAGGGTTCACCTTTGTGCTGTCCACCATGCGCAAGCGCAACTGCCCCTCCGTTGATCGCACTCCCGCGCCCGCCAGAGACGGCGAAAGATCGCCTTGAAAACGCTCCTCCGGAAAAGGTCCGGAATGGCAGAGCAGGCACAGGCCTTTCTGGCGCGTGACCACGATATGACGCCCTCTGGCCGCATCTCCTGCCAGTCCCAGAAGCGGCGCGGGTATCGCGTCGCCCATGACTTGGTAGGGTGCGACCTGCGCCCTGACCGGGACGGCGATCAGCACAGTCGCAAACAGTCCAAGCACCAACGCAATGCGATCTATTCCCCCCGCGAGAGGGAAAGAGGCGCGTCCAATCAAAGCCTTCACGCCCGCCGGAGGTCCGTGTTCTTCATCGGCAGATGACGGATGCGCCGTCCTGTGGCGGCTGCAATGGCGTTGAGCACGGCGGGCGCAGCCACCGCGATGGTCGGCTCTCCCACGCCACCCCAGAAATCGCCCGAGGGGATAAGGATGCTTTCCACCTTTGGCATTTCGTCGATGCGCATGGCGGGATAAGTGTCGAAGTTTTGCTCGACGATCGCCCCGTTCTTGACCGTGCATTCCTGGTAGAACGCCGCAGACAGTCCGTAGACGAACGACCCCTCGACTTGTGCCGCCACCTGGCTTGGATTGACCACATGGCCAGGATTGGTCGAAGCCACAATGCGATGCACCTTGATCTTGCCGTCATTCGCAACGGACACTTCCGCCGCTGCCGCGACATAGCTGCCGAAGCCCATGATTTGCGACAGGCCACGGAAGACGCCAGCGGGCGCGGGGCTGCCCCAGCCAATGCCCTTGGCGACCGTTTCCAGCACCGCGAGGTGCTTGGGATGGTTCTTCATCATGCGGCGCCGGAATTCCAGTGCGTCGACGCCAGCAGCCGCTGCCAGTTCATCCATGAAGCATTCCACATAGATCGCGTTCTGATTCAGGTTCACTCCCCGCCAGAAGCCTGGCGGCACATGGGGATTGCGCATGGCATGGTCGATCAGCAGATTGGGGATGGTGTATCCGAACGGCCCTTCCGCTCCAGACGGATTCAGGCCCTGGAACACCACGGGATCGCGCCCATTCTGCAAGCCCTGAGGGTTGACGCCTGACAGGATGGATTGACCGGAAATGCGCATGTGCAGGCCCACAAGATTGCCTTGCGCATCCAACCCGCCCACCAGCTTGCACTGGGTGATCGGATGGTAGGTTCCTTGCGCCATGTCTTCCTCGCGGGACCACAGCAGCTTGATCGGGATGCCTGGCATCTGCCGAGCGATCTGAACGGCTTGGATCACATAGTCCGAGCGTCCGCGCCGCCCGAAACCACCGCCGAGATGCATCTTGTAAACGTCTACCTTGGCTGCAGGGTGGCCGGAGGCCTGAACAGCGGCCCCGAAAGCGGCCTCGCCATTTTGCGTCGGACACCAGACCTCACATTTGTCGGGGGTCCACAGGGCCGTGGCATTCATCGGCTCCATGCAGGCATGGTTCTGGAGGGGATAGCTGTAGGTTGCTTCCACACGCTTGGCAGCACCAGCGATGGCACCCTTTGCATCGCCCTGCTTGTTGCCTTCAAAGGCTTGCTCGGCATCAAGCCCTTCCTTCACGAATGCAGCAATATCCGCACTTGAAACCTTGGCATTCGGTCCCTCGTTCCAGATGATCGGCAGGGCCAGAAGCGCGGAATTGGCCTGCCACCAGGTCTCCGCGACCACGGCGACGGCATTCTCTCCGACCTTGAGCACCCGCTTCACGCCCGGCATCTTCTCGATCTTAGCGACGTCGAAGCTCGCCACCGTTCCGCCGAACACGGGACAGGCCTTGATCGAAGCATTCATCATGCCCGGCAATTTCAGGTCGAAACCATAGACCTGCTTGCCGTTCAGCTTGTCTGCCGTGTCGAGGCGGGGCAGCGATTGACCCGCGATGGTCCAGTCCTTCGGGTTCTTGAGCTTGACCTCCTTGGGAGGCTCGATCTTCGCAGCGGCTTCCGCAACCTTTCCGTACGTCGTACTGCGGCCCGACGCCGGATGGGTGATGACGCCCTTCAAGACCTTGCAATCCGCAGCAGGCACGCTCCAGCCATTGGCGGCAGCCTGAATCAGCATCATGCGGGCTGCGGCACCACCTTCACGCACATATTGTTCGGACTCGCGGATGCCACGGCTGCCGCCGGTCGAGAAATTCTTCCAGACCCGGTTGCGGGCAACATTCTGGCCCGGTGTGGGATATTCCCAGGTCACCTTGGACCAGTCGCATTCCAGCTCTTCTGCGACGAGCTGGGCAAGGCCGGTCAGGGTGCCTTGGCCCATCTCGGAGCGGGCAATGCGAACGACGACTGTATCGTCCGGCTTGATCACCACCCAGGCGTTGACCTCGGGGGCAAGTCCCTGTGCCTTGGCCTGGGGCGTGATCGAAAACCCGAGGCTGAAGATGCCGACACTTGCTACGGCGGATGCGATGAACCCTCGGCGGGAAACATCGAGAGCAGGAACGTCGATTGATTGTGTCATGACTGTTCTCCTGTTCCTGTTCAAACGCCAGCGGCTTGCTTGATGCCGGCCCGGACCCGGTTGTAGGTGCCGCAGCGACAGATATTCGTGATGTTTGCGTCGATATCGGCATCGGTCGGCTTGGGCGTCTTGGCCAGCAGCGCGGCCGCGGCCATGATCATGCCGGATTGGCAGTAGCCACATTGCGGCACGTCGAGTGCCAGCCAGGCCTTCTGCACAGGGTGCGACGAGTCGGGAGACAGTCCCTCGATAGTGACGATTTTCTGTTCAGGGCGTATTGCCGAGACCGGCAGCGAGCAGGAGCGCATCGGTTCACCGTCGATATGGACGGTGCAGGCCCCGCATTGCGCGACACCGCAGCCATATTTTGTGCCGGTCAAGCCAACCTGCTCTCGAATGGCCCAGAGCAGGGGTGTGTCGGGACTGACATCGACATCCCGCAGCGTTCCGTTGATGGTGAGCTTTGCCATGTGAATTCTCCCAAGATAGAGCCGTTCTAAGAATTGAGTGTAGCGCCGACACGGTGGAAGTCACCCGGCTTGTGCGCTCACGAAAGCGTGAATGCAGAAGCGCGCGGGCGGAAAGCTGGAATTGCAACGACGCAACTGTGTTTCGTGAGAGTGGCGCTTTTCCCGATGCGAAAATTCATGCACGATGATCGCAATGGCTCCTCAACCAAAGAAGGGGTCAACCAGGAAGCGTCATGATCATCGACAAGCAGGAACAGGTAACTGAGGCTGTGTTGGCCGCCATGGCAAAGGCCCCGGATGCCCGGCTCCGCGAGGTCATGGAGTCATTCGTGCGCCACCTCCATGCCTTCGCCAGAGACGTGACGTTGACCGAGCCCGAGTGGGAGAGGGCAGTGGCCTTCGTGACAGGCCTGGGACACAAGACCACCGACACCCACAACGAGGTCATTCTCGCCTCTGATGCCGTTGGCCTGTCCACATTGGTCTGCCTGCTGAACAATGGGGACGCCGGCAACACCGAGACGGCGGCGGCCCTGCTTGGGCCGTTCTGGCGGATGCATTCTCCGCGCACGGACAACGGTGGCTCGATCGTCAGGTCGCCCACGCCCGGTGCCGCCCTCTTCGCGGATTGTCTTGTCCGCAATGGCAAGGGGGAGCCGCTTGCGGGCGTCGAGGTCGATGTCTGGCAGGCATCGCCCGCGGGCATGTATGAAAACCAGGACCATAACCAGGCCGACATGAATCTGCGCGGAAAGTTTGTGACCGGCAAGGACGGGCGTTTCGGCTTCCGGTCGGTCAAGCCCGCGGGTTATCCCGTGCCTGTCGACGGACCTGTTGGCGAACTCCTGAAGGCGCAGAAGCGCCATCCGTATCGCCCTGCGCATCTGCATTTCCTGCTGCATTGCAAGGGCTACAAGACACTTGTCACGCAAGTCTTCGTCGATGATGACAAATATCTTGAAACCGACGTGGTCTTTGGTGTCACGCGCCCGCTTGTCGGCGGATTCGAGAAGAAGAAGGGGAGGGCACCCGCGTCCGACG
Organism: Hyphomicrobiales bacterium; assembly: GCA_031378805.1. Lineage (GTDB taxonomy): Bacteria > Pseudomonadota > Alphaproteobacteria > Rhizobiales > Beijerinckiaceae > JADCCX01. The sequence continues at coordinate 7,135 of JANNEO010000037.1, forward strand.
TCAAGGGTGCGTGGTATGCGCTCGACTACACCTTCGTCATGGAGCCGGGCAAAGCCGTGCTTCCATCCCCCCCCATCAAGTGATCGCCATGCCGGATCAAGCACTTCAGGGCAAAGTTGCCGTGGTCATGGGCGGCTCGGGCGGCATCGGTGCTGCGACGGCACGGATGCTGGCTGCGGCCGGGGCCACTGTGGTTATAACATGGCGCAGCAACGAGGCTGCGGCCCACTCCGTTTTGTCATCGTTGCCGGGAACCGGACATTGCGCATTCCATGCCCGCTTGGATGACACCCCATCGCTAGCGATGTTGGCCGAGGCCGTGCGGGCAAGCCAAGGGCGCGTGGACATCCTGGTCAATGCGGCTGGCTTCACCAAGCCGATACCCGCCGCTGATCTTGACGCCCTGGACGATGCCTTCATCGATGAAATGTTCCGCATCAACTGGCGTGGCCAGTTCGCTGCGATTCGAGCCTTCAGGCCAATGCTCGAGGCCACCGGCGACGGGCTCATCGTCAATGTCTCGTCGATTGCCGCCTTGAACGGCGTGGGTTCCAACATCGCCTATGCCGCCGTCAAGTCCGCCATGGATACGCTGACGAAATCGCTGGCCCGTGCTCTTGCTCCCACAATCCGCGTCATGTCGGTCTCGCCCGGGATCGTCGATACGGATTTCGTTCCAGGCCGCGGCGCCGAACAACTGGCGAAGCTCGCTCCCACCATCCCGCTCCGGCGGGTGGCTTCCCCCGATGATGTGGCCCGCGCGATACTCGCCATCGCCACGCACCTGACATACTCCACCGGTTCACTTATTCTCGTCGATGGCGGAAGGGCCTTGTGATCACCATGCGTCAGCAACTCTCGAAAGTTGCCATCACCTGCGCCGTCACCGGCAACCTGACGACGCCGGACCAGACCCCGCATCTGCCCATCACGCCTGAGGAAATCGCCGATGCCTGTCTGGGCGCGGCCGAGGAGGGGGCTGCGATTGCTCATATCCATGTGCGGGAGCCAGGATCTGGCACTCCCTCGATGAAGCTTGAATACTATCAGGACGTGGTGGCTCGTATCCGAGCGAAGAACCGCCTGCTCATCCTCAATCTGACCACCGGCCCAGGCGGGCGCTTCGTGCCTTCCGAGGATGATCCCAGGGTCGCCGCACCCGGTACGACCCTGATGCGCCCGGAAGACCGCGTCACCCACGTGGCGGCGTTGCGCCCCGAGATTTGCACACTGGATCTCAACACCATGAATTCCGGCGGTCAGGTCGTCATCAACACGCCGGGCAATGTGCGACGTATGGCGAAGATCATGAATGCATCAGGAGTGAAACCTGAAGTCGAGCTTTTCGACTCAGGCGATATCGCCCTCCTGCATGATCTTCTGAAGGATGGCACGCTGAAGGGCCCGCAGCTCACATCGTTTGTCATGGGCGTGAAGTATGGCTTCCAGCCTTCGCCTGAAACCGTGGTCTATGCCCGCAATCTGTTGCCACCGGATGCAGCTTTCACGGCGATCGGTATTGGGCGTTCTACCTTCCCGATGGTGGCACAGTCCGTGCTGGCGGGCGGCCATGCCCGCACTGGTCTGGAAGACGCGGTCTACCTCGACCGTGGCGTCCTGGCACAGAGCAATGCCTTGATGGTGGCCAAGGCACGCCGCATCATCGAGCATCTGGGATCGCAGATCATGACGCCAGCCGAGACACGCGCCATGCTGGGATTCGCCAGCATCGGCGCGGACCCGATGACACGTCCATCGTGACGAAAGACAGGATCGCCCTTGAACACAGTTTTCAAACCCTCTGCCATCGTGGCCACTAGCCTGCGCCTCAACGCGAAGGCAGCGGATGCCAACGGCATTGCCCTTGTGCTTGAACAGCGTGCTCTGAACCGCGGCGATCAGGAGGTGGTGGTCGAGGTTCGCGCAGCCGCCGTCAACCCGTCCGATGTCAAGGCTGCGATGGGACACATGCCCTATGCCGTCTTCCCAAGGACACCAGGCCGTGATTTTGCCGGCATCGTCGTGGATGGGCCGACGCATCTCCTGGGCAAGGATGTGTTCGGCTCGTCTGGCGATCTCGGCATCCGCCGCGATGGCACCCATGCCAGCCATCTCGTGGTTGAAGCCGAAGCGCTTGTCGAGAAGCCGTCAAACCTGACCTTCGATGAGGCGGCGGGAGTCGGCGTTCCCTTTGTGACGGCGCAGGAAGGTCTGATGCGCGCCGGAATGCCGGGACCGCAGGATACTGTTCTGATCATGGGACTCAATGGCAAGGTCGGCCAGGCCACGGCGCAGATTGCCAGCGCGTGTGGAGCCCAGGTCATCGGCGTCGTGCGCAAGCCGGAGGGTTATGAGGGTTTCGCCTGCCGTCCCGTGATCGTGTTGGATTCATCCAGCGCAGACGTGGCCTCTCGCGTGCGTGAACTCACGGGAGGGCGCGGCGCGAGCGTCGTGTTCAACACGGTTGGCGAGCCCTATTACGAAGCAGGTACGGACTCGCTTGCGGTCGGTGGACGCCAGATCTTCATCGCGTCTTTGACGCAGCAAGCCAATTTCAACATCTTCAAGTTCTTTCGCGGACGCCATTCGTATTTCGGCATCGACACGCTGGCTTTGAACTCGGTGGCCAGTGCCGAGCGATTGCGCGCGCTGACATCCGGTTTCGCCAATGGCTCCCTGAAGCCATTTCCGGTGCTCAGCCATGCCGTCTATCCGTTCAGCCGTGCAAGCGAGGCTTATGTGGCGGTGATCGGCTGGTCGCGCGACAGGATCGTGCTGCGTCCGGAAGCTTGAATGTGGTATCCCCGGTGATTGATACGCCACCGGGCATTGGGAGAGACTGACATGAATCGGCGACATTTTTTGGCGTTTTCCGCAGCAGCAGGCACGGCAGGCATGTCCCCCTCCATACGGGCACAAGCCGCATGGCCAACCTCCGCGGTGAAGATGGTGGTCCCGTTTTCGGCGGGCAGCACCACCGATATCCTGGCCCGGGCCATCAGCCAGCGGTTGTCATCGAAATGGGGTCAGCCCGTCATCGTCGAGAATCGCCCCGGCATCGCCGGTGCTCAGAGTGTCGCCAAGGGGGCACCCGACGGCACGCTGATGCTGACCTCCAACGGCCATGTCGCTATCAATGCCGTGAACAAGAACGTGGGTTTCGATGCGGTGAAGGATTTCACCCCCATTGCCAAGGTGGCCTCCGCCCCATCCATCCTCATCGTGCCCGCCAACTCCCCCGCGAAGACCCTGCAGGATCTGATTGCCATGGCGAAGGTGGCGTCGGGAGGCTTGCAATATGCCTCGGCGGGTGTTGCCAGTTCCACCGGCATCGCGGCGGAACTTTTCCGCAGTCTGGTCGGCACGTCCTTGCAGATGATTCCCCATCGCGGCCTGCCCGAAGCCAATACAAGCGTCCTGCGCGGCGACACGCAACTCGGCTTCACTTTCTTCGCTGTAGGAGGCGATCTCGTGCGTGCCGGGCAATTGCGGGCACTGGCTGTCACGGGCAATCAGCGCCTGGTTCCCTTGCCGGAGGTGCCGACCTTCGCGGAAGCGGGATTGCCTGCATTCGAGTATGATGCCTGGTTTGGCATCTTGATGGCTGCGGGAACAGCCAGGGCAATCACGGATCGGGCCAGCCAGGACATTCTTGACATCACCCGGACACCAGACCTTGCGGCCCAGTTCGCACCTCAAGGCGTGGTGATTGCTGCGCAAGAGCCGGACGCCTTCGGCAAGGCGATGGCCCAGGATGCAGACCGTTTCGGCAAGCTGCTCGAAGGGCGCACCGGATGACACAGGCTCTCACCCGTCGTGCTGTGACAGCAGTGCTTGCTGCCGCCTTCCTCTCACCCGCCATTTTGCACGCGCAGACCTTGCGTCCTCTCAAGGTGGTCGCGTTTGCCGGAGCGTCGAACTGGCCGATGTGGATTGGCGACGCGAAAGGCTTCTTCAGCCAGCAGGGCCTGGCAATCGAATTGGCCCTGACACCGAACTCCCGCCAGATGGCGAGTGACGTCTTTGCAGGCACCTTCGACATCGCCCTGACATCCATCGACAACGTCGTCGCCTACGTCGAAGGGCAAGGTGAAGCACAGTTGCCGGGGCAGGCGGATTTCGCCGCCTTCATGGGAGTTGATGACGGTATGCTGGCGCTGATGGCCACACCTGGCACGGCTTCGGTTGCCGCACTCAAGGGCCAGACCGTGGCGGTCGATGCCATGACAACGGGGTTTGCTTTTGTGCTGCGCGAAGGGTTGCTGAAATCCGGCCTTGGGCCTGACGATATCAATTTTGTGGCTGTTGGAGGTGGCGCCCAGAGGCTGCAAGGGTTGAACGAACGAAAATTCGCGGCCACACTGCTCAATGCCCCTCTCGATCTCATGGCAGAGTCACAGGGCGCTGTCCGTCTGGCGGACATGGCGGGCCTGATCGGGCCGTATCAAGGCATCTCCGGAATGGCACGAAGGCCTTGGCTTGAAGCCAACCGGCCGGTCGCAGTGAACTTCGCCAAGGGGTTCAAGGCTGCGGTCAACTGGCTGGTCGATCCAGCCAATACGGACGAAGCCATCGCCATCCTTCGGGCAAGACAGCCAACGGTGAGTCCGGACCTCGCCATCCGGATCTATCGACGGTTGACCGATCCTGTCAGAGGCATCCGGCGTGACCTTTCGCTGGATCGCGCAGGCATTGAAACTGTCTTGCGTCTGCGTTCAACCTTCGCCATGCCGCGCAAACCGCTGACGGATATCCGCCGCTATGTCGACGCCTCGATTCTGCAAAACCTTGGCTGAGTGTTGCTGCTGATCAGTAGCTGCCCTGCTTGCCAGCGATTGCACCGGCCTGCGCCGCGTCGAGGCCCGAACGGCAGCCTGCCCTGAGCTGCATGATGTCAGTCCCCACCGACATCAGTTGGAAGCCTTTTGCTGCCACATCCGCCGCGCGCTTGCCGTCGCCACAGAAGGCAGATGCAAACTTCTTGTGCGCCTTGGCCCGCGCCACCACGTGGTCCAGAGCCTTGTCGACATCCGGGCTCAACTGGTTGACCGAAGCCCCATGGCTGAGCGCTATCGACAGATCCGAAGGCCCGACAAACACACCGTCGATACCCGGCACGGCCAGGATATCGTCCAATGCGTCAAGCGCTGCCCGCGTCTCGATCATGGCAATGGTCAGCGAAAAATCATTGGCCCCAGCCAGATAGTCCGCAGGGGTGAGGCCGGTCAGGGTCAAGGCGCGGGTAGGCCCCCAGCTGCGGTCTGCCAGAGGCGGAAACTTTGTGAAGGACGCGAGCTTCTGGGCATCCTCGACGGTGTTGACCATCGGCGCGATGATTCCGGCAGCACCGGCGTCCAACATCCGTGAGGCCATCGCGAATCCGCCGACCGGCACCCGCACGATTGCAGGCTTGCCCGCCAGGGCGCAGTTGGAAATGCCCTGCACGGCAATGCCGTAGTCGATCCCGCCATGCTGCATGTCGAGGACAGCGCAATCAAACCCCTCGCGCACCATGATTTCACAGACAGTCGCATCGGGAATGCCACACCACGCGGCGAAGGCGGGTGCTCCCGTGCGGACACGCGCGGCGAAGGCGGCGGCAATGGTGGTCATGGGAGCATCCTTGAAATGAATGGTGAAGTTGTCGGACAACCTATCCGCCCATGACCAAAACAAAAAGCCCGGAAATGATCCGGGCCTGATGAATTTGCTCGATGGGATCGATCAGTTGAAGGCGATCAAGACCCCGCCTTGATCTGCTCGACAGCGGTTGCCATCAGCTCGTCCATGGTCCGGCGAATGACGTGGTCCGAGACATCGCTCTTGCCGCCAGCATTCAGGTCGGCCCGCACCTTGCGGAACACGTCTTCGTCGCCTGCTTCTTCGAAATCGGCCATCACGACAGACTTGGCATAGGCATCGGCTTCCGGGCCACTTTTGCCCAGCTGCCCTGCAACCCAGAGACCGATGAGCTTGGCGCGCCGTGCATTGGCCTTGAAGGCGAGTTCCTCGTCATGCGCGTATTTCTTCTCCGCTGCGTCCTTGCGCTGGTCCATGCCGGTCATCGTCTCGGTCTCCCTGGCGCCTGTATGGCGCGAAGCATTTTTCGGTATTGCGGTTCTATATGGGGCGCAATGCGGCAGATCAATGGAGGAACAGACCCTCTGGTCGATTGTGATTCACTGCTAAATGCAGCGACGGCATGTATGCGCATTGTTTCCCGCGGGGTATTGGGATAGTGACCGAGAAGACTATCAGCAGGATATCAACCTGTCCTTTCCTGTTTCGGCGGCGTGCCCATTTAAGCAGCATCCGTCGGAACCATCGAGATCACGGTCACACCGCCATGAACAAAGGTCGCCGCCGCATTTACGAAGGCAAGGCCAAGGTGCTTTATGAAGGCCCCGAACCGGGCACGCTCATCCAGCATTTCAAGGATGATGCCACCGCCTTCAACGCCAAGAAGCATGAAATAATCGATGGCAAGGGCGTGCTCAACAACCGCATCTCGGAATACATTTTCACCAATCTGAACAACATCGGCGTGCCCACGCATTTCATCAAGCGGCTCAACATGCGCGAGCAGTTGATACGCGAGGTCGAGATCATTCCGCTCGAGGTCGTGGTGCGCAATGTCGCGGCAGGGTCGCTGTCGACGCGTCTTGGCATCGAGGAAGGCACTCAGTTGCCGCGCTCCATCATCGAGTTCTACTACAAGAAAGACGAGTTGAATGACCCGATGGTGTCGGAAGAGCACATCACGGCTTTCGGCTGGGCGAACCCGCAGGAGCTGGATGACATCATGGCGCTGGCCATCCGCATCAACGATTTTCTCACTGGCCTGTTTCTGGGTGTCGGCATCCGCCTTGTCGATTTCAAGATCGAGACGGGTCGGCTGTTCGAGGGTGACATGATGCGCATCGTTCTGGCTGATGAGATCAGCCCGGACAGTTGCCGTCTCTGGGATATCAAATCCAACGACAAGATGGACAAGGACCGCTTCCGTCGTGACATGGGCGGCCTGATCGAGGCCTATTCCGAAGTTGCCCGCCGCCTTGGCATCATCTCCGAGGGAGAGCGCCCACCTCAATCTGGACCGCGCCTGGTGAAGTGAACCGCGGGAAGCGGTGTTTCTCGCGGGGGATGGCGAAGCAGACGCTTGCCATTGGGGCGTTCTTGCGCCTAGATAAAGTGCAATGCGGGTGTAGTTCAGTGGTAGAACATCAGCTTCCCAAGCTGATTGTCGAGGGTTCGATTCCCTTCGCCCGCTCCAAACTTTTCAATGACTTAAGACAGTTTTTTGGCAACCATTATTCCGTCAGAGATGGTTTGCCCTTGCCCACACGAGATCGTCGAGGGTGACAGTTGCAGTCCTTGCACAATGGCCGTCTCGTGCATTGCCGTGGCAAGAAATGCCAGTCACTGTCTTTGAATGTCCTGATCGTGTTACAGAGCCAACTGCCAGTCGGCCTGTAAGCCGGGTTCTGTATGGCCGGGTTGCCCCGGCGTGACGGCCATTCATCTGCGGCGGCGCTTGCGCGACACCTGATGCAACCAACCCGGACGGCGGCCTGGAGCCAGGCTTGTGGTCCTTGCGGACCCCGTGCCGTCCCTATTCGGTCTTGCTCCCGGTGGGGCTTGCCATGCCGGTTCCGTTGCCGGTCCCGCGGTGCGCTCTTACCGCACCTTTTCACCCTTACCCCCATACGCAGTCCCGAAGGGCTTCGTGGCGAGGGCGGTTCGTTCTCTGTGGCGCTATCCCTGGGGTCACCCCCGGCGGCCGTTAGCCGCCACCGTGTCTCCATGGAGCCCGGACTTTCCTCCAGGGTTTCCCCCAGCGGCCGTCCAGCCGACTGGCAGCGGTCGGCGTAGGCGGGAAGCAGGGATTGGTCAAGCCAAGCTCTTGTCCTATCGACAGCCAAGCTCTTGCCCTATCGGTAGTCAAGCTCTTGCCCTCGCCCCTCGCTTCCGTCATGAGAGCTTTTTATGAATACCGAAGATGTTCTCGCGGAATTCCGCGCCGCCGGTGCCCTTCTCGAAGGACATTTCATCCTTTCCTCTGGGCGCCGCTCCCCGGTGTTCATGCAGAAGATGTTCGTCTTCCAGGATCCGGTGCGCACGGCACGGCTCTGCAAGGCGCTGGCGGAAAAGGTGGAGGCCCGCTTCGGCAAGATCGATATCGTGGTGTCGCCAGCCGTGGGTGGCATCGTGCCGGGGTATGAAACGGCCCGGCATCTTGGCGCCAAGGCGATCTTCGTGGAACGCGAGAATGGCGCGTTCAAGCTGCGCCGCGGCTTCGAAATCGAGACAGGCGCGAAGGTGCTGATGGTGGAGGATATCATCACCACCGGCCTGTCCTCGCGGGAGTGCCTGGCCGCCATCGCACGCCATCCCGGCCACGTGGTCGGCGCGGCGGTGCTGGTGGACCGGTCGGCCGGCAAGGCGGATATCGGCGTGCCTTTTGTATCCTTGGCCTCCTATTTCGTGCCGGACTATGCGCCTGGGGATGTTCCGCCTGACATGGCTAGAATTCCGGCGATCAAGCCGGGAAGCCGTGGCCTCTGACGCCCATGATCATCGGCATCGGCTCTGACCTGTGTGACATCCGGCGTATCGAGAAATCGCTGCTGCGTCACGGCGCACGCTTCGTCCAGCGCCTTTTCACCTCTGCGGAGCAGGCCCGTGCAGAGCGCAAGGCCAACCGCGCACCGACCTATGCCAAGCGTTTCGCCGCCAAGGAGGCCTGCGCCAAGGCGCTGGGCACCGGCCTCAGCCGAGGCGTGTTCTGGCGCGACATGGGCGTGGTCAACCAGCGGTCTGGCCAACCCACGATGCAGCTGACGGGTGGTGCAGCGGAGCGTTTGGCTGCGCTCACTCCGTCGGGTCATCGCGCCGTGATCCACCTCACCATCACTGACGAGCACCCCTATGCGCAGGCCTTCGTCGTGATCGAGGCACTGCCGCTGTAACGGCTGCACCTTCTCTGGTCATTGCCCTTGCCGTGACCCGTCGCTATATCGGGCCAGTTCCTGACCCTCCCGGAAGGCCTACCCCTTGAACAGCAAGACGCAACAGAAGCCCGAAGGCCTCTGGGAAACCGTGAAAATCTTCATCCAGGCGCTGCTGATCGCTTTGGTCGTGCGGACATTCCTCTTCCAACCCTTCAATATCCCGACGGGTTCGCTGATCCCGACTCTGCTGGTCGGTGACTATCTGTTCGTGTCGAAATACAGCTACGGCTATTCGCAGCATTCGTTTCCCTTCAGCGCCGTTCCGTTTTCAGGCCGCATGATGGGCGCCGAACCCAAGCGCGGCGATGTCGCCGTGTTCAAGCTGCCGTCCGATAATTCCACGGATTACATCAAACGCGTCACCGGCCTCCCCGGCGACCGCATCCAGATGATTCAGGGCGTGCTGCACATCAATGGCAGCGCGGTGAAGGAAGAGGTCATCGGCGAGGAAATCCTGGATCGGGGCGCGGGCTATCGCAGTCGCGCCGTCGCCTATTGGGAGACCTTGCCCAACGGCACGCGCCACAAGATCCACAAGTCGAATGACGGCCGTGGCCTGATGAACAACACCAACGTGTTCGAGGTACCAAAAGGGCATTTTTTCATGATGGGCGACAATCGTGACGATTCGCTCGACAGCCGCGATGCCGTTGGCTTTGTGCCCCTCGTGAACTTCGTGGGCCGTGCGGAGATCATCTTTTTCTCGATCGATGGTCGTTCCTCTGCCTGGGAGATCTGGAACTGGCCCTGGGCCCTGCGGTTTGACCGCATGTTTTCGCGCATCCGCTAATATGTGGGTACGCGCATGAAAGCGATCCGCGACCTTCCGGCGCTGCAGGCCCGCCTCGGCCATTCCTTTCATGACATCGGTCTTCTTGAGCGGGCATTGACGCATGTCTCCAGCATCCGTGGGTCCGATGTGCGGTCGCAAAGCTACCAGAGAATGGAGTTCCTGGGCGACCGTGTGCTTGGCCTTGCCATCGCGGAAATGCTCTCAGCAGCCTTTCCCGCAGCCGATGAGGGCGAACTGGCAAGGCGCATGGCGGAACTGGTACGCAAGGAAACCTGCGCCGAGGTCGCGGTGGTCTGGGATATCGGTCCCAACATCCGGCTCGGTGCGGGCGAAGCACATGCCGGTGGGCGCAAGCGGCAGACCATTCTCGCCGATGTCTGCGAGGCGGTGATTGGCGCGGTGTTTCTGGACAGCAGCTATGGGGACGCAAAGGCGGTGATCGAGGCGGTCTGGCACGAGCGGATGGCCAACCCGACGGGCGACCGGCGCGATGCCAAGACACAATTGCAAGAGTTGGCGCAGGGCCGCCAACTGGGTATGCCGGTCTACCGTGAGGTGTCCCGCAGCGGCCCGGCGCATCGAATGATATTCACGATTTCCGTAGAGGTTCCCGTGATCGGGCTGGCCGAAGCCGCGGGAAATTCGAAGCGCGAGGCCGAACAGATAGCCGCGCGTCTGTTGCTTGATCGGGCACACCAGCCCCCATCCGAGGCTGCGCCATGATCGACAATGCTCCCGCGACCGCAGCGGGCTTCGTCGCCCTCATCGGCGCACCCAATGCGGGCAAGTCCACGCTGCTGAATGCGCTGGTGGGGGCCAAGGTGTCCATCGTCAGCCGCAAGGTGCAGACGACACGGGCTCAGGTGCGCGGCATCGCCATGATCGACCAGACGCAGATCGTGTTCGTCGACACGCCGGGCATCTTTGCTCCCAAACGGCGGCTCGACCGCGCCATGGTCGACAGTGCCTGGGGCGGTGCCAGCGATGCTGATTTCGTGGCGCTGCTGGTCGATGTGCGCAAGGCGGACGACCCGGAAACCACCGCCATTCTCGAGCGCCTGAAGAATGTGCGGCAACGCAAGGCACTGATTCTCAACAAGGTCGACACCATCGACAAGCCGAAACTGATGGAAATCGCCACGCGGTTGAATGCGCTCTGCCCGTTCGAGGCAACGTTCATGGTGGCCGCGCTAACAGGCTACGGCGTCAAGGACATGGCGAAATGGCTGGCTGCCCAGATGCAGCCCGGCCCCTGGCTCTATCCGGAGGACCAGATATCCGACGCTCCCCTGCGCTTTCTGGCGGCGGAAATCACACGGGAAAAGCTGTTCGAGCGCCTGCACGACGAGTTGCCCTATCGCTCCACTGTCGAAACCGAGACCTGGGAGACGAAGAAGGACGGTTCGGTCAAGATCAACCAGACGATCTTCGTGGAGCGCGAGGGGCAGCGCAAGATCGTGCTGGGCGAGGGCGGGTCAACCATCAAGTCCATCGGGTCGGCCGCACGCAAGGACATCGCGGAGGCCGCTGATACCAAGGTGCATCTCTTCCTCTTCGTAAAGGTGCGCGAGAACTGGGCAGACGATCCCGAACGTTACCGCGAGATGGGATTGCCCTTCCCGAAGGCGTGAGTGTGTCGGCGCGAGCGCCTGCTACCCAGCCTTGGCGAAGATCTGCCAGGCAAAGACCAGTGTTGTAACCCATCCCGCCGTGAAAAGGATGGGACGAACTGGCATCCGCGCAGTTCCGCTGATCATGCCGATGGCATGGGCAAGCCTCAGCCAGAAGAACACAATCGCACACCACTGCGTAACCGCCGTCGAAACATTGAGCTGATGGCCGATCAGCACGATCACGGCGAAGGGCAGGAATTGTTCGAGAAGGTTGAGATGCGCCCTGTGGGATCGGTGTATCCAGGCCGGCATGTTGCGATGGTCGGGCGGCCTCTCGAAGCTTGTCTCCTGGCCTTCAAACTTGGAGGTGTTGACGCCAACAATGAACGGTATCCAGAGAGACGTTGCGAGGATTGCAGTCAGGAGCAGCCAGAAAATTTCGGTGGACATTGGACAGTCCTTTCAAGCGAATGTCAGGCCATCGCCTGTTTCAAGGAATGATTTGAGGCTGCCGATGACCTTGGCCCATCCATCGCGGATGCCGCCCTGTTCCGTCGGGATAGCGAAGTGCGAGAGCGTGAGTTTGACAAGTTCGCCCGCGACTTCAATGTCAAAGACGTGACGGGAGGCGGTTGCTCCTGGCCCCATCCATCCCGGCACGAAGGTCATCTCCAGCCTCTTGTGCTGATCAACGGAGATGATTTGACCCGTCAGCATCGGGTGACCGTCCGGAGTCAAGTAGGCATAGGGTGCCCCTGGCTTGATGTCGCCTTGCAGCGTTGCCCGCGCGAAATGATATCGCTTCGTCATTTCGCCATTTGTGAGTGCTTCCCACACCTTCGCGGGCGTTGTGCGGATATATGTTTCTAGTACGAAATCGGGTTTGTCTGCCGTGGTCATTTCGCCGTGTCTTTCAAGCTCTGCCTTCAGATCGAGCATGGCCCGAGCCATCGGCTGTTGTGTGAGCGGTTCGATCCAGCGGTCGACGACCATCTGCAGCGGAGCCGCGTTAAGATAATGGTATTTGAACCGCCCCTCCTTCCGCGTGAGAATGAGCCCCGCCGCCTCCAGGACGTTGAGATGCTTCATCACGCCGAAGCGCGTCATGCCGGTTCTGGACTCAAGCTCCGTCAACGTCTGCCCGTCCCGCTCGCGCAAGCGGTCCAGCAGCATCCGCCGGGTGTCATCGGCGAGCGCCTTGAAGATCAAGTCCATGGACAGACTATATGTGACTAATTACTCACATGTCAACATGGCCATCATGCCAAGATTCGCCCCGCAGCCGATTGGGCCTTTCTGCATGGGTGCTCATCCGCTATAGCCCGCAAAACAAGCCGTATTCCGAGGGGAGTCTTTTCCGCCATGGCCATCACGCTTCCCGACGTCCACACCCAAGCAGAAACGCTGGTGCAGGCGTTGCCGCACCTCCAGAAATACGACCAGACCATCGTCGTGGTGAAGTACGGTGGCCACGCCATGGGCGACAAGGCTGCGGCGGAGGATTTCGCCGAGGATATCGTGCTCCTGGAACTGGCAGGCGTGAAGCCCATCGTCGTTCATGGCGGCGGGCCGCAGATCGGGCGAATGCTCGACAAGCTGGGCATCAAGAGCGAGTTCCAGGCCGGCCTCAGAGTCACTGACCAGGCCACGGTCGAGATTGTGGAGATGGTGTTGGCCGGCTCGATCAACAAGCAGATCGTCGGCTGGATCGGCGCGGAAGGCGGCAGGGCAGTTGGCCTGTCTGGCAAGGACGGCAACATGGTGGTGGCCGAAAAAGTGCGCCGCACCATCAAGGATCCTGGGTCGCTGATCGAGCGCGAGATCGATCTGGGTTTCGTGGGTGAACCCAAGATAGTCAACCGCGACATTCTCGATTCAGTGCTGAAGGCCGAGATCATCCCCGTGCTGGCACCTGTGGCGCTCGGCGAGGATGGCGCGACCTACAATGTCAACGCGGATACATTCGCCGGAGCCATAGCGGGTGCCATGCAGGCCAAACGCCTGCTGTTGCTGACCGACGTGCCAGGCGTGCTCGACAAGGACAAGAACCTCATCCCCGAACTCACCATAGAGGATTGCCGCCGCCTGATCGCTGATGGCACGGTGACCGGTGGCATGATCCCCAAGATCGAGACCTGCATCTACGCGCTGGAGCGGGGTGTCGAGGCCGTCGTCATCCTGGACGGCAAGGTGCCTCATGCCGTGCTGCT
>JANNEO010000043.1:0-21880 GCA_031378805.1 Hyphomicrobiales bacterium
ACCACGTCGTAGAGATCCTTGCGCTTCTTCTCCTGCTCGACCGCCTCAGGCGCGAATTTCGGCAAGGTGACGCCGGCCTCGTTGGCGAGCCGCTCGACGACTTCCGGGAAGGGCAAGCCTTCCGTTTCGGTTACGAAACGAAAGATGTCACCATGCTTCCCACTGGAGAAGCAGTGATAGAAGCCCTTCTGGTCATTGACGTAGAACGAGGGCGTCTTCTCGGCCTGGAAAGGCGACAGGCCCTTGAACTCGCGGCCGGATTTCACGAGCTTCACGCGCCGACCGACGACGGCGGAAACCGGCAACCGGGCGCGGATTTCATCGAGGATGGAGGGCGGAAAGCGCATGAACAATCATTGGACCATCGCAGGGGCTTGATCAAGGCGATACAGATGTGTATACAAATATTGCTCTGCATTCACTTTGCAATCCTACCGTCTGCTCCCTGAGGATGACTCAGTAAATCCGTTGAGCGTAAAAGTTTGACGAGCAGCAAGTCTGGAGCACAACAGTGAATGTCGCCCCGACTGCCCTTGCGAGGCTCAAATGCTTTTCGAATGGGACCAGCAGAAGGCAGCTCGTGTCATGACGGACCGCGCAATCGCATTTGCTGATATCGCTGGCCTCTTCGATTCAGCACACGTCATTGTACCGTCGAACAAAGGTGGAGAGACGCGCTGGCGCGTCATTGGAGAGATCGATGAAGTCTGCGTCACAGGTATCTACACGGTCCGCGGCGACGTCATCCGCATCATTACGGCGCGACGCGCATGGCCAAAAGAAGAAAGAGAATATCGTGCGTTACACGCTCGATGACATTCGGCAGATGCGTGGAGGGAGCGATATCGCGCGGCTCAAAGCCACAACCGAAGCCGATATCGAACGCCAGATCGCCGAAGACACCGACCTGCAGGGCTTCGATGATATCGACTGGTCAAAGGCTGAATGGATTGACGCCCCCGCAAAGCAGCCGATCTCCATCCGCTTGGACGCCGATATTCTCGAATTCTTCAAGTCAAAGGGAAATGGCTATCAAAGCCGCATCAACCGCGTGCTGCGCCACTATATGGACAGCATGAAGAAGCCAACCAGCAAAAGCCCGGCGGAATAGGCCTCAAACCTTCTTCCGCAGACGCACGATCACATCGACGCGGGCGATTTCCATGCCCTCGGGCGGTTCCGGAAGGTTGGCGACATCGAGCTGCGCACCGGGAATATCGATCATCCGGTCATCGCCCTCGACGAAGAAGTGGTGATGATCCGAGGTGTTGGTGTCGAAATACGTCTTCGATCCCTCCATGGCCACCTGGCGCAAGAGGCCCGCATCCTTGAACTGGTGCAGCGTGTTGTAGACCGTGGCGAGCGACACCGGCACGCGGGCCTTTGTGGCTTCCTCGTGCAGGCCTTCCGCGGAGACGTGGCGATCACCGCGCCCGAACAGCATCCAGCCCAGCGCGACGCGCTGGCGTGTCGGCCTCAAGCCGGCATCGCGCAACATGCCCTTGAGCTGATGCACGGGGCAGCCCGTGAAATTCTGTCCGACGTTGCTGCGCTTCAGAAGGTCTATGCGATCCATGGCCAAGCCCTAAGGCACGTTGTAGCAGAAGGAATAAACTGTCCCGGGTCATGGTTCAACCCTGCCCAGCGTGACAATACGTTACAGGAATGAACAGGGTTTGACGAGAATCAAGCCTTGAAAGGAACGATGGACGCATGAGCCTGCGGATAATCTTCATGGGGACGCCGCATTTTGCGACGCCCACGCTTTCCGAAATCGTCGGCCAAGGCCATGACGTGGTGGCCTGCTATACCCGCGAGCCTGCACCGGCCGGGCGGGGCATGGCACTGAAGACAAGTCCTGTCCACACCATGGCGGAGCGTTTCGGCATTCCGGTTTTCACCCCGAAAACACTCAAGACGCCGGAGGCTGCAGCGCTTTTTGCCAGCCACGAGGCCGATGTGGCTGTCGTGGTGGCCTATGGCAAGCTGCTGCCCAGGGCGATACTCGAAGCGCCTGCGCTTGGCTGCCTCAACCTGCATGGTTCGCTGCTGCCGCGCTGGCGCGGTGCGGCCCCTCTCCAGCGGGCCGTGATGGCGGGCGATCTCCAAACCGGCGTGATGGTGATGCGCATGGAGGAGGGCCTCGACACCGGACCCGTCGCCATGGCGGAGACCATGACGATCGGCCCCGACACCACGGCGGGCGAGGTGCATGACCGGTTGATGCTGTTGGGCGCCGATCTGATGGCGCGGGCGCTGGCAGCGCTCTCTCGCGGTGCGCTGGGCTTCACGCCGCAGACGGAGGCGGGCGTGACCTATGCCCACAAGATCGACAAGGCGGAGGCCCGGATCGACTGGACGCGGCCCGCCGCCGCCATCCACAACCAGGTGCGCGGCCTCACGCCGTTTCCCGGTGCCTTCTTCGAGGCGGATTGGGGACAGGGACTGACTCGGGTCAAGGTGCTGCGGTCGGCACTGGCAGACGCTTCGGGGACACCTGGAACGCTGATCGGCGACGACCTGACCATCGCCTGCGGTTCGGGCGCTCTGCGCCTCATCGAGGTGCAACGCGCCGGAAAAGGCGCGGTTTCAGCCTCGGAATTCCTGCGCGGTGCGGACCTCAGACCTGGATCATCGCTGTAGCGTTCAACTGCCGCGGTAAGTGGAATAGCTCCAGGGCGTCGCCAGCAGCGGCACGTGATAATGCCCTTCGGGTTCCGCCACGCCGAAGCGGATCGGCACGACATCAAGAAAAGCTGGCGCTGGCGCTGGAACGCCCCTGGCCCGGAAATAGTCGCCGATGCCGAATTCGATCTCGTAGGTGCCACACCGCAGCGGTTCACCGCCGATCAGGGGGCGATCTGTGCGGCCATCGGCATTTGTCACTGTTTCGATGATCAACCCGCGTGCGCTGGCCCCGACCTCGAACAACCTGATGCGGACGCCGGGCGCGGGCTTGCCGACATGCGTGTCCAGCACATGGGTGGAGAGCCTGCCATCCGTCTTGGGCAGCCCCGGCCCATCGACCTTGGCCACCAGCCGCAGCCGGGTGATGTGCCCAATCTCGCCCAGTGCCGTGGCGAATTCCTCCTCGACGCTCAAGGCCCCCCGGCGCGCGAACTCCGACAGGATGGCATCGCGCGTCTGGCGACGGACGCAGATGATGAAGGGGAAGCCGAACCGCGCACGATAGGCTGCATTCAGGGTTTCAAAACGGCTGAACTCTGCGTCGCTCAGCCGGTCGAGGCCGAGGCTGCCCTGTTCGGCCACTGAGTCTGCCGTCATGGCACCAGCCCGCGCCACCTTGCCGCCCAGCTCCGGATGACCGCGCAGGAAAGCCTGCTGCTGCTCGGGAGGCGCTGCGCGCACGGCGGCCATCATCGCGGCGTGCAGGTCCGATACGCCCGCGAAAGGGCGCTGGCTGACCACAGCCTCGGCAACCCATGGCGCGTGCTCGAAGACGTCACCGAGAGCATGGGCAAAAGCTGCAGCGCCAAGGGCATTCAGGTGGTCAAGCGTCAGTTTGGTGATCATGCCACTGGGGTTAGGGGATTGGTCACAAAGGATCAAGACAGGGGCATTGGCGTTTCGGCTGGCAAGCCCCTAAATATGCATTCACGACAGGCCGAATCGGCGGCCCGATGAGGTTTTCATGCACGCTGACGGCACGTCATCCGCCTATCCAGGCTGGCACGCCACCACGATCCTGATGGTGCGCAAGGGTGATCACGTGGTGATCGGTGGCGACGGCCAGGTCAGTCTTGGCCCGACGATCATCAAGTCGAATGCCCGCAAGGTGCGCAGGCTGGGCAAGGGCAGCGTGATTGCGGGTTTCGCGGGTGCCACAGCCGATGCCTTCACCCTGTTCGAGCGGCTGGAAGCCAAGCTTGAGCAATATCCCAATCAGCTGATGCGCGCTTCTGTGGAACTGGCCAAGGACTGGCGGACCGACCGCTACCTGCGCCGCCTCGAAGCCATGATGCTGGTGGCCGACAAAGAGGCCGGCCTCGTCCTTACCGGAACCGGCGACGTGCTGGAGCCGGAAGGCGGCATCATGGGCATCGGCTCCGGCGGCAACTACGCGCTGGCCGCCGCACGGGCGCTGGTGGATCAGCCGCTCACGGCGGAAGAGATCGTGCGCAGAAGCATGACCATCGCGGGTGAGATCTGCGTCTACACCAACGGCAACCTCGTGATCGAGAGCATCGCGCTATGACCACCTTCTCGCCACGCGAAATCGTCTCGGAACTGGATCGCTTCATCGTCGGGCAGAAAGACGCCAAGCGTGCCGTTGCCATTGCGCTCAGGAATCGCTGGCGGCGTCAGCAACTGACCGGCACCATGCGCGAGGAGGTGCTGCCCAAGAACATCCTGATGATTGGCCCAACGGGCTGTGGCAAGACCGAGATTTCCCGCAGGCTCGCCAAGCTCGCCAACGCTCCCTTCCTGAAGGTCGAGGCCACCAAGTTCACGGAAGTCGGCTATGTCGGCCGGGATGTCGAGCAGATCATCCGCGACCTGCTCGATATCGGAATTGCCCAGGTCAAGGAGGCCCGGCGCAAGGAGGTGCAAGCGCGCGCCGAGATCGCTGCAGAGGATCGCGTGCTTGATGTGATCGTCGGTGTAAATGCCAGCGAGGCCACGCGGGACAGTTTCCGCAAGAAGCTCCGCTCAGGCGAACTCGACGGCAAGGAAATCGAGATCGAGATCCAATCCGGCGGTGGTGGGATGCCGATGTTCGAATTGCCGGGAATGCCCGGCGGTGGCCAGGTGGGCGC
The DNA here is from genome assembly GCA_031378805.1 of Hyphomicrobiales bacterium. Classification (GTDB taxonomy): domain Bacteria; phylum Pseudomonadota; class Alphaproteobacteria; order Rhizobiales; family Beijerinckiaceae; genus JADCCX01. The sequence goes on from JANNEO010000043.1 coordinate 4,779, forward strand.
GATTTCCATCGGCGACATCTTCGGCAAGATGGGCGGACGAAGCAAGCCCCGCAAGCTCACGGTGAAGGAGGCGCATGAGCCACTGATCGCCGAGGAGAGCGACAAGCTGCTGGACCAGGACGCGGTCATCAAGGAAGCGATCCGACAGGTCGAGGACAATGGCATCGTCTTCCTCGACGAGATCGACAAGATCTGCGTGCGTGAGGGCAGTCGGGGCGGCGGCGAGGTCTCCCGCGAAGGCGTGCAGCGCGATCTGCTGCCGCTGATCGAAGGCACGAATGTCTCGACCAAGCATGGCGTGGTGAAGACCGACCACATCCTGTTCATCGCGTCAGGTGCCTTTCACCTCGCGCGGCCTTCGGATCTGTTGCCCGAATTGCAAGGACGACTGCCGATCCGCGTTGAACTCCAGCCACTGACCGAGGAGGATTTCCGACGGATCCTCACCGAAACCGAAGCGTCGCTGATCAAGCAGTATGTGGCGCTGATGGGGACGGAAGGTCTGAAGCTCGCCTTCTCCGATGATGCCATCGACGCTGTTGCGCGGATAGCAGTGGAGGTGAATTCCACGGTCGAAAACATTGGCGCGCGGCGGCTGCAAACCGTGATGGAGCGCATTCTCGACGATGTCAGCTTCACGGCACCGGATCGCTCGGGCGAAAGCGTGACGATCGACGGCGATTATGTCACCAAGAACGTGGGCGAGCTGGCGAAAAACACCGATCTGAGCCGGTTTATTCTGTAACCGGTCTCAGGTTTCGCCCATCGGATCGAACATCCCCGCCCGCCTCGCATCAACGCGCCGCAGATCACCTTTGCGAATCGTCACGCCATGGCGGTCGAAAAATTCCAGAATCAGGATCGCCATGCGGCGGCCGATGCCCAGGCGGTCGCGGAAGGCGGCAGCGTTGAACCAGCGCTCTGGCTGGGCTGCTTCTGTTTCGAGGGCGGATCGCAGCAACTCACTCACCGCAGGTCGCAGCAGGAAGTGATCCTCCGCCACTTCGTCGACATCGCCCCGGCGGGCAAGGCGCTTGAGCAGGCCGCGCACGGTGTCTTCGCGCAGCCGCAGCATGTCTGCCAGCTCGTTGACACGAGGCGGCTTGAAGCGATTCTCGCCTGCAAGTTGCGGGCAGATCCTCGCCCACAGCGCCTCAAGTTCCGCCGAAAGGCGCGGAACATGCTCCGGCAGTCGCAGCCAGACGCCGCTGGCAGCGATCTCGCCACGGCGGATGAGATGCGCGCAAAGAGCTGAGAACACGTGGGCTGCAAGGCGTTGCGGCAAGGCCAGGCGCAGCCGGTCAGCGCTCAAGCCAGGCTGATCCGGCAGTTTCTGATGGTGCTGGGCCAGCAGCGCCCCGATCTGGCGGCCCAGCGTGAGAACCATCGCCGGTGCCATGACAAGGGTTCCGCCGGGACCGGGCAGGGACAACAGGTTGTCCCGTGCGATCACTGTCCGGAACGCCTGGGGCGAAAGCCCATTGTCCGCCGCGTAGGTTTCAAGGGTTACGGCATAGGGCGGCAGATCGAGCAGATCGGGCAGGGCCTCGACCGGCCCTTTCGAGGCCAGAAGCTCCAGGGCGGCCAGACGCTCGGGCCTGCGGCGGTTGCGTTCCGGACCGGCACGATCCAGCACGATGCCGCCACCGATGGTGCGCCGAGCACTGGCTTCGCGCAGCACGAAACGATCACCGCCGAGGAGCGCAGTGGGTGCATCGAGAACGATCTGGGCGGGTTGCGCGGTGCCGGGCTGGATGGTGGCATGACGGAGCGGCACGATGCGCCCGGTCCAGCTGCCAGTTCCAGCATGAACATGCAGCGGCATCCATATCGCCAGTGGCCTGGTCTCCGTTGCCGAAAGGGAGACGAGCGCATCGAAGCGCTGCGTGGGGCGATGCAGTTGTGCCGCCAGCAGCACATCGCCGCGCCGGATATCCTCGACGGTGACGTCCGCAAGATTGAGCGCGGCACGCTGTCCTGCGCCAGCGCTCTCAGCAGGGCGATTCTGTGCGTGCAGGCTCCGGACCCGCACCTCGCGGCCCTGGGGTGACAGCAGAAGCCGGTCGTTGACCTTGACCTGCCCGGACTGGACGCAGCCGGTCACAATCGTTCCCGATCCGTGCAGCGAAAATACGCGATCCACCGCCATCCGGAAGGGGCGCTTGCGGGCATCCGCCACACGTGCGTCCTGCAGCGCCCGCAAGGCCAAGGCGAGCGCAGGCACTCCCTCGCCGGTCTTGACCGAGACGGGAATGATCGGAGCGGCCCGCAACGGAGTGTGCGACAAGAGCGCACGGATTTCGCCGATGCGTTGCTCTCGCGCAGGGGCATCGGCCAGATCAGCCTTGCTCAGCGCAACGATGCCCTTGTCGATACAGAGCAGGCTGGCGATCAGCAGATGCTCTAGCGTCTGCGGCTTGCAGCCATCATTGGCGGCCACCACAAGCAGCAGCGCCGATGCGCCGGTCACGCCTGCCAGCATGTTGTGAACATAGCCGTCATGCCCCGGAACATCCACGAAGCCGATGCTGTCGCCATCGGACTGCGGCCAGTACGCAAAGCCGAGGTCGATGGTGATGCCGCGCGCCTTCTCCTCCTTCAGCCGGTCGGCATCCACGCCGGTGATGGCTTTCACCAGGCTGGTCTTGCCGTGGTCGACATGACCGGCAGTGGCGATGATCACGCTGCCGGCCCCAGCAGGGGAAGCTGGCGGCGAAAGCCCTCGACATCGTCAAGGCAGCGCAGGTCAAGGAGCAACCGCCCCGCATGGATCCGCCCGATCACGGGGAATGGCAGCTTGCGCAGCCGCTCGGCGAGGCTGTCCAGCGCACGGCCAGGGCGGCCCAGCACCGGCGTGATCGCCAGGCCGCCGCTCGGCAACGTCTCCAGCGGCAGAGCACCCGACCCGATCTGGCTCATCAGTTCGGCGGGTGCCACATTCCAGTCCGGACCCAGCGCCACTTGCATGTCCGGCTGCAACCGCGCGGCCAGCGCCAGCAAGGTTTCCCTGCTGCGCGTGAAAACCCTCAGGACCGGCAGATGGTCTGGGAGTGACTGCGGATCGCGGTAGAGCTTGAGCGTTGCCGCCAGGGCTGCCAGCCGCAGCTTGTCCGCCCTGAGCGCCCGCTTGAGGGGATTGCGGGCGCAGCGCTGTACGAGGTCACGCCGGCCTGCGATGATGCCGACCTGCGGTCCACCCAGAAGCTTGTCACCGGAGAATGTCACGAGACCGGCCCCTTCGCCCAGGGCGTCCTGCACCGTGCGTTCACGGCTCAGGCCATACTGCGACAGGTCAACCAGCGTCCCCGAGCCAAGATCATCGACGAGCGGCAAGGCGTGGCGAATGGCGATTTCGGAAAGGACTGTGCCATCGACCGCCGCCGTGAACCCCTGCACACGGTAGTTCGAGGTGTGGACTTTCATGAGGAGCGCCGTGCGCGCCGTGATGGCCTCCTCGTAGTCGGCTGCATGGGTGCGGTTGGTCGTGCCGACCTCGCGCAATTTAGCGCCGGCGCGGCGCATGATGTCAGGCAAGCGAAAGGAGCCGCCGATCTCGATAAGCTCGCCCCGCGAGACGATGGTTTCCTTGCCGGCCGAGAGAGAGGACAGCACCAGGAGAACGGCGGCGGCGGCGTTGTTGACGACAACGCAATCCTCCGCGCCGGTCAATTCGCGGATGAGGCCACGGACATGGTCATCGCGCTCGCCCCGTTTGCCCAGGGCGATGTCATATTCGAGGTTCACGGCACAGCGCATTGCTTCCGCCACCGCCGCGACCGCAACCTCCGGCATGATCGCCCGACCGAGGTTGGTGTGCAGCACTGTTCCGGTCAGGTTGTGGACAGGACGAAGGCTTGGCGCATCGTTGATCACGAGTCGCGCAAGCGTTTCGCCTGCCACAGTGTCGGCGGAAACCGAGGCAGCATTCAACGCGCGGCCTGTCCGCAGGCTTTCCAGCACCGCGCGAACCGCCGCAGTCGCTGCGCTGCGACCGAAGCGGGCGATGCCGACCGCGCCATCGGACGTGCAAAGCACCGCATCGACCGAAGGGAAAGGAGATTGGCGTGTCATGTCTGGAGCGTGCATTCATCCTGCATGGCGGAGAATCACCTCCTGCACCAACTGACGCAAGCAGGATTCCACGCGAGCGGCCATATGAATTCGACGTGGCCTGTTGCAAAGGTTCAACAGTTTATTGCTGCAATGCGCTCTATGGTGACGATATTCAGCGCGTACAGGGTTGGGGCCCGATGACAAACATCTCCGGACAGCATCCGGTCGATCCGGCAGAACAGGCGGCGCAGCTGCTGTTTCGCGTCGGCTTCGGCATCCTCTGCATCGTGCTGCCCCTGGCGGCGATCTTCTCGCGTCGCGCCATGGTCGTCGTTGCGCCCATCGGTATTCTCGTGCTGATCTCGGCAGCCCTGATGATGAAGGGTCAGCCTGCTGCCTGGTCGCGCCTGCGGGAAGCCATCGCCAGCCCCATCGGGTTTGCAGCACTCTTCCTGCTTGGCTGGTCGGCCCTGTCACTTGCCTGGACACCCTATCCTGGACCTGGCGCGGAACGCCTGTTTCGCGTGTCAGGGTCCGTTGCGATGGCGCTGGCCTCGATCCTCGCCCTACCGCAGCGCATGAGGGCTTCAAACCTGTATCTGTTGTCGCTCGGCGTGGGAGTCTCTGCATTGTGTGCGCTGGGCGTGGCCGTGCTCTCGCCCGCCTTGACCGATCCCGTGGTGCTGGAGCGCGCCGCCATCCTGATTGCGCTGATGGCCTGGCCCGCAGTAACCTGGCTGTCGATCAAACGCCGCAGTGTTGCCGCCATGTGTGTCGCGGGCGGGGTTGGCGGCCTGGCGCTGGCGCTGCAGGGGCCGAATGTCCTGCCGGCCCTGCTGGTGGGCGCAGTGCTGCTGGGCGGTGCCATGAACAACCTCAGGGGCTCCGCCGTGGCTTTCGTGACCGCCATGAGCATCCTCGTCATGGGCGCACCGGTGATTGCGGTCATCATCTCGCTTCTGGCCCAGCAGACCAATGGTTTCGGGCGGATGATGCAGGTCTGGGCCGACGTGATCATCGCAGATCCCTCACGCTTGCTGACGGGTCACGGGCTGGAGACGGCCCTGCGCAACCGCATTTCCCAGGCGCTGGATACATCCGCCCCCAGCAGCCTGCTGTTCGAGCTGTGGTATGAGCTTGGCGTGCTGGGCGCGCTGGCCTTCACCGTGGGCATGGCTTTTTCGGTGTTGCGCATCGCCAGCCTCGGGCGCGTGATCGGCGCCTTCGCGCTGGGTTGCGTCGGCTTTGCGCTGGCGCTCGCCGTGATGGGCCTGGGCACGTCGCAGACCTGGTGGGTCACGGCCATCGCCACCACGTGCATCGCCTTCGTGGCTGTTGCCCATGGCGAATATAGAACGGAACGGCCAACGACCCGCAGTGCCAATCAGGCTGAATGACGACGGCTCTTTCGACGCTATCGCATCATGCCCATGGTGCGGGGGAGCCACAGCGTGATCTCCGGAATGAAGGTGATGGCGATGAGCGCCGCGAACAACGGCGCCAGCCAGGGCAGGATCGCCATCGTGGTGCGCTCGACCGAGAGCTTGGCCACCCGCGACAGCACGAACAACACCATGCCCAGCGGCGGATGCAGCAGACCAATCATCAGGTTCAAGGTCATGATCAGGCCGAAATGGATCGGATCGATGCCGAGCTTCAGCACGATGGGCATCAGGATCGGCACGAGTATGGTGATCGCGGCAATGGTGTCGAGGAAGCAGCCGACAAACAGCATCAGCAGGTTCACGAGGATCAGGAACACGTGCTTGTCGTTTGTGATCGAGAAGATGAGGTTGGAGAAGGATGCAGCGGCCTGACTGACCGTCAGCAGCCAGGCGAAGATCGAGGCCGCCGTGACGATGAACAGCACCGAAGCGGTGGTTTCGATGGTGTCGAACGTCGCCTTGGCGAGCGACTTCATGGTCATCGAGCGGTAGCGCACCAATCCCAGGAACAAGGACCACATCACGGCGGCAACGGCGGCCTCGGTGGGCGTGAACCATCCCAGTGTCATGCCGCCAATGAGAATGACCGGCGTCATCAGGGCCATCACGGCCGAGAACTTGAGGACGTAGTCCAGCAGAAGCACGACTCCCAGTGACAGAAAGATCGCCGCATTCTGGGCCACGCCATATTTTTCTAACAGGTAGACCGCGAGGGGAAAGGCAAAAACGACGATGACCTCGACACAGGCATGACCGATACGCCGCAGATCAAAAGGCGCATCCGAACCCCAGCCATAGATGCGGGCGAATACCATCACGGTGATCATCATGAACACCGTCATCAGCACGCCCGGGATGACGCCGCCGAGAAACAGCGAGCCGATGGAGACATTGGCCATCATGCCGTAGATCACAAAAGGCAGTGACGGCGGAATGATCGGCCCCAGAGTCGCCGAAGCCGCCGTCACGCCAACGGCGACCTCGATGGGGTAGCCGTGGTCCTTCATGGCCTTGATCTCGATGGTGCCGATGCCTGCCGCATCCGCGATGGCGGTTCCCGACATGCCCGAGAAGATTACCGAGCCGATGATGTTGACCTGCGCCAGGCCGCCGCGCATCCAGCCCACGAGGTCGACCGCGAAGGCATAGATCCGGCCAGTGACGCCCGCGATGTTCATCAGGTTGCCCGCCAGGATGAAGAAGGGGACGGCGAGCAGCGGGAAGCTCTCGACACCGGCGATCATGCGTTGTGCCACGATGACGTCGGGCGCCCCGCCATGCACCGCGAGATAGGCAAGCGACGCCGCCACCATCGACACGGCGACGGGTACGCCCAGCACCATCAGCAGGATGAACCCGCCCAGCAGGATCAGCATCAGCGCAACTCCCGGGAATCTTCGTCCTCGGAGCCATCAAAGGCTCCGGGGCGCTCGAGCACGGAATAGCCGCGCCGCCAGTTGTCCAGAGCCACCTTGGCGCTCCAGAACGCCATCAACAGGAAAGCTGCAAAAACCATCATGAAGAACGGCATCTTGGGAAAATCGATCGTTGTCATACGCTCGTCATGGATGATGTTGGAATAGCGCCAGACGAGGAGGGCAAGATAGCCAAAGACGATGGTGCGCAGCACATCCACGAAAGTCGACAGGATACGACCCGGAGCTCCCGGGAGGTAGCGGTAGATGAAATCGACATGGATATGCCGTGACAGGCGCACGCACATGGCGGAGCCGAGAAAGACGATGGCGACGAGGCAGAAGATTGCAATCTCCTCGGTCCAGGCGAAGCTGTTGTTCAGCACGTAGCGGGTGAAGAATTGCAGGAAGACGCATCCGCACATCATCCAGAAGATCGCCAGCGTCACCCAGTCCTCGGGACTGTGATCGGAAAGATCGATGGGGATTTCGACCTCGTCGAAGGTTCTGGCGATCTCTTCGGACGTGATCTGTGTGTGAATTTCAGCCACAGGCGATGCTCCGCAAGCTCATTGGAGTTGGCTTAAAAGCCACAGGGACAACAAAGCGGAGCACCGGTTGATGGCGCTCCGCCTCGTCATGCTGACCGTCACAGGTGCTGGCCAGCGTTACCAGCCTGCAATCAGGAGCCCTGACCCGATTTGATCGCCTGAATGCGGTCCCAGTCGGACTTCTTGTAGCCGAACTGCTCGAAGGTGACCGCCTTGTTGACCGTATCCAGGAACTCGGCCCGGTTGATCTCCGTCACGGTGAGGCCCTTGTCCTTGAAGAACTGCACCAGCTTGGCTTCATCCGCCTTGATCTTCGCCGTGGCACGCGCCGCTGCCTCCTGTGTCACATCGGTGAAGATCTGCTTTTCGGCATCGGTCAGCTTGTCCCATGTGCCCTTGGCAATGATGGTATTCAGCTGATCGACGATATGGCCGGTCAGCACGATGTGTTTCTGCACCTCGTAGAACTTCTTCGCCTCGATGGTGGTCAGCGGGTTCTCCTGTGCTTCCACGGTACCGTTCTGCAGCGCGAGATAGACCTCGGCGAAGGCAATGGGCGTGGTGTTCGCACCGCAGGAACGCGGCATGGCCAGGTAAGCAGGGACATCAGGCACGCGAATCTTCAGGCCCTTCATCTCGGCGCAGGTCTTGAAGGCCCTGTTGGTCGAGGTGTGGCGCACGCCGTAATAGGTCGTGGCCGTGATCTTGTGGCCGGTCTTGTCCTGATACCCCTGCGCGAATTCCTTGAACACATCGCTCTTGGCAAAGGCGAGCAGGTGATCGGAATCGCGGAAGGTGAAGGGGTAGTAAGTTACGCCCATGGCCGGAAACGACCGGGCGGCAAAGCTTGATCCCGTGTAGATCATGTCGACCGAGCCCAGCGACAGGCCCTGGTTGATGTCCGTTTCCTTGCCGAGCTGCGATGCCGGAAACACATCAACGGTGTATTTGCCATTGGTGCGCTTGGCGATTTCGCCGGCTGCCCAGACGGCCTCGGTGTGGAAAGCCTCGGCTGTTTCGTAAACGTGGCCCCATTTCAGCTTGGTCTGCGCGACAGCTGGCGCGGCCAGAAGTGAAAGGCTGGCGAAAGCGGCGAGCGCCGTGAATGTCCGTCTCTTCATGATGATATCCTCCCGTGTTCTGGTCTTTATGTATCGAAGATGCCAAAGTGCTATGCGGCACATTTGTCAATTCGTCTGACCAATTGATCCGAAGCTATCGGTGCGGGGATGAATGTGTCAAGGCAATGCCGTCAATCCAGTGCGAAAACCGATCCCGCCACAGTCTCGCGCTTCAGCGCTGCCAGATCCCAGGCGATGCCAAGCCCTGCATCTGATGAGGGGAAAGCCCGTCCTTCCCGGCGCACCATCGGCGTGGTCGTCAGCGTGTCGAGTTGCGGGATGTATTCCACCCAGCGCGCATTAGGCACGGCACAACACAGGGCCACATGCAGTTCCATCAGGAAATGGGGGCAGACCGGCACGTTGAAGGTCTCGGCCAGATGCGCGACCTTGAGCCACGGCGTGATGCCGCCGATGCGCGCCACATCGACCTGCACGACGGAGCAGGCATTGCGCTGGAGGTACTCGCGGAAATGCAGAATAGAATAGAGGCTCTCGCCCACCGCGATGGGGATCGATGTCGAGGCTGACAGGCGCTCATGCCCAGAGAGATCATCCGCCGTCAGCGGTTCCTCGAACCAGGCGATATCGAGTGGCTCATAATGCCGTGCGCGCCGGATCGCTTCATCCACCTGAAACGCCTGATTGGCATCGGTCATGATTTCGAAAGTCTCGCCCAGAGCCGCACGCACCGCGGACAGCCGCGCCACATCCTCCCGCACATGCGGGCGACCGACCTTGATCTTTGCTCCTTTGAAACCTTCCTCCCGCGCCCGCAGCGCATCATCCACCAGCGCCTGCGGCTCCAGATGCAGCCAGCCGCCTTCGGTCGTGTACATCGCAACGCTTTCCTGCGCGCCGCCCGCCATGATGTGCAGCGGAAGCCCGGCCTTCTTGCAGCGCAGGTCCCACAACGCGGTGTCGATAGCCGCGAGCGCCAGTGAGGTGATCGCGCCCACTGTGGTGGCATGGGTCATGAACAGCAGGTCCCGCCAGATGCGCTCGATTTCTCCCGCTTCACGTCCGATCAGGGCAGGCAGCAGCGTCAGTTCCAGCAATTTCATGATTGAGGGACCGCCTGTCCCGATGGTGTAGCTGTAGCCGATGCCGGATGCGCCGTCGGAATCCGTGATCCGCACCATCGGCGTTTCCTGGCTGACGAAGGACTGGATCGCGTCGGTGCGTTTCACCTTTGGCTTGAGGTCGATCATCCAGGCTTCGATGCGCGTGATTTTGGCCATGTTTCCCCCGCTTCATGTTTGAGGGCAAGCGTAGGGCGGCAGCGGCGGTCTTCGCAAGCACGGTGATTTTGCATGTGACAAGCTGGAGGCGGATTGGCTATCGTTCCGCCATGGCGATCACATTGACTATTCTCGGTTCCAAAGGCGGCCCGGCCATCCGTCCCGGCGGACCCTCGCCGACCTCCATGCTGCTCGATGTGGATGGCAGGCTCTATGTCGTGGATTGCGGGCTGGGCGTCACGCGCGGCTTTGTCGAGGCAGGACATGCGCTGCACAGGCTCTCGACGATCCTGATCACGCACCACCATTCCGATCACAATCTGGAATTCGGCAACCTCATCCACACCGCGTGGTGCGCAGGATTGGGAACACCTGTGAAGGCCTACGGTCCGAAAGGCCTGGCCGCCATGTGGCCCGCTTTCTGCACTTTAAACGCTTTCGATATCGCCACGCGCATCGCCGACGAAGGGCGTCCGCCGCTGGTATCAATGGTGCATGTCACGGATTTTGCCGATGGCCCGGTTTTCGACGACGGCATCGTCACTGTCACGGCGATGCGCAATCACCATCCGCCGGTCATCGACAGTTTCGCGCTGCGCTTCATCATCCGGCAGGCCACGGGCGACAAGGTCATCGTTTTCTCCGGCGATACGGCGTTCATCCCCGCAATGATTCCTTTCGCCAAGGATGCAGATATTCTCGTGCATGAAGCGATGTATCTGCCCGGCGTCGACCGTCTGGTCGCCAAGACACCCAATGCCAACCGGCTGCGCGAGCACCTCATGGCCAGCCACACGCTGGCGGCGGATGTGGGGCGTATTGGGCGCGACGCAGGCGTGAGGCATCTCGTCCTCAATCATCTCGTGCCCGCCGATGATCCGGAAACGAGGACCGAGTACTGGGAGGCCGAGGTGCGGACGGCTTATGCGGGAGCGCTGACGGTGGCGCAAGACGGGGTGAAGATCACGGTGTGATTGTCATCCCCGGCGACAGCGGTCTTCCCCGCCTACCGCAGTTCCCCGCAGAACCTCTGAATCCGGCGGCAGGCTTCTTCCAGCTTCTCGTCCGACGTGGCGTAGGAGATACGGAAATTGGGGCCGAGCCCGAAGGCCGAGCCATGCACCGCCGCGACGCCTTCGCTCGCCAGCAGTTCCAGCACCAGATCCTCGTCGGTCGCGAGTTTTTTGCCCGACGGTGTGGTCTTGCCCATCAGGGCGGAGCAATCGGGATAGACATAGAACGCGCCTTCCGGCACGGGGCACTTGAGGCCGCGTGTCTGGTTCAGCATGGAGACCACGAGATCGCGGCGGCGCTCGAAGGCGGCGCGGAACTTCGGCAGATGCTCCTGCGTGCCCGTCAGCGCTTCCACCGCCGCCCATTGCGAGATCGACGATGTGCCGGATGTCTGCTGGCCCTGCACATTGTCCATGGCCTTGATCAGATGCTCGGGACCGGCGGCATAGCCGATGCGCCAGCCCGTCATGGCGTAGGATTTGGAAACGCCGTTCATCGTCAGCGTGCGCTCGTAGAGATTGGGCTCCACTTCGGCCGGCGTGCAGAACTTGAAGTCGCCGTAGACGAGATGCTCGTACATGTCGTCGGTCAGCACCCAGACATGCGGATGCTTCATCAGCACATCGGTGATCGCCTTCATCTCGGCCCAGGTGTAGGCCGCACCGGAGGGATTGGACGGCGAGTTGAGGATGATCCACTTCGTCTTCGGCGTGATCACCTTGTCGAGGTCCGCTGCCTGAATCTTGAACTGCTGTTCCAGCGTGGTGTGCACGAACGTCGGCGTACCGCCGCACAAGGCCACCATTTCAGGATAGCTGACCCAGTACGGCGTGGGGATGACCACCTCGTCGCCGGGGTTCAGCGTCGCCATCAGCGCGTTGAAGATGACATGCTTGCCGCCTGTGCTGACGATGGTCTGCGAGGCCTTGTAGTCGAGGTTGTTCTCGCGCTTGAATTTGGCGGCAACAGCGGCTCGCAATTCCGGGATGCCGAGCACCGGCGTGTATTTCGTCTCGCCCCGGCGGATTGCGGCGATGGCGGCTTCCTTGATGTTGTCCGGCGTGTCGAAATCCGGCTCGCCGACCGAGAGCGAGATCACATCCTTGCCCGTGGATTTCAGGTCCCGGGCTTTCTGCGTGAGCACGATGGTGGCGCTCGGCTTGATGCGGGACAGGGCGTCGGCGATGAAGGCCATGGGGAAGCTCCGGGAAAGGTCACGCCCATGAGGCGCGAGGCTTTCCTAGTCGCCACTCCAGCGCGCGACAAGCCAGAATCCGTCATTGAAACGACAAACGGTCGCGATGGACAGGCAGGTCAAAGCACGGAAGCGGTCAGTTCGTGACCTTGATTGTTCCCGTGATCACCGGTGCGTCAATCTCCGCATAGGCCTCGTCAATATGCATCGCATAGGTCCAGAGCGACGTGGCAGCAAGTGTCAGACCGGCGACCAGAACGATCGGCAGGACAAGAAATTTTGGCAGCATCTGGGCCAGACCGCCAATATGCAGGCGATGGTGAGACCGTGGACGCATCAGGCCGATCTGGGGACGGGAGCGCAAACCAGAACTCGCGGGCATGGGACAACTCCGTGGTGCGAGGTGAGCGAATGAGAATGAGAGCGTGAAGATGTGAAGGAATTGTGTTTTTTTCACTGTGACCCTGTGTCGTCGCGCCATAACTCGCAGGATCGTGATACAAATGGTAAATGCTTCGTTACATCCGCCTTGCGGCTTTCAGCGCCATTTTTGTGATCTTGTCCGTTGTCGGGTTCTCTCTGCTGATCTCGAAGGAGGAATCCGTGCTCGCTGTGGTCTATGAGACGATTTTCGGTTCTCCCGATCTGGGCCCTGTGGATTTCGAGACCTTCAAGCGCGCCACCTCGCCCAACACGGCGCTGGCCTGCCCGCCGGGCTTCTGCCGCAATGCGGTTGCCGACTTCGATCCGGGCGTTTTTCCCGGATCGGATGAGGAGCTGCGCAAGCGTTTCACGGAGTTTGCGCTGGCGCAGCCACGCGTGGTTCCGGTCTATCGCCATGCACAGCCTGGCCTGCCGATGCAGGACCGTTACGTCCAGCGCTCGGCCACCATGAGCTTCCCGGATACGGTCAATGTCCGGTTCATTGCGCTCTCGGACAGCACGTCCACACTGGCGATCCATTCCCGCAGTCAGATCGGCTACAGCGACATGGGCTTGAATCGCGCACGGATCAGGCTCTGGACGGATGCCGCAATGGGGCGCGGCAAAAGCGGCTGAACTTACCCGTGCCGGAGTTTCAGCACCAGCACAATGCCGATCAGCGGCACGCTCACGCAGTTCGCAAGGATCAGCGGCAGCGAATTGAGGGAGAGGCCATAGCCCAGCCAGAGGAAGTTCCCGATGAAGAGGAGCCACTGACTCCAGAGCGAGATATCCCGCGTCTGGCGTGTGCGGATGGTGCGGATGGCCTGGGGCAGGAAGGCGCTTGTTGTCAGCACAGCGGCAAAAGCGCCTGTCCATTCGATCATCACGGGGGTCATGCAGCGGCGATAGAGGATTCCCTGTCGCTTGTCTGCCCGGACAGACGAAGAAAATACCCGTCAGACCACCAGACCCTTCATGGCGGATACCTGGTTGCTACCGGGGAAAATCTTTTCCGCAAGTACTGAGGCAGGGATGCCCAGATGATCCTGCAGCAGGCCTTTCAGCACCACGCGCAGGTCAATCGTCGGCTTCAGATCGCGGCCCTCGTGCAACTGGTTCGCCGCCAGTCCCGGCCAGTCCGCGAAAATCTTGCCGCCCGCCACCGCACCACCCAGCATGAAAGCCACGGTGCCTGTGCCGTGATCGGAACCGACCGTGCCGTTGATGCGTGCCGTCCTGCCAAACTCCGTCACGACGATCACCGCCGTCTCGTTCCACACCGGTTTCAGCACCTCCTCGAAGACACCGAAAGCCCCGTCGAGTCCGCCCAGCAGGCTCGCGAGACGGCCTGTGGCACCGCCCTGATTGGCATGGGTGTCCCAGCCATCGAACGACAGCGCCGCAACGCGCGGCCCGTCTGACGCCGCCAGCAGACGGGCTGCGCCTTGCGCCGCCTGCGCCATACCCTTGGGGTCAGCCGATCCGCCCTGCGGTTTGGCCATGTCGCCGCTCATGCCCTGCGCCTTGGCCATCTTGTCCGTGTCGAGCCCGGCCAGCAGCGCCGTACCAAGCGCAGGATCACGGTGGGTGTAGAGATCGAGCACGCGCGCCGCGAGGTCGTCACTGGCATTGGGAACGCCTTGCGGTGCCCAGCCCATGACCGGGGCTGTGCCGCGCAGGATCAGGGGCGTGGCAGGGCCAATCCCGAGACCACCCTTGCTGTTCACGCGCTGGCCCGCAGGCATGGCCTGCAAGGCGCGGTTCAGCCAGCCGCTGTCGACGCGGCCCGGCCGGTCGTACCCGCTTTCCAGCAGATCCTGCCCGTCGAAATGCGAGCGCTCACGGTAAGGCGTGGCTGCGGCATGCAGGACGGAAGCCTTCTTGTCTTTGTAGAGACGGGCGAAATTCTTCATCGCGGGATGCAGCGCGAAGAACCCGTCGAGCGGTAGCGCCGCGAAAGCACCCTCCGTCGGCAGCGCAATCTCGCCGCGCAGATCGGCATAGGCCGGATCACTGATGGGCGGCACGGCGGAAAGACCATCCAGCGCGCCCCGCAGGATGACCACGAGCAGCCGTGGATCGCGGGCTCCGGCAGCGCTGGCCACCCGGTTCAGATGCGCCCAGGCATAGAAGCTGACGCCAGCGCCCAGCAGGCCGCGCCGGGTAATGAGGCCCGCTTCGCGGCAACCATCCGGGGTGATGTGATCGCTCATGGGTCTCTCCCCTTATCGCCGCTGGAATTCGGGTGACATCAGCAGGATCGCCATGCCCTGCTGCTTCGATTCCGCCCGCCGGATCGCCTGCGCCGTATCGACAGAAAGCGCTGCATCGAACAACTGCTCCGCAAGGTCCGACGGATTGAACCGGTCGCCCAGCCTGCGCGCAATATTGGCCGACAGGTCAAGCCGCGTCCGCAGGCTTTCGGGGCTGGCCCAATGCGCGAATGTATCGGGAAAGCCATTGGGGCCCGGCACGGCCCAGAGCGGCGCACCCATCAGGTTGAGCGGCTGGATCACCTGGCCGAACTCCTTTGGCGCACCGGAAAAGCGCACCACAGAAGCCAGCCATTCATAGGGCGTGCGTACCTTCGACAATTCGCCCTTCCAGGCCTCGTCGTGACTGACCAGCGCACGGGACACCTCGGCAAGATCACCATCGGTATCGCGGAAGATCTTCGCGAGATGGGCCACAAGCACCTGCGGCGGCGCGTCGTCCGCAATGAAATGGCGTACCAGCTTGCGGGCCACATGCGTGGCGGTGGCGGGATGGCGCGCGACGTCCCTGAGCGCCAGCTCGCCCTGCTCGACACCGGTGTCCCGGTAGGTCTTGCCCAGCATGGTCTGGTCTCCGGGCTCGTGCCGGTTGGCCGTGAAGACGAAGGTTCCGGCAGGTCCGAGCTTTTCGCCGGCACCCACGAAGGTCCAGCCCGTGATGATCTTGGCCAGCGCTGTCACATCGGCCTGTGTATAGCCACCGTCGACGCCAAGCGTGTGGAGTTCCAGGATTTCGCGGCCCAGATTCTCGTTCAGCCCGACATTGCGGTTCTTGCCAGCGCGTGAATTGGGGCCGACGGACTGCCGGTTGTCGAGATAGAACAGCATCGCCGGATGCTTTTCCACCGCCAGCAGCATGTCGGCAAACTTTCCCAGCACATGCGGGCGGATTGCCTCGCGCTCCAGTGCGCCCGCCGTGGCGCGGCTGATCTGGCCCTTGGCGACCGAAACACAGAAATGGTTCGACCAGAACAGCACCAGCCTCTCGCCGAAGCCGATGGCGGGCTCCTCCGCCTTGCGGATGCGGGCCAGAGCCTCGTTGCGGTAGATGATCTGTTCGATCTGTGGCTGCTGCTGCGGGGCTTGCGCGGGTTTGGGCGGCGGCGCGGCGCTCATCTCCATGCCGCCAGCCATCCCGCCCGGCGCAGGGTTTCCTTCGCCCATGCTCCGCGCCCGGGCCGCCTGCATCTCGCGGCGGTCATCACGGTTGCTTTCGCGTGCAACACGCTCGGCTTTCGCCTCGTCGAAATGCTTGGACAGCGCCACCTGCGTGGTGAACAGGCTGTCATCCTCGACGAAAAGCTTCAACGGGTCCCAGGTTTCTCGCCTCAGCGCACCGCGCGGGTCCTTGGCGAGGTCTGCTGTCATGCCGCCGGGTTTCGCGCCAAGGCCGAAGCGGTGCAGCGCCAAAAGCGCACGTCTGGCTTCTTCCTGCGACAGCGCCATGGCGGCCTCCGTGGATCGAATCCCGGCTACAGAAGCATCAATCTTCTTTCCATCCCATGAACCCGACATGAAAGTTTGGAGAGAATAGGGCAGAGGCTATCGCAAAGCGTGATCTCGCACATCAGCCGGATTGTCTTGACCCCAACTCAAGACAGGTCCATCTCCCCGCGCCCGGGGTATAAAGGCCGTGATGTTCCGTTTCTTTGAAAACCTGATCGATCCCGTGGCGACGCCTTCCGGCGAGACACCGCCATCGGGAACGCTTGCCTTCTACTGGCACTTCATCCGCCAGCACCGCACAGTCTTCCTCTGCCTGATGGGCATCCAGTTCCTGCTGGCATCGTTTGACGCGGCTCTGCCGGTGTTTGTTGGCATGATCGTCAACCGCTTGGCAGGCGCAAGCCCGGCCACGTTCTTCAGCGATAACTGGGCGGTACTGACCGCCATGACGGTGGTTGTGCTCGTCCTGCGCCCGCTTGTGCTGTCCCTCCAGTTCCTGATTTCGCAGCAGACGCTGGCCCCCGGTTTTTCCTCGATGGTGCGGTGGCAGAGCCACTGGCATGTCGTGCGCCAGAGCTGGCCGTTCTTTCAGGCAGATTTTGCGGGCCGCATCGCCAACAAGGTGATGCAGGTGGGCTACGCGCTGCGCTCCAGCACCACGACTATCGTCAATATCGTTCTCTATATCGCGATCTACGGCGTCGGAGCGCTGCTGGTGCTGCTGACGCAGGACTGGCGGCTCGCCATCCCCATGGTGCTCTGGCTGGGAGCCTATGCCGTGATGCTGCGCCATTTCGTGCCGAAAATCGGCGAAACCGCCAAGGCGATGTCGGAAAGCCGCTCGCAGCTCACGGGCCGCATCGTCGACAGCTACACCAATATTCTCACGGTCAAGCTCTTCGCCAGGGCGAGCGAGGAAGAC
>JANNEO010000049.1:0-33935 GCA_031378805.1 Hyphomicrobiales bacterium
GCCAGTTCGGCCAGATGCTTGGAGCCTCGCTGCGTCACAGAATCCGGAAAATCCGCCAAGCCACTGATCCGCATGAGGAGACAGTTCTTGACCTCGACGAAACTGGGTGGCCTGGCGGGATCGGTCACGAGAATATCCACACGGCTGTTTTCGCCATATTTCACCTCGCGTCGGAAGGTTTCGTAGCCCGAGAGTTCAGGAATCTGTCCACTGAGGATCGCTTCCTCCGCAAGCCGATTCGGATTGGCCGTGTTGATGCCGACGAGCTGTTGGCCGCCTGGCAAGTCGGCCTCTATCAATTCCCACGAATACGAGAGCTTCGCCTTCGGATTGGCCGCCGGCGCCAGGAACACGCGGGCACCAGGCTGTTTCAGGCCGAGCATCGCGCCGGGATTGGCGCAGTGCGCTGTGATCACGCTGCCATCGGGCAACGCCACATCCGCCAGGAAGCGTTTGTAGCGCTGAACGAGGCGTCCTTCGACAAGGGGTGCGCGAAACCGCATTCAGGAATCGTCCGTCTCTAGAAAAGAGCCTGTGGCATTCCGCGCGAAACGCCGCAAGGCGCTTGAATTGCGAGGGCAAGCGCCGCTACAGAGCCAGAATGTCCGTTCCTTCGCAAGACGTTGTCTCCGCCGCCATCCTCGTGATCGGGGATGAGATCCTGTCGGGCAGGACCAAGGACAAGAATATCGGCTATATCGCGGACTATCTGACCGCCATCGGAATTGACCTGAAGCAGGTGCGTGTTGTTCCCGATGACGAGACCGATATCGTGGAGGCGCTGAACGCGCTGCGCGCCCGATACACCTATGTTTTCACCACCGGCGGCATCGGTCCGACCCACGACGACATCACGGCGGATTGTGTGGCGAAAGCCTTCGGTGTGTCCATCGATCATGATCCGCGGGCCGTTGCCATGCTGCAGGAGCGCTACCAGCCGGGCGAATTGAACGAAGCCCGCTTGCGCATGGCCCGCATCCCTGCAGGTGCCGATCTGATCGAAAACCCGATTTCGCGTGCGCCTGGCTTCCGCATCGGCAATGTCATCGTCATGGCTGGGGTGCCTTCGATCATGCAGGCGATGCTTGATGACGCCGCGACTGGCCTGGTGACAGGAGCCAAGATGATTGCCGAAAGCATCGATGCCAACGGCTTGCCCGAGGGCATCTATGCCAAAGCGCTGGGCGCTATCGCGGCCACCCATGTCGGCGTCAGCATTGGCTCTTATCCATCCTTCCTGAATGGCGGTTTTCGCAATCAGATCGTGGTGCGCGGCAAGGACAAAAGTTTGGTCGATGCCGCCGTTGTGGCGATCACGGGCGCCATTGCAACGCTTCAATCCGACAACGTGCCTGCCTGAAAGCTGGTGGGCGGCAAACACAAAGCAGAAGAAGACGGCAGAAACCATGGCAACTCCCTCATCCGACAAGGCTTTTCCCGTGTCCTGGGACCAGCTCCACCGCGACACCCGTGCCTTGACATGGCGCTTGGCTGAACGCGGACCGTTCAAATCCATTGTCTGCATCACGCGGGGAGGTTTGGTGCCTGCAGCAATCATCGCGCGCGAGTTGGAGATCAAGGTGATCGAGACGGTCTGTATCGCCAGCTATCACAGCTACACCGGGCAGGGCGAACTCAGGGTGCTGAAGGGCATCGACGATGTTATCACCGGCACGAATGGCGGCGAGGGCGTGCTCGTGGTCGATGACCTCGTGGACACCGGCAAAACGGCCAAGGTGGTGCGCAATATGCTGCCCAAGGCACATTTCGCCACAGTCTATGCCAAACCGGCGGGCCGCCCATTGGTGGACACCTTCGTGACCGAGGTTTCTCAGGACACCTGGATCTATTTCCCGTGGGACATGGGCTTCACCTTCCAGCCGCCGATCCGCGAAGGGTCAACTGGCTGATCTCAGCCTTCCGTGACCTAGCAAACCCGTGATTTGGCAGAATCGTGATCTGCCGCTATTCAAGGCCCATCAACCGAAAGCTTGCCCCTTGCTCGACACTCCGTCCTCCGAAACGTCAACCCTTGCGCGCGACTGGATGAAGTTGCTCGCGCCCTATCGAACGCCCGACCAGCGGCAGAGTTTCTTCGAAATTGCAGTGACTGCGCTGCCGTTTTTCGGCCTCTGGGGGCTGGCGTATCTTTCGCTATCCGTCAGTTACTGGCTTACCTTGTTGTGCTGCGTGCTGACGTCGCTGTTTCTCGTTCGACTGTTCCTGATCCAGCATGATTGCGGTCATGGCTCCTTCTTCGAAAAGCGGGAATGGAACGACTGGGTAGGGCGCACCATTGGCGTGCTGACGATGACACCGTATCAGGTCTGGCGGCACAGCCACGCCAAACACCATTCCACCTCAGGGAACCTCGACAGGCGCGGCCATGGCGACATCGACACGCTGACGGTGCGCGAATACCGTGACATGTCCCGGTTGCAGCGCTTTGGCTATCGCCTCTATCGCTTTCCACTGGTGATATTCGGTATCGGACCAGCCTTTGTTTTCATGCTCAAGCAGCGCCTGCCTTTCGGCTTCATGCGGGCTGGCACGATGTTCTGGATCAGTGCCATGGGAACGAACGTAGCGCTGGCGGCCGTCTGGGGCGGCATGATGTGGCTCGTTGGGTGGAAAGCCTTCCTGATGGTGCATCTGCCAATCTGCCTGATAACGGGCTCGATCGGCGTGTGGTTGTTCTACGTGCAGCACCAGTTCGAAGATAGTTACTGGGCGGAAAGTGGGGAATGGACGCTGGCGGAAGCCGCACTTTATGGTTCGTCGCATTATGACCTGCCGCAACCCTTCCGCTGGCTTACTGCCAATATCGGCGTGCATCATGTGCATCATCTCTACAGCCGCATTCCCTATTACAAGTTGCCAACCGTGATGCGGGATTTTCCGGAGCTTGCAAGCATTCGGCGCTTCGGCTTCATCGAGAGCCTGTCATGCATCAAGCTTAGGTTCTGGGATGAGGAGCAGAAGCGCATGGTGTCTGTGCGCGAGGCTGCGGCAGCGTGATTGAGTGCCGAGTGCGGAAATCGCCTCTCGACAGCACTGTTCATTCACGACACTCTGCCCTGCGAGGAAACGCATTCTTGCCAAATAAGGGCCTCAATGACCCAGTCTGCCGCTTTCAGCGCCTTCGAGGTGCCAACCGCTGATCTGTCCATTCCGCAAGCGCTGCTTGATGCCCGCGACCGCTATGGTGGAAGCAAGGACATTGTCGAGGATCAGGATCGCACTGCTCTGCCCTATGACCGGTTGATCCTGGGCGCGATGGTGCTTGGCCGCAAGGTCTGCGTGGGGACAGTAGAGCGAGAGAACGTTGGCGTGCTGCTGCCCAACGTCAACGGTCTCGCGGTGACCATGTTCGGCCTGATGTTCCGCAACCGCGTGCCGGTGATGCTCAACTTTTCAGCCGGCCTTCGCAACTTGAAATCGGCCTGCGAGACTGCTGGAATTGCGACCATCATCACGGCCCGCAAGTTCATCGAGAACGCCAAGCTGGATGATGTTGTGGCGGCTCTTGGAGAGGGCAGGCGGATCGTCTGGCTCGATGATATCCGGGGCGATATCGGCACGCTGGACAAGGTGTGTGGCGTGATCGATGCCAAGCTCAGGGCGCGTTCTCTGGCGGCACGCACGAAACGCGATGACCCCGCCGTTATCCTGTTCACCTCAGGCTCAGAGGGCAAGCCCAAGGGCGTGGTGCTGACCCATGGCAACATCATCGCCAATACGCGGCAGATTGCGGCGCATGGCGCAAGTTTCATCTCGCCCGCCGATGTGGTGATGAACCCGCTGCCGATGTTCCATTCCTACGGCCTGACAGCCGGGTTCATGCTGGGGGTTCTGCATGGCATGAAGGTGGTGCTTTACCCCAGCCCGCTGCATTACCGCGAGGTTCCCCGCCTGATCGGCAAGGTGAAGGCCACGCTGCTGTTTGGCACCGACACCTTCCTGGTCGGCTATGCGCGTGCTGCCGAGAAGGACGATCTGTCGAGCGTGCGCTACGTCATTACCGGGGCCGAGCGCGTGAAGGACGAAACGCGACGGCTGTGGGATCCCTTCGGCACCACCATCCTCGAAGGCTATGGCTGTACGGAATGCGCACCTGTTCTGGCCTGCAACACGCCAGAAATGTCGAAGACCGGCACTGTGGGCCGCCTGCTGCCGGGCATCAATTGGCGTCTCGATCCCGTGCAGGGCATCGAGGAGGGCGGCAAGCTTGTCGTGCAAGGCCCCAACATCATGGCGGGTTACATGCTGGCGGACACCCCCGGCGTCATTCAGCCGCCAGAAGGCGGGTGGCACGATACGGGCGATATCGTGACTATCGATGATGATGGCTGCATCACCATCAAGGGCCGTGCCAAGCGCTTCGCCAAGCTTGGAGGCGAAATGGTGTCACTGGCTGCCATCGAGACCATGGTGGCCGATCTGTGGCCCGGCGTGAACCATGTGGCGGTATCACTGCCCGATCCGCGCAAGGGCGAGCAGATCGTGCTGGTAACAGAGCAGGGCAATGCCGACCGCCAGGCGCTTTCCGCCCATGCCAAGGCGCAGGGCTTTCCGGAACTGTGGGTGCCGCGTGCCATCCTGGTGCTGGAACAGATCCCGGTGCTTGGCTCGGGCAAGATCGACTATGCCGCGACACAGGAAGAGGCCGCGAGCAAGCGGGCACTGTTGTGAGGTGATGGCGAGCGTGCTTGCCGATTCTCCGATGAGCCGCTAACCCGGTCAACGCTGTGCGGACATGGCGAAACTGGTAGACGCAAGGGACTTAAACCTCGCATGTCGGCAAAATTCGCTAACCTGATCATGCGCTTAGGCCGATCCGTGCCAGATAACGCCTGACATAAGCCGAACGCTGGCTGACATGAGCCGCGGGCGTGGGTAGAACAACTGGAATACGATAGGCCGCTTGCCGAAATTGGTAGACGGAAGGCACTTAAAATGCCTCGGGCAACGCCCGTGCGGGTTCGAGTCCCGCAGCGGCCACCAATTTACTAGGGCGTTTCATAATAGAGCAGGCAAATTAGACGCGTGTAAGCTTGGAGCGGTGTGAGAAAAAGGCGCAGCCTCCACCCCCTTTCCATCCAACCAATGGGCTGACGCCACCTGCTTCGCCATCGTGAACGACCTGCAGTCTCTTCACGCAGTGCGTAACAATATGAGGTCCCTGTTCGATACCAAGGAACTCACGCCCCATCTTCATGGCGACCGACGCTGTGGTCCCGGACCCCAAATAGGCGTCGAGGATAAGGTCACCCGGATTGCTGGCGATGTGGAGGATACGTTGCACCAGCCCTTCAGGTTTTGGTGTATCAAAAACGGCCTCTTTGGTCAGCAACGCCATAAGGTGTTTCTTCGCGGAATCCGTGGTGCCTACCTCGTCAGCCATCCAGAGCGTCGAAGGAGCGACCCCAATCCTTGCCTCGCTAAGATACTTTTTGAGGCGCGGAACAGCGTTCCCATCGCGGCCGAAGTAGACGCGACCAGAACATATCTCGCCCTCCATCTTCGGTTTGTTATAAATCCAGCAGCGCCCTTTCGGTGGTTGGTGGAATCGTCCGTTCGGTGCAACCAGCGTGTAGAATTGCGATTTGGTAGCGTGACCGTCCTGCACGTTGGCCGACACCGACTGCCACGCCCCCCTGGGATCCAGATCCGGATTCTTGTAACGATTGAGTATCTCGAGCGGTGCGGCCAGCAGGTTTCTCGAACGTTTAAACGACTCCGCGCTCTTAGCGAAACACAGGATGTACTCGTGATTCGTAGAGAACGGCCTGCGGTTTTCTCTGGTCTTGCGGTGGTTCCAGACCACCGTCGAGATGAAGTTCTCAGGCCCGAACACATCGTCGCCGATTTGCCTAAGGTTGTGCAACTCACTATCGTCAATCGAGACCCAGAGGGACCCATCGAACGTTAGCGTCTCCCTCAGCGCTTTCATGCGGAGGGTCATGCGATCCAGCCAGACACGCCGACCGAGCCTATCATCGTAATGCCTGTAGACCTCGGCATTGTTATATGGTGGGTCGATATAGACGCACTTTACGCGTCCCTTGATCGCGTCGCCGAGAGAGTCGAGGACCGCTAGGTTATCGCCGTGGACAATTGCGCTGCCGGTCTGAGCCTCTCCGACACACAAGTTTGCCTCGTACGTGAAGTCGTTGCTTCCGAGCAACAAGCGCGGTAGCGGAACTATCGTAGCAGCGGCTATTGGCTTGCTTCTCATGTTTTTCAAGGTGTTTTGTTGTTATGCCGCTTCTCGGCTGATTCGAGTTCAAGGCTAATAGGATA
Source organism: Hyphomicrobiales bacterium (assembly GCA_031378805.1). Classification (GTDB taxonomy): domain Bacteria; phylum Pseudomonadota; class Alphaproteobacteria; order Rhizobiales; family Beijerinckiaceae; genus JADCCX01. The sequence goes on from JANNEO010000049.1 coordinate 6,304, forward strand.
GTACAGTCTTGCCCAAAAATAGCGTGATAAAAGCTCGGAATCCGAGGGGTGAGTGGTTCAGTGAGACTGCTCCTGGCTTCATCTTCCGACCGATCCACTATCTCGGTAGCAAACTGCGGGTTCTTGCAGCCATAGAACGAGCCGTTGACCGCCTCGACCCGTCGGGTGGCCCGGTCTGCGACCTTTTCTCCGGATCGGCTACCGTATCACGATATCTCTCCCAGCGTCGTCAGGTTATGGCGGTTGACATCCAGGAATATGCGCGAGTGCTTGCAGAGGCCGTCCTGAACGGTGATCCAAACAGGTCTGTGGTTTCGGTCGAAAAGGCTCTCGGCGAGGACAACCGCGGAACCGCACTCCGGTGGGCAGTCGAGCCGCTTATCAAGCTAGAGAACGAGGTTGCGCTCGACGCAATACGCGGAGACATCGAGCCACTTTGCAAGCTCCTTGAGTTTGGCAACCTTGCGAGCCTGGGTACCGATGATCTGTTTTCGTCGCTCGGCGACGCAGTGCGTGAGACGAGGGCAAGGATCGAGACACTTGGGCTGGCTGGTGCCGACACAGTGTGCGTGCGGCACTTCGGTGGGCAATACTTCAGCTATGCGCAGGCCGTTGAATTGGACGCCATCGCTGATCTGACGCGCAACAGCCAAAGCACGATCCTTCTGGCCGCAACACTCAGCACCGCGAGCCACCTGGTAAATTCGATAGGCAAGCAGTTCGCCCAACCGATACGGCCAAGAGACAAATTCGGTGCGGCGAAGCACCACGTTGTCAAGAAAATAGTCGTTGAACGTAGGCTCTCCGCCAGGGCGATTTTCATCAGTTATCTCCGACATTATGAAGGGCTAGCGTTCACCAGGCGCGACCATGTGGCGGTTCGAGCGGACTTCCGGGAGGCGCTGGCCAAGCCTGCACTCAAGCCGTCGGTGGTTTATGCAGATCCGCCATACACCCGCGATCACTACAGTCGCTTCTACCATAGCCTTGAGACCATAGCCTTGGGGGACGATCCCACCATCACGAAGAGCAACCTCGGCGGTGGTGACATCCAAAGCCGCGGCGGCTACCGAGCGGGCCGACATCAGTCGCCGTTCTGCATCAAGTCGGAGGCACCGGCAGCATTCTCGGCACTTTTCGCAGGGGTGGCGAAACTCCAAGTGCCGCTCGTCCTCTCCTATTCCGGATACGACCCAACCATGTCAGCTAGGCCCCGGGTCATGGCGCTAGATGCTGTAATCAGCCTCGCCAAGCTGCACTTCAAGGACGTCTGGGTAGAACAGTTGACGAACCTGGAGCATATGAAGCTCAATTCGACGTCGCTGAACAAGGCTGCCAAGGGCACTACTGAGGTGTTGCTGCTCTGTCGCTAGTGGAGAAGCAAAGGGTTGTCGGCCCAGGCAGCATGGACGTCGCTCTGGGTAACCACCACCCTGCGCTTCGATTTTCCGGAGACGACGTAGTTGTCGTTCAGGAATTTCTGCACGCTCGTGTGGCCTGCCTCGTCGGGCTTCAGAAGCACATACCGGTACTCCGCCTTGCCGATACGCTCAAACACCAGGATGAAGTGGTCGTTGGATGGGTGCTGTAGCCCCTTGAGCGCCTTGACCTCAAAGCGATAGTTGCTGCTCTTTACCTTCACGGGGTGTGGATGCTCAGACACTTCAAGCGCCCCATCTCGTTTTACCTGATAAAAGGTGACTTCTCGAGGCTTGCCAATCGTCACGCCGAAAAAATCTTGAAAAGTACTAATTCCCATGTCGAATTGCCCCGGTCGGTTCTTTGACACCTCAGCAATCAAGAACGGGTTCAGAGAGGCCGCCTCGGCTGCCTCCTCCTCAAGCGCGGAAAGTGCCTCAGCATCGGTCTCCTTCACCGCCTTCTGAATTTTCGCCCTCGTTGTCGCATTGAGCGCGGCTTGCGCAGTGACCCGCGGGTCGTCCACGGAAAGCAGATTGTCTTTGTGATCAGATATCCACTTGGTCCATTGAGCCTCAAGCATGGTCGCGTCAGCCACAGAGACGTCCGCTTTCCAGAATGCCTCCCAATTGTTGCGAAGGCCACCAAGGGTTAGGTTGCCCGATCCGGTGAGGCACCGCCCGCCCGTCGGCCGCTTAAAGAACATCGTCTTGGGATGGTACAGGACGCCACCCTTAGGGTTGTAGAACATCGATACGGATGCATTTGGATGCGCGGCCTTCGCGGTTTTGAGCGCGGCTACCGCTGCCGTGTCGGTGATCGCGTCGAGGCCGACCACAAGATGGAACTGCCCAGTATCGAGGAGTTTGCCAACTGTAGGCTCAGCAAAGGCTGTGTCGATGCCGGTGGAGGTAGCGAACGCAAACGCAGCAAAGCCGCCTGTTGCTCCTGTTGCGGCGGCAACGAGTGCCGCGTGAAGCGTATTTCCGTCTCCAGGCACTTGAAGAGTAAGGGTCATCCGACGCCCCCGAGACTGGCCGCTATTTCATTTGCTTCATAATGATCATGCGAACCTAAGATTTGACTGCACACTTTATGTCCCAAATCTAAAATCGAATAGGTTGTCAAATATGATCGCTGACTAAGTTAAGCAAGCATAAGGGGTGTGCAGCGATGTTAGTGATTTTCCACTTCAACCCCTCCGCAGGAGCGCACGCCTCACTCACACCCCGATCTTCCCGCCACCCTTCTTCGTGATGGCCACGATCGAGGGCCGTGGCGGAACGTTTGGCTTGAAGTCGGGCCAGCGCGTCGAAACGTTGGTGAAGCTTGCAGGCTTCGATGTCGGATCGTCGTCGTCCGGCTCGCCCGGATGCTGCACCGCCACGAAGAACGTTTCCATGTCGGGCGTGAATTCCGGGCCGCACAGTTCCGCTCCGTTGGGCACGCGATAGAACAGCTTCGACGTGCCGCGCTGCGTGCCTGCCGTTTCCATTGCCCACACACCATCGGCGCGGCCGGTGCGTGTCTGGCTGTTGCCATCGGTTGAAATCCACAGGCGACCGAGCGCATCGATTGCGCAATTGTCCGGCATTCCGAACCAGCCATCCTTCGTCGTGTTCGGGTGGAAGGTGGACCCCACTGAGGCGACTGATGGATCGCCGCACTTCACCAGGATTTCCCAGGTGAACATGGTCGCCGTGTGATCGGCATCGGGCGGGGTGATTTCGATGATGTGGCCGAAGCGGTTGTCCGACCGCGGATTGGCCGCATCCACCTGTCCTGCCACACGACGGCTGTTGTTGGTCAGCATCACATAGACCTTGTTGGTCACGGGATTGGCTTCCACATCCTCTGGGCGATCCATCTTGGTCGCACCCAGCAGATCGGCGGCGCGGCGTGCCTCGATCACCACATCGGCCTGGCTGTTGAAGCCATTGGTGGCGGTCAGCGGACCTTGCCCATGGACCAGAGCCAGCCATTCGCCCGCGCCAGTCGCGTCGAAGCGCCCGACCTGGAGCGTGCCCTTGTCCAGCAGGTCCATGTTGGCAGCGCGGTTGGCGGGGTCGACCTTGCCTTCGGTCACGAACTTGTAGACGTAGTCGAAGCGTTCATCGTCGCCCTGATAGATCACATAGCGACCGTCCTTGTTGGTGATACCGGCGGCTCCCTCATGCTTGAAACGGCCAAGTGCAGTGCGCTTGCGCGGTACGAAAGTGGGATCGAACGGGTCGATCTCCACCACCCAGCCGAAACGGTTGGCCTCGCGCGGCTCCTTCTGGATATCGAAGCGATCGTGATACTGTCCCCAGTTCTGCCAGTTTCCGGGGATGCCCATGCGGCGGAAGTTGCGGAACTCCGGGTGCTGCTCGGTGATGCGTCCCCAGAAATAACCGTTGATGTTCTCCTCGCAGGTCACCCAAGTGCCCCAGGGCGTGCGGCCGCCCGCACAGTTGTTGAACATGCCCCTGACGCGCGTTCCGGTGGGGTCGGCGTTGGTCTTCATGCGCTCGTGCCCGGCGGCAGGGCCAGTGATCATCATTTCCGTCTCCGCCGTGATGCGACGGTTGAACCTCGAGTCCTTCACCACCTGCCATTTGCCGGAGACCTTGCGCACTTCAACGACGGAGCCGCCATGCGCCATCATCTCGATATCGGCATGGGCCTTGGTCATCTGGGCAAAGTTGGTGCCGTACGCGCGCCCCATGTCCTGCCTGCCTGGCAAATCGGGGAACATCAATTCCTCGTTGGTGTATTCGTGGTTGACGCACAGCAGCCCGTGATCGGATTTGCCATCGATCGGGATGTAGCCGAGATAATCGTTGTTGTAGCCGAACTGTCCGGCCTGCTTGGCCGGCGTTTGCTGATACGCGTCGAATTCCGGCGCACCGGGCAGAACCGGGTCACCCCAGCGGATCAGGACATCGGCGTCATAGCCCTCCGCGACGTAGTGCTTGTCATCCGAACCCGCCGCAATTTCCTTGAAGTTGAAGGAGGGCGTGGTGTTGGCAGCTTGCGCCCTCGCCTCGCCTGCACCAATCAGGGGCGAAGCAATGGCGGTGATGGCCGAAACGGCGAGAATGCCCTTGGCGAGATCGCGCCGTGACATGCGTTGTGCGATAATTTCGCCCATGGTGGGATTGACTGAGGCATTGCTGCCGACGTCCTCGGCCAGTTCACAGCGCTGGGAGCGCAGAAGCGTGGTGTTGAGCTCGCCGCCATCCGTCATCTGTGTCTCCCTCAAGCCATCCAGGCGTTTTTCGCCATCTGTCGTCGTTCAATGCGCAGTCTGTGACAGGTCGATGACGTTGCCAAGGGGTTTGCCATCGTTTCTCAAAGCGTGAACACCCAGCCCAAGGCAGGGCATGACGCCTGAATTGAATAGCCGTGAAGTCGTGGGGTGGAAAAGTCCCTTGCCAGCCCATGTTGCGCGTGGCACTCCTCCGGCCCAAACAACAACTACTCCAAGAGGCGTCACGTGGAAAAAGCGGAACTGCAGAAGGTCGAGACCTACCTGCGCCAGACTTTCAGCAACGCCGCCATCAAGGTGCAGGCGCGCCCGAAGAAGAACGATTCCGCTGAAGTCTATATCGGTGACGAGTTCATTGGCATCGTGTTCCTTGACGATGAGGATGGTGACCGTTCCTACAGCTTCACCATGTCGATCCTGGATACCGATCTGGAGTGAGGCTCAGACCGGAGTGAGGGTTGGTGGGCCATTCCCTCATTTTTCACTTGGTTATCTTGCCGTGCGGCTGGTCGAGTGCACTCAGGAAATGTCCGTGATTACAAAGTTGCGGTTCGTAGAAACCGAGCGTCTGTGCAGCTTATAAACCCTCCCTTTGGGGCGTGGATCATCCGTGAACGGATCCATCGCGCCCGCGAGCTTCTGGAACAGCGGCGCGATCTGTCGGTGGATGTCGTGGCGGACCTCTCCGGCTTCGGCTCCAGCGAGACACTGCGCCTGCATTTCCGCAATCAGCTCGGCACCACGCCCGCAGGCTATCGGCAGCGATTTGCCTTGTAGCGCCTACCGGGCGGTCCAGCGCTCCAACAGCTTACCGACGCCCGTCGCCATCGCCTCCCATTGCGGCAGCATCTCTACCGAAAAGCGAACCTGCACATCGGCACCGGCTTGCCGGAAACGCCAAAGGCAGGCTTCGCCGATGGCTGCGGTCGCCTTGCCGGGCTTGCGGCAGCGGGCGGCAAAGACGCGGCCATCGGGTGGAGCGATGAAGAGTTCCTCGTCTTCGTACGGGCTGCCCGCTTCAAACCGCCGGAGCAGCAGACCGCCGGGATTCTCCCAGGTGTCCGGCTCCAGGAAGCGCCCGTAGAGTTCCTGCGGACGCTCCGACGGGTCCAGCACGCCGTCGCCGCGCAGCACCGCCACGAAGACCAGAGTGCGCGGATCATTTGCCGACATTTCCGTCGTCGTGGCAGGCGGGATGCCTGCCGCAGCCATGGCAGGAAAGCGGACAACGAGATCAATCCGCTCGCTGGTTCCGCCACGGGGCAGGGTGCCTCCGCGCAGATAATCCTGCGGGATGGCGAGACGCAGGTTGTTGATCGTGACAGGGACAATCTCTGCCGTACCTGGCGCAACTGATCCGACCTTAAAAGCATTGATGGCGAGGCCCATGCCGATGCCAGCCACCGCAAGGCCCGCAATCATCAGCGCTGTCTTGATGGGTGGCATGGTGTGGCGGTGATGTCCCCGGACGTCGGCTGTTCACCACGTTTCATGATTCGGGCGCTGTCCCAAGCCTGATCACTTGCGGATTTCGCGCCGTTAACGGATGATCAACCATAGTTTTCGTGCGTGGAGTTGCGTCATGGTTGCGTTTGAACCCCTTCAACTGGATGCCGTGCGGGCCTTGATGTTCGGCATGGCTCTTTCTGGCCTGCTCTTCAGCGCCTTCCAGTATCTGACCGACACGCCGCCAAGCTTCTCGCTGTTGCAGCGTGGCGGCTGGGGCGCGGCGCTGGCGGTGCCGCTCGTGGTCATGACCGCGCCCTTCATCATCCTGCGCAACACCATTCGTGGCCGACGCTTCGAACGGCGCTCCATCTTCTTCGTCTGGCTCGCCACCGTGATCGCCTGCCTCTGGGGCATGGCTGCAGGTCGGGTGATGCTGAACCTGGTCAGCTTGCTCCTGGTCTGAGGGTCGTGGTTGAGGGGACGTGGACAGATCGAAGCGCCTGTTGGGACCATCGGATTGACATCGCCAAAGGCCTCACCCTGAGCTTGTCGAAGGGTCAATGAGAACGGTCTGGCGCAAGCTGGATCATCCTTCGACGGGCTCAGGATGAGGTCGGCACGCGTTTCCAAACAACCTCCTTGAAAATTGGCGGAGTTCATCATGCCTCTTTATACGCTCGACAGCATTGCTCCCCTCACACCCGCTGACGGCACGTTCTGGGTTGCGCCGGATGCCCATGTCATCGGGCGTGTCACCTTGGAGCAGGGCGTTGGCATCTGGTTCGGCGCGGTGTTGCGTGGCGACAACGAACTGATTTCCATCGGCGAAGGCTCCAATATCCAGGAGCACGCGATGCTCCATACCGACATGGGCTTTCCACTGAGCGTCGGAAAGAACTGCACTATCGGGCACCGGGCCATCCTGCATGGCTGCACCATTGGCGACAACACGCTGATCGGCATGGGTGCCATCATTCTCAACGGTGCCGTGATCGGGAACAATTGCCTCGTGGGTGCCGGTGCGCTGGTAACCGAAGGCAAGATCTTCCCTGACAACTCCCTGATCGTGGGGTCTCCGGCCAAGGCGATCCGCACGCTGGACGCTGCCGCTGCAGCCCGCATCACGGGATCAGCCACGGCTTATGCCAGGAACTGGAAGCGTTTTGCCGAGGGGCTGAAGCTGGTCTGAGGACCGATCGCCCCTCAGCGGTTTTTAGCGGTGAAGGTGGTCGTGTCGACATTGCCCAGTGAAACCCAGCGGTTCGGGTTCTCTTGCGATTGGCGCTTGACGAACTTGTAACCCGTCTCTGTCCACAGCTTCACCTTCTGCTCCTGGTTGTCGAGCACGAAGTCACCTCTGTCCGTGCGCACCATGAGCACGGCATGACCATCACCCTTCTTGTCGCGCACGACGGTGATCAGCAGGGACTGGCGGGGGAAACCGATGGCTATCAGGCGCTTGCGCTTTTCCAGAACGTAGTCCTCGCAGTCGCCCTTGCCGTCGGTCGGATAGGACCAGCGCTCGGCCACGCCCCAATGGTCCATGTCGGTCACAGGTTCGATCTCGCGGTTGACACGCGCATTGACCGCCAGAAGATCGCGCCAGCGCTTTTCATCGAGATCGGCGTCCGCGGCTCGCATGGGCTGGACGATACAATCCGTACGGTGTTCAGGTTGTTGACAGAATTCCACCCAGCCAATGGGTGACGTTGCTTCCTGTCCGGGCTGTGCAAAGGCTGTCATTGGGCTGCTCGCGGTTGCAGACCCCTGCGAGATCAAGCCAGCCACCGCTGCCGCTATCCCGAGCTTCCATCCAGACATGATTTTCTCCGTCGTCATGAAAGACACGATGGCAGGTCGAATTTCGTGTCTGCTTGAGAAATTCAGTGCAAAGTTGGGGGTCGAGATTCAGCTTTTCTCAAGTGATTGGAGAGAGTTGGGTAAGTTTACGAAACCTGACACCTGTTGCATTAACCAGCTAAAGCGTTGATTCAGTGGGGCCCATGGACGTTGTCCGTTTCTGAACGGAGCGCATTCTGCAGTTTGTGGAAAGCTTGTGTTGACGATGGCCCTTAAGCCCCGGGTCACCGTGCCGGGAGAGCGCCTGTCAGCGGTTCGCCGTGATGATCCCGGCATCGACGCCGCCAAGCGACACCCACTTGTTGGGATGTTCGGCGGACTGGCGCTTGACGAAACGATATCCAGTGTCGGTCCAGGCCTTCACGCGGACCTCCTGGTTGTCGAGGACGAAATCACCCCGATCTGTCTTGACCGTGAGGACAGCGTGGCCGTCGCCCTTCCTGTCGCGCACGACGGTGATCAGCAGTGCCTGGCGGGGCCAGCCAGCGTCCATCAGGCGCTTGCGCTTTTCGAGCACGTAATCCTCGCAATCGCCTTTGCCGTCGGTCGGATAGGACCACTTCTCCAACACGCCCCAATGCTCGAGATCGGAAACAGGTTCGATGGCATCGTTCACGTCGCGGTTGATGCGGACGAGCTGGCGCCAGCGCTTGTCGTCGAGCAGGGCAGGACGCGCGGGGAGTTCCTTGACCTGGCAATCCTCAGGGTTTTCACCGCAGAACTGCACCCAGCCAATAGGGGGAAGCGTATCAGCGACAACCAGAGCGGCCGTGGTGATGGGAGCAGAGCCTTGCGCGAGCGCCGGGCTCAACGCTGCGGCCATCATTCCCAACCCGATCATTGTCGCTCTAAGCATCACACCGTCGCCTCAAACCTTAACGATGCGTTAATGTGTAATGGAGGCTGTGGCTGCTCGCAATCAAGTCCTTAACAAAGGGTTAACAGCTGGGATGACCCAAACGAAAAGGGCCAGCGCGATGGCTGGCCCTTCGTAAAATGGGTGGGATTGGTGTTTACAGCGAGACGGAAACGTCGCTGTCGACCTCTGGAGCGGTCAGGATGCGCCCGAATTCGACGGCAACGCCGCCCTCGAACACACGGACCACCTTGGCAGGCAATTTGCCGACCACGATGCGCTGATCCATCGCCAACTTGAGGTCCGTGGAGATACCGGCACCCGATGTCGAGATGTCGATGAGCCGGGCAACAACCTGCTGGCCATTGTCGAGCGTGATGACCGTGCGGGGAATGCGCGCTGGCACGCGATCATGGCGGCGATCTTCCGGCAAGCCGAGAATCTGGCGGTTGGCAAGCCACGTCAGCTGCGAGGCAAGCTTGTCGCGCTTGCGCACTGTGGCCGAGAAGGCAATGGCGAACCCGTTCTGGAATTGTCGACTGACCGTTCCCTCGACGCGACCGAGTTGATCCAGATAGACAACGACACGTTCGCCAAGATTGCCCATCACGGGAGCCAGAATGGCAAGGCCGCCGGGAGAGATGTTGACAGTCTGGCACGGATATTCGCGGCGCGATTCCAGCATGTAGCGACCCATGACCTGGACATCGACGCGCTGGTGGCGGCGGCGTTCCATGGGTTGAGCGTGCTTGCGTGCGACGGATCCGAACATGTCTTGTCTGGTTACTTGGGGATTTCAGCCTCGATATTGCTTCGAAGGTGTTAAAATCCTCTTAGACATTGTAGCTTTCACAGCTCATTTCAGCATTGCCTGACTTTGCGTCAGTTAATGGCCCCACCCTGGATCAGTCTCAAGGAGCGTCTGCGCTCCAACGCTCCGCCGAGATCAGCGATTGGGGAACCAAAATACGGCGTTCCCTCGCTGACCGGCAGCAGGGTGCGAATGCTCGTCAGGCTCAATTCATCGATCTGGACACCGAGTTGGTGCGTGGTGGCGGGCGCAGGGAACAGCCCACCGACCATGCGCAAACCAGGGCGACCACCATGGCGCAGCGGGAGCAGCAGCAGCTCGAATTCATGTCGGGTCTGGTCCGCACCAAGACCGCTGACGCCCCCGATCATCGGCATTCCATCTTCTGCAACACCGGCGATCAGGCGGCGGGCATCACTCCTGTCGAGGGCGCGCCACCAGCGGTCGAATGTTTCATCCTTCAGTTCGCGGCGGGCAAAGGCGGATAGGCGTGTCCCCGCGACACGATAGACCCAAGGGCCATGGGGTTGCGCACCCAGGATAAAAATATCCTGGAGAATCGCGCCGATTTCTGCAGGCTCCAGATCGTTGCGGTCGGGAATGATGCTGCCGTGCTTCAGGCTGCACCAGTGGTCGTACAGCGCCTTGGTTGCCGGATGTCTCATATCATTCCACCTTGTCCCACCCGCCCCTTGAACAGGGCCGTGATTGTCCTGCTTCAGGCCGCCGGGCATGGCCCGGAGCACTGTTTGGCAGAAAGGCAGCAAATGATGTGCCGGACGATGTGCCGGACGATATACCGAACATGGATTGGCCGCGCGTCTTAACCTTAACGGAGACTTACTATTGAGGTTTTGGTAACTTCTGTCACTCTCAAGTCACTGGTTTTCGCTGTTAGCGCAGTGGAAAAGGCTCCATTCACTGGTTTTTGGTGTCGAGCGTGATTGGCTTATCCGGGATCATCCGGCAACCGCGTTAATACCTTCAGACCCTCGGGAGAGCGGCAACGCTCTCCCGTTTTTTTTTGATCGTGTCTCTGCTTTCCGTTTCTGCCGAGGGCATGATAGCGGTGATGTGATGCATGACGATCTTCCTTCAGCGCCGCGGCGGTCTGAACCCGCCCTTTTCGCCCCCACAGCCTTGATCCTGCTGATCGGCTTCATGCTGGGATTGCACGCCTATCGCGCCTTTGTCCTGGGCCTGTTCGAGGATGCCGATATCAGGCTTCTGGATATCTCGGCGTTTGTTCCCGCACGGTTTTCCATTGCGATCGGGTTGACCGACCTTGCGACAGTGCAGGGCGACGTGGCTACAGCGGCCGCACCTGCGGGGCCGTTGCGCCGCTATCTCTTCGAGGCTTTTGTGGCGGATGGCGAAAGCAACCTGTGGACGCTGGTGACATATTCTGTGCTGCACGCCAGCTGGGAGCACGTGATCTTCAACAGCCTGTGGACGCTGGCATTCGGCGCTCCCGTCATGCAGCGCTGCGGTGTGATCCGCTTTTTTGCTTTCTTTGCGGTGACTGCGGCTCTTGCTGCTGTTTTCCATGCAGCATTCAACCCTGCCGACGTGTCCGTTCTGGTCGGAGCATCGGGAGCAGTGTCCGGCCTGACGGCGGCTGCCCTGCGGTTCACTGTCGGTCCTTCAGGTTTCAGCGTCGGGCCAGAGACCTGGGTGCGACCGGCCGCGCCGCTTGCCGTGGCCCTCGCCAACCGGAATGTCCTGGTCTTCATCGCGGTGTGGTTTGGCATCAACCTGCTGGCGGGCCTTGGCATTCCGCTGGGTGGCGCGGATGCGCGTATCGCCTGGGAAGCCCATGTTGGCGGTTTTCTGGCGGGTTTGCTGCTGTTCCCGCTGTTCGATCCGGTCAAGCCGGGTGGAGGGCAGGCGTAATCACCGCTTGCATTCGACTTTCGTCTTGGTCAGACTGTCGCAGTGAGCCGGGAGCTCGCCCGTTTCGCATCGTCACGACGCACATCACGGGAGAAGTTTTGCCATGACCGTCTCGACCATTCTCGCCGCCAAGGGGCGCGACGTTTTCACGGTGCAGCCCCACCGGACGTTGCACGAGGTCGCCAAGCTGCTGGCTGACAAGCGCATCGGCGCGGTTGTGGTGACCGGAGCCGATGGCTCGCTCAAGGGCATCCTGTCAGAGCGCGATATCGTTCGGGCCGTGGCCAAGCGCGGCGGCGACGCGCTGGGTGAGTCGGTGTCGGAGCATATGACGGCGAAGGTCGTGACCTGCGGCGAAGGAGACATGATCAGCGATGTCATGGAAGAGATGACCAAGGGCAGGTTCCGCCATATTCCCGTGCTGAAGGACGGCAAACTTGTGGGCATGATCTCGATCGGCGATGTCGTGAAAAAGCGCATTGCCGAGACGGAGGCCGAAAGCCGTTCGCTACGCGACTACATCCAGATGGCGAGCTGAATGACGCAGTGTGCTCACCGCACGGTCAGCGCCTTCCTGATATCCATTATGTCGTCCATCACGCGAAGCACTGCTGCTTCTCCCGCAGCGATGGCTTCCTCAGCCCGGTGAAACTCGGAAAGGCCGATGCCGCCGATCTTCGGCCCCACCGTTACATCGGGCGGATCACCCGCCAGGCGTGAGCGTGCAATCCTGTCCTGGGTGATGTTGAAGGCATCCAGCATCACGCTGAGAATACCGGGACGCGCGTCCTTTTCATCGACTGGAGCCGATGCGCCGAAGGGATGCCGGATGCGGTTTGAAACGGTCGAGAACAGGCTGCGCCTGGCCTCGTCCAGTTCGGGTGAGGGGGCTTCAGGCAAGGCGTCCGGTCCGCCATGTGCATGGATGACCCCGGAGCGACCCAGCACATCGGTGTGCAGGTTGACCGCAATGATCATTTCTGCACCCAGCGCCCTTGCCACGCCGACTGGCACCGGATTGCTCAACGCTCCGTCCATCAGCCAGCGTCCACCGATATTCACCGGTACGAAAATGCCAGGCAAAGCATAGGACGCCCGCATCGCATCAGTGATGGAGCCGCGGGTCAGCCAGATTTCATGGCCGGTCTTGATTTCGGTGGCGATGGCCGCGAACTTGATAGGCAGATCCTCGATCAGGACGCCCTTGAAGCGCTCGTCCAGCTGCTTCTTCAGCCGGTCGCCAGACAGAAGACCCGACCCTGCCATGCTCCAGTCCATCATGCCGAGCATCGAGCGCTTGTTGATGCTGCGGGCGAAGACTTCCAGCTCCGCCAACTTGCCCGATGCCCAGCTGCCGCCAACCACGGCACCAATCGACGTACCGACAACGATCCTGGGACGGATGCCAGCTTCATCGAGCTTCTTGAGAATGCCGATATGCGCCCAGCCACGCGCCGATCCGCCGCCGAGCGCCAGGCCAATGATCGGCTCGCGGGCGGTATTTTCCCTCAGCTGCGTCTCACCGGAGCGCATTCTTGGCATGAACATCATGGCGCACACATCATGGTATTGGACCCTCAAACGGTCCAACCTGATGTAAGGGAGTTTACGTCACGAATGTGACCAGAGGGATAACAGGACTATCCGTGAGTTTTCGGATCTGATGGCACAAGAGCTGGCCCGCCTTGGCGAGAAATCACCGTACGATAGAAGCAGCTCCTGCGCTCTGTGTGACAGGCAGGCCCCGTTTGCTCCACCTTGATCCAGACCGCGTCCTGGTCGCAATCGACACGCATCTCGACGATCTTTTGCGTGTTGCCCGATGTTTCGCCCTTGCGCCAGAGTTGCTGGCGAGAGCGGGAGAAGTACCACGCGTCACCGCTGGCAATGGACCGGGAGAGCGCCTCGGCATTCATGTGCGCGAGCATCAACACCTCGCCTGTGACGTGATCCGTGACCACAGCCGTGATCAGACCATCCGCATCGAATCTCGGTGTGAGGGCGGTGCCTTCCTCAAGCGCGGATTTCGTGCCTGGAGGCGCGTAGGGGGTGTTTTGGGTCCACATCAGGCGGTTGTGAGGGATTGACAGGGCGGAAGTCAATTCGTGCAGGATTGCATGACTGGGAGAAGCATTTTGCCAATAGCATCGTTTGTGTTACAATCGACTGCATGTGCGACTTCTGATGAAAGCCCTTGTATGCCCGTATCATCCCCGACGATTTCTCTTCGGTTACCAGATCATACCCGCGAACGTCTTGACAGAGCGGCTGCCACGACGCGTCGTTCGCGGTCGTTCCTGATGCAAAGGGCACTGGAAAAGCACCTTGAGGAGATTGAGCGCGAGGATGCGCTGGTGCCTGTCCGGCGCCTCACGACTGTCCTCGCTCTTGGCGGCGCTGGTTCGACAGGAAAGACGCACCGCAGCGCGGAGGAAATCGATCAAACCATCCGTTGGCTGCGCGAGAATGGTTGAGTTTCCGAAAGGCTCGCGGCTGTATGTCGATACGAACATCTGGATCTACTACATCGAAGCAAATGCTTCATTCGTGCAAAAAGTGCATGATTTATTCGTTTCAGTTGAGGCCACGGCCAGCACGCTCGTGACCAATGAGATCACGGTAGCGGAGTGCCTCTACAAGCCCTTTACGGACGACAATCTCGCTGCGGTCCAGGCGTATGATCGACTGTTTGGCAGCGGTGAGATCGCGTTGGTCCCTTTAGATGGACCGCTTGCGAGGCAAGCCGCGTTGCACGGCGGAAAGCTGGGTCTCAAGTTGATTGACGCTATCCATTATGTGTCGGCACTGACAAGTGGTTGCGACCATTTCATCACGTCCGACGTGCGGTTCAGATCGTGTCCAATTCTAAGGGTTATGACAATTCAGGCCTGATATGCTGATGAAAATAATACCAACGCCGTCATCGCTGCAATGACGGAGAGGTTGGGATTTTTCAACGGCTTGCCGACTGGTTCATGAGCAATGCGATATTCAGCGCATACCCCGTACCAGCTGGAAGAACTTCGCCTGTTCCGCCGGATCGTCCCGGAACACACCAGAGAACTGCGTGGTGATGGTCGATGAGCCGTGTTTCTGCACACCGCGCATGGACATGCACATGTGTTCGGCTTCCACGAGAACCGCAGCGCCGCGTGGATTGAGTGCGTTGTTCAGCGCATTGATGATCTGTGCCGTCATCGTCTCCTGTGTCTGTAGCCTGCGGCCATAGACATCAACCAGACGGGCGAGCTTCGAGAGGCCAACCACACCATCCGAGGGAAAATAGGCAATGTGGGCCTTGCCGGTGAACGGCACCATGTGGTGTTCGCAATGGGAGTAGAACGGGATATCGCGCACGAGCACCATATCGTCATAGCCATCCACCTCGCGGAAGACCTTGTTGAGGATGTCGTCAGGGTTTTCGCCATAGCCCTTGAACAGTTCCTCGTAGGCCTTGACCACGCGATTGGGCGTATCAAGCAGCCCCTCGCGGGCTGGGTCTTCTCCGGCCCAGCGCAACAAGGTGCGCACTGCATCCATCGCTTCGTCGCGGGTGGGTTTTTCGACAGGTGCGCTGCTTGGCTTGGCAGAGCGAAGTGTCGAGGTCTTAACCAGATCATCCATCAGGTGCCTCCTTGATTTACTTTTTATCCTACGTGTCGATACGTGGTTTGGACCGGTGCTGTGGCACGCTGCCACAGTGTCCATCGTTTGCCCTTCCTCATCGATACTCGCATACTGCGGTCGCAAAGCGTATATGAGGATGAATACCAAGGTCCATTCATGCTTGACGACATCTACAACCGGCGCATCCTGGAACTCGCGGCTGATATTCCCCGGCTGGGGCGGCTTGCTGCGCCGATGGCGACGGCTGTCGCGCACTCCAAGCTGTGCGGATCAAGGGTCACGGTCGATCTTGTCATGCAGGACGGTGTGGTCACGGATTTCGCCCATGATGTGAAGGCGTGCGCACTGGGCCAGGCATCCTCATCGATCATGGCACGGCATGTCATTGGTTCTGATGCGGCGGAATTGCGGGAAGTTCGTAACGCCGTGCGTCTGATGCTGAAGGAAAACGGTCCGCCTCCTGCCGGACGCTGGGCTGACACCCAGGTGCTGGAGCCGGTGCGCGATTTCAAGGCGCGCCATGCCTCCGCATTGCTGACCTTTGATGCGGTCGTCGATGCGGTCAGCCAGATTGAGGCAAGCGCTGTTCGGCTGGCATGACATTCATCCAGTCCTTGCCGTGACCCGCCGCTACGATCCCATCACGACCCTCGACTGGCGGCAAAAGCCGTTAGCCACGCTCATGCGTATGCCTGTCCGCGGCTATGGCTACAGCCTTTCATCGCTGATTGGACGCACCTGTCGCCACTGGCCGACATGCTCGGAATACATGGACCAGGCTCTGGGCAAACATGGGGCGTGGGCCGGCGGCTGGATGGGTTTTGCCCGCCTTTGCCGGTGCAGACCTGGCCGGGGCGGGACCAGCGGCATTGACCCCGTGCCGGGGGTGTTGCCGGAATGCGCGAGTTCCGTTACGCCGTGGCGCTATGGACGCTGGGCGTCGGTCGAGCCTGTGCCGACTGACTCGCGCTATGCCTGTGACGCCCTTTCGCCGGAAAGGGATCATCCGTCACCTCGATGATGCCGGCCTGGCTTACCCGCGTTGTCAGCGGGAGTGAGCGAAAGGACAGACGATGATCAACCTGACATTTCCCGACGGCGCGGTGCGCCCCTACGAAACCGGCATCACGGGAGCTGCCATTGCCGGTGGCATTTCGCCCTCACTGCTCAAGCGCACCGTCGCCATGGCACTGGACGGCGTGGTGCATGATCTTTCCGATCCGATCACGCGGGATGCAAAGCTGGAACTTCTGCCGCGCACGGACCCGCGCTGTCTGGAACTGATCCGCCACGACGCGGCGCACGTGCTGGCTGAGGCCGTGCAAGAATTGTTCCCCGGCACACAGGTGACCATCGGACCGGTGATCGAGAACGGTTTCTACTCCGATTTTGCCAAGGCTGAGCCATTCACGCCAGAAGATTTCCCCGCGATCGAGAAGAAGATGCGCGAGATTATCGCGCGCGACAAAGCCTTCACCAAGGAAGTCTGGGGCCGCGACGAGGCGAAGGACTTCTTCCGCGCCAGGGGCGAACTCTTCAAGGTGGAACTGGTGGATGCCATTCCGCCCGGCGACGATCTGAAAATGTATGCGCAGGGCGAGTGGATCGACCTGTGCCGTGGTCCGCATATGACCTCCACGGGCAAGATCGGATCGGCCTTCAAGCTGATGAAGGTGGCCGGAGCCTATTGGCGCGGAGACAGCAACAACCCAATGCTCTCGCGCATCTACGCCACGGCCTTCGCCACACAGGAGGAGCTGGACGCGCATCTGCACCGGCTGGAAGAGGCCGAGAAGCGCGACCACCGCAAGGTTGGCCGCGAGATGGATCTCTTCCATTTCCAGGAAGAGGGGCCGGGCACCGTGTTCTGGCACGCGAGGGGCTGGACGATGTTTCAGCAGATGATCGCCTACATGCGGCGGCGTCTGAAGGGCACCTATGACGAAGTGAACGCGCCCCAGGTGCTGGACAAATCGCTCTGGGAAACCTCCGGTCACTGGGGCTGGTATCAGGAGAACATGTTTGCGGTGAAATCCGCCCATGCCTTCATGAACCCGAATGATCCAGACGCTGACCAGAAGGTCTTTGCGCTCAAGCCCATGAATTGCCCTGGACACGTGCAGATCTTCAAGCATGGCCTGAAAAGCTACCGCGACCTGCCCATTCGTCTCGCGGAGTTTGGCAACGTCCACCGCTACGAACCGTCTGGCGCATTGCATGGGCTGATGCGCGTGCGCGGTTTCACGCAGGACGATGCCCATGTGTTCTGCATGGACGACCAGATGGAGGCGGAATGCCTGCGGATCAACGCTCTGATCCTCTCGGTCTATCGTGATTTCGGCTTTGAAAGTTTCGAGGTGAAGCTGTCGACGCGGCCCGAAAAGCGGGTGGGCGGCGATCATCTCTGGGACCGTGCTGAGTCCGTGATGACGCGTGTGCTCGACAAGATCGCGGCGGATAGCGGCGGCAAGATCACGACCGGCCTCAACCCCGGCGAAGGCGCCTTCTATGGCCCGAAATTCGAATACACGCTAAAGGACGCCATTGGCCGCGAATGGCAATGCGGCACGACGCAGGTGGATTTCAACCTGCCCGAGCGCTTCGGCGCGTTCTACATCGGCGCGGATGGCACCAAGCAGCAGCCCGTAATGATCCACCGCGCCATCGTGGGTTCGCTCGAGCGCTGGCTGGGCATCCTCATCGAGAACTACGCCGGGCATTTCCCCCTGTGGATCGCGCCGGAGCAGATTGTGGTCTGCACCATCACGTCCGAAGCGGATGATTACGCCCATGAGGTGACGGAGGCCGCGCTGGCGCTGGACCTGCGGGCGCGGGCTGACCTGCGCAACGAGAAGATCAACTACAAGGTGCGCGAGCACAGCCTCGCCAAGACGCCGGTGATCTTTGCGCTCGGAAAGCGGGAAGCCGAGGAGCGCACGGTGAGCGTGCGGCGGCTGGGATCACAGAACTCGGTGGTGATGCCGCTTGACGAGGCGCTGATGCTGCTGGCGCTTGAGGCGCGAGCGCCGGATATCGCGCGGCGGGGATGAGGGGCAAGGGCAACAAAACGATATTACGGTATTACGGGGACGCTATTCCAGTCTCATAAACTCCCCCACTACGTTCGCCCATCCTGACCACAAACCAAAGGCAGCCACCGCTTGTCTCCGCTTCCGGTTTGGAAAGCGAAAGTCGTCCATGGTTTGCCCGCCCACTTACCGCCGCACATCCACCAGCACCTTTGCCGTCGCCGCCACCACCAGTACACACAACACCGCCTTCGATACCGTCCCCATGGCCCCCTCGACCAGAAGTGCATGGATCACGCTGCCGATGACGACCACCACGACCAGCGCCTTGTGTCCGAACCGCCAGATCCGCGGTGAAAGCCTCAGCCGCCCGCGCAGCGCCGCCAGCAGGGCTGCCGCGAACACGGCCCACATGGCGATGACGCCCCAGGCTGAAAACGGCGTAGGTGATTCAAACAGCAGCGCGTCGATCACATCCGGCGCACTGGTCAGCCACAGTCCGCCGACATGGGCCGCGACCGCGGCCACAAGTGCGGCGCCCACCCAGCGGTGCAAACGGCGGCCGGGCCGGGCGGGAAGGCCGGGGAGGGTGCCACCTGCCAGCAGGGGCTGCGCCAGGACGAGCGCAAGCGCGACGATGCCTGCAAAGCCCGACGCAATGTAGATGGGGCCGCGCCAGGCGAGCAGCGGGCTTGTTGCTGCAATGGCGATGGGCCCCACGAGGGCAGCCGCAAACCCGGTCCAGATCAGGACGCTGCGGAGGGCCGCCACTGTCAATCAGACGGGCTGCAGCACGAAATGAGCACTGAGGCTCTTGTCTTTCGAGTTCGCCATGATGGGGCGGAGAAACACGGTCTTGAAGCCGTCGCCCTCGTAGGCAAGATGGCCGTGCGCCTGGCCGAAAGCCGGGATGATCTGCGGCATGTCCAGACTGAATGCGCCGTCCGCGCCCGTCAGCGTGGCCCCGTGGCTGCGCTGGTCGCTCTCGTAACCTTCCGTGGTGTGGGCCCAGATCTGGATGCGGATGCCCGCTAGTGGCGCGCCGTCGCCCGCGCGTCGCACGGTGCCTGACATGATGAAGCCGCCGCCGCCGATGCGGCTCACGACGGATGCGCCAGGCAGGTAGTTGTTGGCCCCGCCGCGCATGGTCGGTGTCGGCGCGAGGCCTTGCGCTTGGGCTGGTACAAGCAGCCCGGACGCTCCGATGATGAACGTCGCTCCAGCCAGTGTGGTGCCGGCACAGATGAAGGCACGGCGGGTTGCTTGGGGCTTGGTCAACGGGATGCCTCCTGTCTTGTCCTGATGCTTGCCATATTGTTCAGGATACCAAAAGTGGGCCGAAAGCATGGCAAATTCCATGATTGGGTACAGAACCGTAACCATACACCTCCCTCCTCGATGGCGCAGGTCAAATCCTGGTGATGCAGCGCGTATCGTTGCAACAGCGCAAGCAGTATCTTGCACCGGCCATGCTTGGGCCTGAGCAATGCCGTGCTAACCTCCAATTCAAGAGCGGCTATGGGAGACCGCTCCTCACGGGAGGTTTTCATGACAATCCATCGCGCCGCTCTTAGCGCTGCGGCCATCGCGCTCACCATTGCTACCGGTGCCCAGGCGCAAACACCAGCGCCGCCACCGCAGCCGCCGCAATTCCCCAACATGACATTCTTCATCACTTCGACGCCGGGGCAGAACGGCGCGAATTTTGGCGGATTGGAGGGCGCTGATGCCCATTGTCAGGTCTTGGCAACACGCGCTGGCGCGGGTGCCAAGACCTGGCGAGCCTATCTCAGCCAGCAGGCAGTCGGCGGCAAGACCGCTGTGAATGCACGGGACCGCATCGGCGCTGGCCCATGGGTAAACGCTGCGGGTGTGCAAATCGCGGCCAGCGCAGCTGATCTGCATGATCCTGCCAAGGCCAACATCAACGTCGCCACGGGCTTGACCGAAACCAACCGCATGGTGATGAGCCGCCTGTTCATGGTGAACTACCACGATATCCTCACGGGATCGAACGCCGACGGCACGGCACCTGCACCAGATAAGGACTTGACCTGCGGCAACTGGACCAAATCGGGCGAGGGGGCTGCGATGGTGGGCCATCATGACCGCATGGGCCTCAGCGATTCCGCTGAAGCCAAGTCGTGGAATGCCTCGCATCCTTCACGCGCTTGCGACAACGCCTCGTTGCGCGCCACTGGTGGCAATGGCCTGCTATACTGCTTCGCCTCGAACTGAGGGGGCGTTGTCCTGAGCTTTGCACAATGGCCGGTTCAATCCGGCCATTGTGGGTTTCAGGCTTCGATCAAGACCCCACCCACACCGGGTCCACCAGCCTGCGCAGCGCGTCCACGGCGGAGAGCGCGGTCATCTGACTGGTCCTGGGGTTCTTCGGGTCCGGTCTGCCACGGATGGTCATGCTGACGGTGGTTCCGCCGGTCTCGACCTCGATCGTATGGACGTTCGACTGCTCCAGCGGGTCGGCCCAGATTTCGCACTGCGTCCGGTCGATGCCGATGCCCGCAAGCGATAGCGCCACAGCGACGTTGACGTTGGCGGGAAAGCCCTTGATGGCCTCGCGGGCACTGCCGGAAAAGATCAGCGTCGGTCGGGTCAAAGCCAGCACATCAAGGCCAGATACGGCAAGATGGGGGGCGCCCACGAGTCCCGACGGTGCCTTGCGCGTGATGATGCGGCTGGCCGTAATGCCACCTCTCGCCAATGCACGCACCACGTCAAGGCCAAGGATCGCGCCAGTCGGCACGATCAGCCGCTGGCCTGCCGCACGGAAGGCCGGAATGAGGTCATCCCTCCGCGCCAGTTGGCCAACGCTCAGCACCATCAGGCCCTTGCCCGCTGCCAGGGTTGCATCCGCAATGCTGTCGAAGGCTTCTGCGGGCAGGCATTCCACCACGATATCAGCGACTTGTGGCAGTTCATGCAAAGGTAGAATCCGTGCGTTCACGTGATGAATCCGCAAGGTTTCTCGCGCCTTCGCCTCGTCACGCGCCGCAACCGCCGCGATTGTTATGCAATGCTCCGACCGGGCGATCTCGGCCACCATGCCGCTGCCAATGGCTCCCAATCCGGCGATGGCGATGGCGAGGCCAGGTCGGCGCTCCGGCAAGGTCAGAACGCCTTGAAGGTAATCATCGTCCGGGTGTCCCGGATGCCCGGCAGCACCTGCACTTTTTCGCCCACGAAATGGCCGATATCGACCTGATCATCGATGTGGAATTTGGCGAGAATGTCGTATTCTCCAGCGACGGAATAGATTTCAGACGCGATTTCCGCGTCAGCCAAAGCGGTCGCCACCTGATAGGTCTTGCCGAGCTGGCATTTGATCTTGACGAAAAAGGTCTGCATGGGCGCTCTCTTGGACTTGCCACCCGGTGTTAGCGGGAAGTCGGTGTCTTGTCACGGTTGCCCAACGTGTCAATAAACTTAGGGTCTGCGCGGGGTCTGCGGTGCCGCAGGCGGGCGCTGACCAGCTGTCGGTGCCGCCTCAGGCACTTTGCCATCACGCGCCAGAACCTCGATATCGCGGTCGAGGCCAGACTTGATCTTGAACTCGCTCTGGAAGACACGGCCTTCATTGCGGGCGATGGCAACATAGTCGCCCTCCGCCAGCGTCATGGCCGGAAACGCCCCGAGGGCTTCGCGGATCACGTCGCCACCGGGCGTCAGCACGGACCAGGCGGTGTTCGCCCGTGCCTCGCCGCCGGGATTGGACACAAGCTTGAGCGTGATGGTCGCGGCCCTGTGGTGCATGTTGGCCTCGGTCACCTTGCTTGATGTGACGCGGATATCGGCGCGGACGATGGAGTTCGAATCGCCATAGCTCGTCACAACGTGGTAAGTGCCTTCGGGCAGGCGCAAGGCTTCTCCCGTGCGCAGCAAGGACGTGACCAGCTTACCTTCGGAGTTGCCAGCTTCTGGGATGTAGATCGAGATTTGCAGCCGGTTGAGCGGAATTACCTGATCCTGGATGCTGCCCTTCACGATCAATGCTCCGGCACTGATCGGCAGTCGCTCCGTTGTGGTGGCATTGCCGACCAGCACTTTGCGGCTGGACGACGCCAGGCCATATGCGACGTGCACGACGTATTCGCCAGCGGGCAGGGGAAGGGTGGGCGCGGCATCGGTGGATTGCGCGGAAAGGGCGGGTTCGCCATCCGTGCCAAGTTTGAAGACCCGCCAGACCAGGCCAGTGGCGATTGGCTTGTTCTCGCCCGCGAATGTGGCGGAAAGTGCAAGCTGCGAACCACTCTGTGCGCGTGCGGCGAAGGGGCCGACACACGACAGAAGCAGAGCGAGAACAAGGGCGAAACGGCGCAACATATCGTGTCTGAGTAGCGCGAAACTGTGTTCGGGAGAAGATCAATCCTTCGGGCAAACCCAGTTGGCGTTTTTGGGCCTTCCCAAGTGTTCCAAGGCATTCTAGCTCCTGTGCAGCAAGGCGTTTTTAGCCTGATGCGGGAGAGTTCATCATGTTCTATGCCAGCGGGCAGCACCGTGCTGCCGGACTTCCGCATAACCCATTTAAGGCGATAGTGGCGCCACGCCCGATTGGCTGGATCAGTGCGATGTCAAAGGCGGGTGCAATCAATCTCTCGCCCTATTCTTTTTTCAACGCGATCCAGAGCAATCCAGATCTTGTGATGTTTTCGAGCGATGGCATGAAGGACGCCATCAGTTTCGTGGCGGAAACCGGCGAATTCGTGTGCAATCTGGCGACTTTTGATCTCGCACAGCAGATGAACGCGACGTCTGCGCCTTTGCCTCGGGGCGAGAACGAATTCATCCATGCTGGGTTGCCCATGGCGAAATCCGAACTCGTCCGGCCGCCGCGCATTGCGACTGCCGCAACGGCGCTGGAGTGCAAGCTGTTGCAGATTGTCTCGCCCAACACATTGTCGGGTGCGCCTGCCGGTTGTCACATGGTGATTGGCCAGGTTGTCGGCGTGCATATCGACGACCGTTTCATCCGCGATGGTCGACTGGATACTTCGGCAATGCGGCCTATCGCGCGCATGGGGTATGACGAGTATGCCGTTGTCGACAAGCCGTTCACCATCGTGCGGCCTGCAGGTGCGGGAGGCTACGCGTCCTGACTTCAGCGCCCGCAGGCCGCCGCCACAATGCGCTCGGCCCGCCGAAGATGGGGGCGGTCGATCATCTCGCCATCAAAGCTGGTGACACCGGCGTCTGGATTGGCCGCGAAGAAATCGACAATGCGCTGCGCCTTCGCCACCGCATCGGCTGTTGGCGTGAAAACATCGTTGATCACAGGAACCTGTGCGGGATGGATTGCCATCTTGCCACTGAAGCCATCGCGTCGCGCCGCTTCGCATTCCAGCCGCAAACCATCGGCATCGCGGAAGTTGGTGTAAACCGTGTCGATGGCTTGCGCTTCTGCGGCATGTGCCGCGAACAGGCACAGCGACCGGGCCAGTCGGTAGGGGTCGGTGTAGGAACCGGACTCCAGCCGGTTGCCCTCGGCTCCCAAATCCGCTGAAAGGTCTTCCGCGCCCCAGGTGAGGCCGACCAGACGCTGGCTGATGCCGACATACGTCCCCATGTGGAAGAGCGAGCGGGCGGTTTCGGTTGCAATGGCCACAATCCGGGTCTGGCCGTCCGGCAGGAGGTTTTCGGCTTCGCGCACCGCGAGTTTCGCGGAGAGAAGGGAGACGTCATCGCCCGACTGGCTTTTGGGCAGCATGATTCCGTCCGGAGCCGCTATCATCACCGCATCCAGGTCGGCACTGACAAGGCCGCTGGCGTGGTCGTTGATTCGCACGAACAGCCGGGGACGCTGCGACATCATGCGTGCCTGCTGGATGAAGCTTGCCACGACCTGTCGCGCATCTGCCTTTCGCGCTGACGCGACAGAATCCTCAAGATCGATCAGCAGGACATCCGCACCCGATATCAGGCTTTTCGCCAGTTTCTTCTCGTCATCGCCCGGAACGAACAACAGGGAACGCATGGAATACAGATCCTTTGGACTTCAAGCCTTGGGCGACCGCTTCATGAATGCCTGGCGGCGGCATTCGGCCACCAGCTTGTTATCTTGGTTATAGGCACGGTGCAGAAAGTCCACGATTCCGGCGTCGGGGCGGGATTTCGATTCCCGCACGGCCACGATTTCCGTGGTGCAGTGAATTGTATCGCCCTCGAACAGCGGGGCGGGGAATTTCACATCGCTCATGCCCAGATTGCCGATGGTTGTGCCAACGGTCGTGTCATTGACGGAGATGCCGATGAGCAGACCAAGAGTGAACAGCGAATTCATCAGCGGCTTGCCCCATTCGGTCTCCTTCGCGCAGAAATCGGCATCGATATGCAGGGGTTGCGGATTGAGCGTCATGTTGGAAAACAGCATGTTGTCCAACTGCGTCACGGTGCGCGTGAGGCGGTGACGGATCACTTCGCCCACCAGGAAGTCGTCAAGATAGCGCCCGCCGCGCCAATGCCGCTCAAGTCCTGCCACGCTACGCCCCTTCAGTGAATACGACCAGCGCATGGCATACCGCTAAATCAGCGCCGCTTTAAGCCGCTATTTACCATACCTGTTCATTCTCTGCAGATCAGTTCGCTTTCCGTCGCATCCCGAGTACGCATGTTCCTGTTCACCAGCCGCGCACCCAGCGCCACGCAGACATCGGTCGCCGAAAGCGTGCCGCACGCCGCTCCGATGCGTCAGGCATCGCAAGCGACGGGCGTATCGTTCGATTATCTCGCCAAGACAGCCGAGCGGGAATCGCGGTTCAACCCGACAGCCAAGGCTCCCACATCCTCCGCTACCGGCATGTTCCAGTTTCTCGAGCAGACCTGGCTGGGCATGGTGAAGCAGGAGGGGCCGAAGCTGGGCCTGACCAACGAAGCCGCCGCAATCTCCGGCGAAAGCGGGCGCTTCAGTGTGCCCAATGGCGGAATGCGGCAGAAGATTCTCGCATTGCGGGAGGATCCGGGTGTTTCTGCCATGATGGCAGGTGCTTTTGCCTCACGCAACGGCAAGCAGCTTGAAGGTACACTTGGTCGCAAACCCAATGAGGGTGAGCTCTACATCGCCCATTTCCTGGGGGCATCAGGGGCGCGTGACCTGATCAACCTGGCGCAGACCAATCCTGAGGCCAAGGCCGCCTCGTCCTTCCCCGATGCGGCGGCTGCCAACAAGTCGGTGTTCTATGATCGAACGGGGCGTGCGCGTACGGCATCCGAGGTCTACGGCAACCTCACGGCCACATTCAGCACGACCAGTCCTGTCCAGCAGAACCAGCAGACCGCCGCGACGTCCGACAAGGCGTATCAGATGTTCCGGGTGAAGGAGGGTGGCAAGCCAATGCACGGCCTTTTCCGCTCGAACGGGGAGCCTGTCGCCACAGCCGTGGCTGAAACCTGGGGGAAAATGGCGCGTCGTGGACCTGAACAGGGCGGGGAGACGCGGGTTTCTTTCTTCCCGCGAGATGCCAAAATCCTCAACGGCGTGGCAAGCGACGCCGCTCCAGTCGCAGTGCTTCCCGCTGTCGCGGGCGACCGCCGCTCCGTGACCATGCCCTTGCCGCAGCCGCGACCAGCGACGTTGCAGGCCAATGCCGAGACGGCTCAGGTTCAGGCTGTCGCCCGCAAGAGTGGTCCGTTTCGCGCCGGGGCACCGCTTGATCTGATGCGGTTTGTGAAGCCGGGGTCCAATTCATGATCGTGCGTTCTTACCTCGAGTGGTCCCTCACGGCTTCTGCAAGCGAGCGGGCGGAAGCTGTCGGCATTCTCGCGGATGTTTACCTCAACGGCGAGCTTGAACCTGCAGAGCGGCGCGATGCCGAAGCGGCGCTGACGCTGGCGCTTGATGATCCATCAGCACTTGTCCGCCGCGCGTTGGCGCAGAAACTTGGGGCTTCCGAAAAAGCGCCACGTTCGATCATCACGATATTGTCCGAGGATTTGCCGGATATCGCCAGTGTCATCATTGCCAATTCCCCTGTTTTGCCCGATGCGGCTCTGGTCGATATCTTGGCGCTCGGCGATCCGATGACGCAGATCGCCGTGGCGCAACGCCCGCATGTTTCCGCAGTTGTTGCGGCGGCCCTGGCTGAGGTCGCAATGGTGGAGGCCACCATCGCGCTCATGGAGAATGCTGGTGCAGAGGTGCCGCTGTTCAGCCTTAACCGTTTGCTGCAGCGCTTTCCGGAAGATGCCACACTCAGGGAAGTGCTGCTGGAGCGGGGCGACTTGCCGATCGACATCCGCATGGCACTTGTCAAGAATACGGCAGATCAGCTCACGGCCTTTGCGCGCAACTGTGGCTGGTTGTCCGATGTCCGTGCGTCGCGTCTGGCGCTTGATTGCTTGGATACCGGGGCCATCACGGTTGCGGTTGAAGCAGAAGCTGACCAGATGGGTGATCTGGTCCGGCGGCTCCTGTCGAGTGGCACGCTGACGCCGCAGCTTCTGCTGCGCTCGCTGCTGTCAGGCGAAACACGATTGCTGACCGCGTCACTGGCTGAACTTGCGGGCGTTTCCTATGACAAGGCCAGCGGTTTTGTCCATTCTCGCGGCGGCATGGGCTTCCGGGCGCTCTACCGCAAGGCAGGGCTGCCACACCGTTTGGAGCCAGCCTTCGAGGCGGCCTTGTCGGCGTGGCTGGAGTTCGGTCTGGCGCAAGGGGAGCCAGGCAAGCTGTCGCGCCAGATGATCGAGCGGGTGCTGACTTCTGTTGCGTCCCTTGAGGATAGAGAACTCGACAAGCTGATGGCCCTGCTCATGCGGTATCAGGCGGAGGCGGCCCGCGAGGAAGCCCGCCATGCCATGGCAACCATCATTGCAGATGCTGCACCGCCCGTGATGATCGAAAGCCGGGATCTGGAGCAACGTCTCGAGGATGCGCTGCAGCTGGAATTCCGCCAAGCCGCATAGACCGATCCTCACGGGATCGGGGACGGCTCGCGCATTGCGCCGGTTTCCATCGACACACGGCGTGACTGTTCCGACGTCGCGGAGAGCGCCCGGAAGATTGCCGTGTAACGCTCCGCTGCGGCATCCCATGTGAAACCCTTGGCGCGGGCGAATCCCCTTGTTTTGAGCGTTTGCGCAAGGAGAGGGCGCTGGACCACTTCGAGTATGGCGCGGGCTATGGCATCGCAGGAGCGCGGGTCAACCTGAAGTGCCGCATCGCCCGCCACTTCCGGCAGGGATGTCGTGTTGCCAGTGATCACGGGCGTGCCGGAAGCCATGGCCTCCAGAACAGGCAAGCCAAAACCTTCGTAGAGGCTGGCAAAAAGGAAAAGTTCAGCTCCTGCCATCAGCGGGCCCATGTGTTCTTCCGGCACGTAGCCAATGACTTTGATGCGCGGCCCTTCCAGATTGATATCGGATGCATCACCGAAGACGTGGGCGCGACTGAGATTGCCCGACACCACGAGATGCAGATCGTCTGGC
>JANNEO010000055.1:0-2600 GCA_031378805.1 Hyphomicrobiales bacterium
GCACGTTCCAGACCGACCAGTGCCGCCAGGAGCCTCCCGCGACGGCCTATCCGGAGAACCGCATGTCGCGTTGCTGGCATCCGTTGAATGCTACGGAGAAGGCAGCGTGATCAAAAACAGTCCGATCTCATTCGGCCTCACTCTGAGCCTGTCGAAGGGTCGAGGCCGCTGCACCATGCTGCAAAATCCTCGATCCTTCGACAGGCTCAGGATGAGGATTTTGGGAGATATCGCATATTCATGAGTACTCCCATCCTCTCCCTCTCCAACATCTCAAAGCGCTTCACCAAACCACTGGACGCCGCTGCGAAGCTCGCGAACATGATGGGTGGCAGCAACCGCGAAATCACTGTCCACGCGGTGGATGGCGTCGATCTCGCCATCACCCGCGGCGAAGTTGTGGGGCTGGTGGGTGAATCGGGCTGCGGTAAGTCCACACTGGGCCGTGTCGTGGCAGGCATCCATGCGCCCTCAAACGGTGCGATGCGCTGGAAGGACAAGGATGTGGCCTCGCTTTCCGCCGTTGAGCGCAAGGCGCAGACGCTGGCGATCCAGATGATCTTCCAGGATCCGATGTCGTCGCTCAATCCGCGCTTGCGCGTGGCTGACATCGTGGGGGAAGCCCCTGTCGTGCATGGCTTGGTCAGCAGCGCCGACAAGGAAGGCTATGTTGATCAGATGCTGGATCAGGTTGGCCTCGATCCAACCTACAAGCGGCGCTATCCCCACCAGTTCTCGGGCGGACAGCGGGCGCGCATCGGCATCGCCCGGGCTCTGGCCGTGAAACCAGAATTCCTGGTGTGCGACGAAAGCGTGGCGGCGCTCGACGTCTCTATCCAGGCACAGGTGCTGAACCTTTTCATGGAACTGCGCCAGCGCCTCAACCTGACCTACCTGTTCATCAGTCACGATCTTGGCGTCGTGCAGCACCTCTCCGACCGTGTCGTGATCATGTATCTTGGCCGCGTGGTCGAGACGGCGAAAACCGAAGATCTCTTCGCAAGGCCCAACCATCCTTATACCCAGGCTCTGCTTGCCAATGTGCCGACGCTCGAGTCGCGCAAGAAGACCTTCGCCTTGATCAAGGGCGAGATACCCTCGCCTATCGATCCACCGACGGGGTGTCACTTTCATCCCCGTTGTCCCCATGCCACGGCACGATGCAAAGCGGAGCGGCCTGCGCTCAAGGAAGTGGCACCGGGGCAATGGTCGGCCTGCCACCTGAACGGGTGACGTTCATATCACCCCGTTCGTGAGTCGCTTGATATGCTCAACCAGCCTTTTGTGACCGTAGCCAGTCAACCACGTCCGAAGCACTCCTGTCCGGAGGAAAAACCGGATAAAAAACGTGCTTGATTATGCCTTCTGAAATAATCAGTGTTAGCCGTTTCAACAGACGCAAACCCGATGTCTCGAATGTCGGAAGCCGTAAAGCCGTCGTGAGTTTAAAATCACTGTCTGACAGAATTGAAAACGGCAGATGCAGGCGCTCTGCGGCTTCCGACTGGTAGTCAGTTGTCTGGACAGACAGTCCGAAAAGATGCGTCACACGCAATCCTTTCAGTTCAGCGAAATGATCTCGAAACGAGCAGGACTGGGGGGTGCATCCGCGCGCTCCGGGCAGCATGTCCCAACCCTCGGGCAACGAAATGCCGGGCTGGCCCGTCATCGGATAGGCGTAGATGACCATTGTTCCCTGAAGCGTCGATAGATCGATCATCCGCCCATCCGTGGCGGGAAGTGCTATCGAAGGAAGTGGTTTCCCTCGCAAATGATCGGCGCATCCGTCATCAAGAGGAGGCGGAATTTTTGACCAGTCAACAGAAAGGAGGTTCGTCATATGCTGGCGGCTTCCCCGAATGATGATCCGACTATCAGGGGATTCTAGGCATTTCAACTTCCGACCGCAACGGGATGAATACACCCACATCACGGACTCATCGGGATATGAATGTCGGAACCTGCAGCGGATGCGTTCACCGCTTGCAGAGTGACGCGCACTGCGCCAGTCTGTCCCTCCGTTTCATGACAAGATTGAATCCATGTCAGCAAAGCTTCCCGCCGTCCTCGCGCAGATCGACACACAGCTTGATGCGAGCCTTGCCCGCCTGTTCGAATTTCTGAAAATCCCATCGATCTCCACCGATTCGAAATGGAAGGCCGATTGCGCCAAGGCGGCGGATTGGCTGAAGGAAGATCTGGCCATGCTTGGTTTCGAGGCCACAGTGCGTCCCACGCCGGGTCATCCCGTAGTGGTTGGCCATGCAAAAGTGGCCAAGGGCAAGCCGCACGTGCTGTTCTATGGTCACTACGATGTGCAGCCTGTCGATCCGCTGGACCAGTGGGAAACACCGCCATTCGAGCCTCGCCTTGTCGAGATCGCCAAGGGGCGCAAGGTCATCGTGGCGCGAGGCGCCTGCGACGACAAGGGGCAGGTCATGACCTTTCTGGAGGCCTGCCGCGCCTGGAAAGCCGTGACGGGTTCCCTGCCTGTGGGCATCACCGCGATGATCGAGGGCGAGGAGGAGAACGGGTCGGTCAACTTGCCAGCCTTCGTCAAGGCGAATGCAAAGGAACTGAAAGCGGATCTGGCGCTGGTC
>JANNEO010000114.1:0-84214 GCA_031378805.1 Hyphomicrobiales bacterium
TTCAGCCGCATTGTTTCCGACAGAACATTCGTATCAAGAAAGATCATTCGAGATCGATGCCGGAATGGGGTTTTCGCCCTTCGCGTATGACCTCTTCCAGATCGATATCAACCGTATCACGCGGATCAAGCTTGAGCAGCCGGTCCAGGAATGCCTTCGCGCTTTCCTGCCTTTGGGGCTGGCTGACGGCATAAGCCTCCAGCGCCTTCTCAACCACCTGCGCGACAGTGCGCCGCTCACGCTTGGCCAGCATATGGGCAAGGTCGCGGGCTGACCTGACCGAGAGTTGTGGTTCTGCCATCCGCGCCTCCTGTTTTGATCAATCAAGATGGCATATGATGGCAGCAGGCATCAGAGCTGGAGCTTGAACCCTTCATGGCTGGCGACAAAACCCAGATTACCGTAGAAGCGATGTGCCTCGCCGCGACGCTTGTCACTGGTGAGCTGCAGCAGCAGACAACCACGCTCCTGGCACAGCACGATGGCATGGCGGATCAGATTCCGACCGATGCCATTACCGCGGCGGGAGGACACGACACGGACGGACTCGATGTTGCCGCGCCAGGCGCCTTTGCGGGACAGGCCGGGGATGAGCGAAAGCTGAAAGAAGCCAACAACATCGCCGTCGCATTCCGCAAGGATGAAATGCTGGTGCGGATCGGTGACGATGGCCTGGAAAGCGCTCACATAGGATTGGTTCAGCGGCAGGCTGGAGTCCTCCCGACCTCGTCCAAGCGCATCATCGGCGAGAATAGCAATGATGGTCGGCAGGTCGGCAGCGGTCACTTCGCGGAAGGTGAGGTCAAGCATCGTTACTCCTCTTACAGGCCGATATCCTGACCCTGGACGCGCAAGGTGAGACGTCTCATCCCGCCCGTTTCATAGCCTCCTCGGACGCCAGGAAAGCAGTAACGTCGCCAGAAGCCGGAGGGCTTTGCTCCGTGATCCCCATCTCCGTCATCATCCGCTGGATTGGCACAAAGCTTTTCGCCTTGCGGTCATAGAGGCCGACGCGGACGAGCGCCACGGCGTTGATCACCTCCTCACCTGTCACCCGGCGCGAAAGGATACGATGCTCGATCACCGCCCAGCTGTCGCTCCAGCACAGGATACGTGACGTGAGCGTGAAGGCGCTCCAGAGCCGGAGTTCACGGCGGAAGCGGATTGTCCCGGTGCTGACGATGGGCGTCCAGCGATGCCGGAGCACAGCCCGCCAGAGGCCCATGCGCAGCATCAAGTCGGTGCGGCCAAGGTCCATCAGCGTCCAGTAGCGGCCGTTGTTCATGTGCAGCGACGTGTCGAGGTCATGCGGCCATACCCGGAAGGGCAGTTTCGAGACGGCAAAGGGCGCAGCCAGCGTGCCGCGCCAGCGCACGGATGCCAGCAACCACAGGAGGCGGAGCCAGAGGTTCATGCCGGTTTCTGGTCCCTCACATGCCTGGATAATTCGGGCCACCCCCACCTTCCGGGGCGACCCAGGTGATGTTCTGGCTGGGATCCTTGATATCGCAGGTCTTGCAGTGAACGCAGTTCTGCGCGTTGATCACGAAGCGCGGATCGAGCTTCAGGACGGCGTCGCTGTAGACCACCTCATAGACACCCGCCGGGCAATAAAGGCGGGCCGGCTCGCCGTAGAGCGGCAGGTTGACGCTGATCGGTATGGACGGATCGGCGAGCTTGAGATGGGCGGGCTGGTCTTCTTCGTGGTTGGTGTTGGAGATGAAGACCGAGGACAGCTTGTCGAAGGTCAGCACGCCATCGGGCTTGGGATAGGTGATAGGCTGGCATTGGGCAGCGGGTTTCAGTGTCTGGAAATCCGCCTTGCCATGCTTGAGCGTGCCGAAGGGCGACCAGCCGATCAGTGCGTTCAGCCACATGTCGATGCCACCCAGAGGCACGCCAATCCAGGTGCCGAACTTCGACCAGAGCGGCTTGACGTTGCGCACAGGCTTCAAGTCCCGGCCGATCGCCGAAGAGCGCCATGCCGCCTCGTAGCCCTCCAGTTCGTCATTGGCACGGCCTGCCTTGAGGGCTTCGTTGATATGTTCGGCGCACAGCATCCCGGAGAGCACGGCATTGTGGCTGCCCTTGATGCGCGGCACGTTGACGAAGCCTGCGGCACAGCCCACCAATGCGCCGCCGGGGAAGCAGAGTTTCGGCACGGACTGCCAACCGCCTTCGGTGATGGCACGGGCACCGTAGGAGAGCCGCTTGCCGCCCTCGAAGGTATCGCGGATGGCGGGGTGTGTTTTGTAGCGCTGGAACTCGTCGAAGGGCGACAGATGCGGATTCTCGTAATTGAGATGCACGACGAAGCCGACCGACACCAGCCCCTCGCCGAAATGATAGAGAAAAGAGCCGCCACCCGTCTTTGAGTCGAGCGGCCAGCCGAACGTGTGCTGCACCAGTCCAGGCCGGTGCTTGTCCGGGGCAACCTGCCAGAGCTCTTTCAGACCAATGCCGTATTTCTGAGGGTCTTTGCCCTCATCGAGCTGGAAGCGCTTAACGATCTGCTTGGTCAGCTGGCCCCGTGCGCCTTCCGCGAAGATCACGTATTTGCCGCGCAGCTCCATGCCACGGGTGTAGCGGTCTGACATTTCGCCGGATTTGGAAATGCCGACATCGCCGGTGGCAACACCGATGACCGCTCCATCATCGTCATAAAGAACTTCCGAAGCGGAGAAGCCGGGATAGATCTCGACGCCAAGCGCTTCGGCTCTGGCCCCCAGCCAGCGCGTGACCTGGCCAAGCGAGCCGATGAAATTGCCGTGGTTGCCCATCAGCTTTGGCATGAGGATGTTGGGGAGGCGCACAGAACCTGCAGGTCCGAGCAGCAGGAACTGATCATCCGTCACTGGCGTGGTCAGCGGGCAGTCAGCATCCTTGCGCCATTCCGGCAGGAGGGAATCGAGGCCGTTGGGATCGATCACCGCGCCGGACAGGATATGGGCGCCGATCTCTGATCCCTTCTCGACCACGACGACGGAAATGCCCTCGTCGAGCTGCTTCAGCCGGATCGCCGTGGCCAGACCCGCTGGCCCACCGCCAACGACGACGACATCATAGTCCATACCTTCCCGTTCAGGCAGTTCCATAGGATTTGTCTCCGGATTCCGTATAGTTCATATATAAACTAACTGCGGTTGTCCCACAAGTTTCCTTCGCTTTCTCTCGCATGTCGTGGGCCAAGCGTCTATGCATGGCGCATGGCGGATGAAAGATCAGAGGCCCTGGCGGCGGTGCTGGAATGGTATGGCGCGATGGGCGTGGACCTGGCCGTCGACGAACAGCCGCATGACCGTTTCACGCCACCTCCCCAGCTGGAGCAGGGATCAGTCTCCTCGTTCCCGCAGCGTGAATCAGCCGTTTCGCGCGCGCCCGCGCACGTCGCCCCGATCAGACCCTTGGCCGTTGCGCCAGAAGAAGCGGCAGTTGCTGCCCGTACGCAGGCCGCAAGTGCGGCGACGCTCGACGAACTCAAGGCCCTGCTGGAGCGCTTCGATGGATGCAGCCTGAAAGCGACGGCGCACCGGCTGGTGTTCGCCGATGGCACGCCAGGAGCGCGGGTGATGTTCGTGGGGGAAGCGCCGGGAGCCGAGGAAGACCGGGAAGGCCTGCCGTTTGTCGGGCGCTCCGGCAAGCTTCTGGACCGCATGTTGACCGCCATCGGCCTCGACCGGAGCCAGGTCTATATCGCCAATATCATTCCGTGGCGACCGCCTGGGAACCGCACGCCGACACCTCAGGAGACCGCGATTTGCCTGCCCTTCATCCAGCGGCAGATAGAGCTTGCGCGGCCGGACATCCTGGTTTGCCTCGGCGGGCCGTCTGCCCAGACTCTGTTGCAGCAACGTGAGGGGATTCTCAAATTGCGCGGCAACTGGTTCGATTATGCCTGCGGGGGCCGCATGATCCGAGCCTTGCCCACACTGCATCCGGCCTATCTGCTGCGGCAGCCCCAGCAGAAGCGCCTGGCCTGGCGCGATCTCCTGGCGCTCAAGGCGGCCCTGCAATAAGGCGGCAAAGCCCGTTCCTATTCCCCAAGCCAGCGGAATTGCAGCAGCAGCGTGCGTTGAGCGACAGAGAAATTGTCATCGGAAATGATCGTGAAAATGGTCTCGCCCGCCGCATTGGAATGGATCGACAGCCCCTCCATATTGTCCACATGGTAGGTCTTGTCCGCCACCAAGAGCACTTCGCCATCGACCAGCGCCTCGGGCTGGACAGCCGCAGTCTTGATTCTGCGAAGGCGCATGGCGACGCCACGGATCGGTGTGAAATAGCGCTCCAGTACCACCAGATCGCCATTGGGGAGGAAATCAAGTGCCGTGATGTCGAAGCCGTCGCTGCGCTTCAGCTGGAAGCGGAAAGCGTTGCCGCCATCGCGCTGCATCACGAACCCCTCTGTTGGGTCGTCCCTGCCGCCTGACCGTTCGGAGAGGCCGATCAGGCGACCTGCATAGGCTGATCCGGGAGGCATGACGCCCAGGGCTTCGATGCCACGATTCTCTGGCCATTCCCGTACGAAGGAAGGGAGGGGAATCTTGCGTCCCTCGGTCTTCATGCCACCCTTCGACCAGTCAAAGGCCAGCAATGTATGGTCTCGCTCGATGCCGACGAAGACATCGTTGCCCAGGATGGCAAGGCTCTCGGCGTCCCACAGGCCGATATCCTTGGCGCGCTGGCCTGCCGGCCCCATCACCGGCCCGATGGTCACGCCCTGGACGGAGGCGATCCTGCCATCACGATAGGCGAGTGCGCCATCCACCCAGTCGCCGGTATCGGTGACCGCCAGGAAGCGATGACCATCAGGCGTGACCCGAATGGCGGATAGACCGCCGAAACTGGCATGGGCACCGCGCAATTCCAGCCCGCCGATGAACTCGAGTTGTCCGAAGCGGATGTCTTCGGGCGCACCGTGGCGAAAATAGGGAATCGCGTAGGCCGTGATTGCCACGGCTTCCGGCAGCCGGTGACGGTTGGGGTCCGCACCGCCCTTGCCTGCCAGCACGGCCAACGCCAGCACCAGGCCAAGGGCCAAGATGCTGCCAAACCCGCGCTTGAGCCAGCGGTTCAATGCGGCCGACCGCCACGCCTTGGTGCAGCCATGCGGATCGGCGTGGCCTTGTCGTCGAACAATTCGGCCAGCTTTTCCGTCATCACGCCACCCAGTTCCTCCGCATCCACGATGGTGACGGCACGGCGATAGTAACGTGTCACGTCATGACCGATGCCGATGGCAAGAAGTTCCACCGGCGAGCGCAGTTCGATCTCGTCGATGATGCCGCGCAGGCGGCGCTCAAGGTAGTTGCCGGGATTCACCGACAGCGTCGAATCGTCCACCGGCGCACCATCAGAGATCATCATGAGGATCTTGCGTTGCTCCGAGCGGGCGAGAAGACGCTTGTGTGCCCAGTCCAGCGCCTCGCCGTCGATGTTTTCCTTCAGCAGTCCCTCGCGCATCATCAGGCCGAGGTTCTTGCGCGAGCGCCGCCACGGCGCATCTGCCGACTTGTAGATGATGTGGCGCAGATCGTTGAGTCGACCAGGCTGCGGTGGCTTGCCGCCCTGCAACCAGGCCTCGCGGGCCTGGCCGCCCTTCCATTGCTTGGTGGTGAAGCCAAGAATCTCGACCTTGACACCGCAGCGCTCCAGCGTACGCGCCAGAATATCGGCACACGTCGCGGCGACCGTGATCGGCCGACCCCGCATGGAGCCGGAATTGTCGAGCAGCAGGGTCACCACCGTGTCGCGGAAATTGGTGTCCTTCTCGCGCTTGAACGACAGGGGCGAGAAAGTGCCGCGCATATCGTCGATGACGACGCGGGTGAGGCGGGACGGGTCGAGATAGCCCTCCTCCAGATCGAAATCCCAGGAGCGGTTCTGCTGGGCCATGAGCCGTCGCTGCAACCGGTTTGCGAGACGCCCCACGATGCCCTGGAGATGCGACAGCTGCTTGTCGAGATAGGACCGCAGGCGCTCCAGTTCCTCGGGATCACAGAGCTCTTCCGCCCCGATTTCCTCATCGAACTTGACTGTGAACGCCTTGTATTCGGTGATGCGCGGATCACTGGCGTTGCCCTGGGGCGGGCGCTTGGCCTCGGCTGGCTCTTCCGAGTCGCCGTCGTCCATTTCGTCCTGCATGTCGGAGGATGGCGCATCGGATTCCTCCATCGCGCCGTCCTGCAGGTCTTCGCTGGCCTCATCCGTCTCCTGCAGGTCCATGCCCTCCTGGGCCTGGTCCTGGTCCTGCTCGCCGTCGCTGTCCTGCTGGTCCTTGTCGGGATCGTTGGCGTTGTCGTCGTCATCATCCTGCTGGTCGTTGAATTGCGACTGCTCCGCCATGTCGAGCGAGGTCAGCATTTGCTGCACGGCCCTGGCGAATTTCTGCTGGTCCTCTATGCTGCCAACGAGGCCGTCCAGATCCTTTCCCGCCTTCTGCTCGATGAAATCTCGCCAGAGATCGACGATCTTCTGCGCGGGCTTGGGCGGCTTCAGGCCCGTGAGGCGCTCGCGCACGATCATCGCCACCGCATCTTCCAGCGGCGCATCGGCCTTGTCCGTGATCTCGTCATAGCTGCCGCGATGATAATGATCCTCGAGCTTGGCCGAAAGGTTGCTGGCCACGCCCATCATGCGGCGCGCCCCGATGGCCTCGACACGGGCCTGCTCTACCGCATCGAACACTGCGCGGCTGGCATCGCTGCCCGGGGCCATCTTGCGGTGCAGGCCAGCATTGTGCAGCGCCAGCTTGAGCGCCATCGAATCGGCGTGACCGCGCACGATGGCCGCCTCCGCCGCACCCATCTTGCGCGGTGGCTCTGGCAGGCGTGCCTTGGCGCCCTCACCATGGCCGACGAGCGCTGGCTTATCCGCCGCGAAATTCACCTCAAGCTCGCGCGTCTGCGCCAGGGCGCGAAGCGCCGAGGCAACGGCCTGCTTGAAAGGCTCGTTGGGTTGGGCGGCGGGTTGGCCGGGCTTGCGGTTGGAGGATGCGGACATGGAAAAGCTCGAAAGGGCGGATGTCAGAGCCCTACAACCGGCCTAGCGAAATGTCACGGGATGATCAGCCAGTGCGCGATCGACTGTGACGAAACGCATACCTTCGATCTGGGCTTGCGCGAGGAGGAGGCGGTCGAAGGGGTCGCGGGTGGGTGGAGCAGGTTCAACATTGTGCAGGGCGTGCTCAGCTGCAATGCCGAGCTGATAAAAGCTCTGACTCAGAAGAAACTCAGGGATTTCTGCCGTCGGCATGTCGATCTTCAATTTGCCGACACCGAGCTTGATGTTGATCTCCCATAGAGATGCTGCGCTGACGAATGAGCTATTCCCTTGATCGTGGGTCAACTGCTCTATTTTCGGATACCGCCAAGCTAGGCTCCGGTCGAGTGTCCAAATGACGATATGTGTATCTAGCAGCAGATTCACTTTGCTTCCGGCAGCGGATGCAAAAGAAAGTCCTCCGGGAGCGGGTCGTCAAAATCGTCCGACATCCAGATCAACGGGCGTCTCAACCCGCGTGCGAGAAGCCAGCGATCACCCGCCTCGTAATTGATCCCGCCCTTCTGCTGCACGGGCGCCAGCTCAAACGCAGGTTTGCCATGGCGGGTTACGGTAATGCGCTCACCTGCCTCAGCGCGGCGCCCGAGTTCGGTCAGCTTGTTTTTCGCTTCGCGGATTGAAACTGTTGTCATGAGAAGATTGTAGCCACGTGTGGCTACAATTTCAATGACGGCTTCAGCTCAGCGCCACGTTCACCGTCGTTTCCTTCAACTCAACCCCAAACGCCCGCTGGTAGAACTCGGCCACCAGGCCACGCTCCAGCTCATCGCATTTGTTCAGGAACGTGAGCCGGAAGGCATAGGCCAGATCCTTGAAGATCGCGGCGTTCTCGGCCCAGGTGATCACCGTGCGGGGTGACATGACGGTGGAGAGGTCGCCGTTGATGAAGGCGTTGCGGGTCAGATCCGCCACGCGCACCATCTTGTTGACGATGTCCTTGCCTTCCTTGCCGGTGTAGTGCTTCGCCTTGGCCAGCACGATGTTCACCTCGGCGTCATGGGGCAGATAGTTCAGCACGGTGACGATATTCCAGCGGTCCATCTGCGCCTGGTTGATCTGCTGCGTGCCGTGATAGAGGCCGGATGTATCCCCCAGACCGATGGTGTTGGCGGTGGCGAACAGGCGGAAGGCACCGTGCGGGCGGATGACGCGGCTCTGGTCCAGCAATGTCAGGCGACCCGCACTTTCCAGTACACGCTGGATCACGAACATCACATCCGGGCGACCGGCATCGTATTCATCGAACACGAGGGCCACATTGTTCTGGTAGGCCCAGGGTAGGATGCCGTCCTTGAACTCGGTGATCTGCTTGCCATCCTTCAGCACGATGGCATCCTTGCCGACGAGATCGATGCGGCTGACATGGCTGTCGAGGTTGATGCGGATGCAGGGCCAGTTGAGGCGCGCCGCCACTTGCTCGATATGCGTCGATTTGCCTGTGCCGTGATAGCCCGTGACGATGACGCGCCGGTTGAAGGCGAAGCCCGCGAG
This sequence comes from Hyphomicrobiales bacterium, assembly GCA_031378805.1. Classification (GTDB taxonomy): domain Bacteria; phylum Pseudomonadota; class Alphaproteobacteria; order Rhizobiales; family Beijerinckiaceae; genus JADCCX01. The sequence goes on from JANNEO010000114.1 coordinate 8,554, forward strand.
GATCGCCAGCGTCGTGTCCTTGTCGAAAAGATAATCGGGATCAAGCTCGGGAACGGCCGCGCTGGTGACGGAATACGCAGGCACCTGCATGTCCGTATCGATGCCGAACACCTTGCGGGCAGAAACCGTGATGTCGGGCAGGCCAGTCGCAGCGGTCATCGTCCATTCTCCAATAACGGCTTCCTTTGCCGGGAAGACACGCAAGTTTCAAGCTGCGAACGGTCGCATCGAGCGGAAAAGCAGGGGGAGTGGCTTGTCAGTTCGGCGCGGCGCAGGCTGATTTGTACGTTCTAGGCCGATTCAAACATGCCCGGCGGTTTTGAGCGTATTGTAAGCCTTGAGAATCTCACGCAATTTTTCTTCACGGGATCGATCACCATTGTTGGCGTCCGGATGCAGGCGCTTCACCCAGCTCTTGTACTTGGCGCGGATGATCTCTGGCGTGGCCTTCTCGTCTAGATGCAGCGTTTCCAGCGCCTTCAGTGCCAGCTTGCCGTATTTCGACCGGGCCTGCTCCTCCGCCACCCGCGCCTTGCGCTGCGCATCGCCGAACATCCCCATGGGATCATGATACCCCGCCGCTGCCGCCGCCGGGCCGTTGCTCTTGGCCGTGACGCCGATGGTCCATGTGGGGCGATGGCCGGTCAGCGCGTCCTTCTGGAAATCGGAGATCGCATTGTCCGACATGCCCTGGAAATAATTGTAGCTCTTGTTGTAGGCCTGCACGTGAGGCAGGCACATGTAGACATATTGCCCCTCGCGGTTGCGGCCCAGCGGTGCCTTGTGCTCTCCTGGCTGCTCGCAGCCCGGATGCTGGCAACGGGGAGCCTGGCGCGCCCTCCCCTCCGCTTCCTCTGAGCGGATTCGCACACGGTCGAAAAGGGGCGAGTTCAAATCCATGGGTTGCGAGTGTATGAGACTGGGAACGCCAGACGGCAAGATGCATTTTGTCGCTTGCCCTTTCCTTCCCCCCCGGGGGAAGGTGGCTGCCGCAGGCAGACGGATGAGGGTGAACCCCCAGACTCCGGGATTCGCCCTCATCCGCCCGCCAATGAGGCGGGCACCTTCTCCCGGGGGAGAAGGAAAGAAACAGACAGAAAGCCTCGCGCATGACAATGAAGGAATCAATAACCGCCACGCTCAAGGCGGCGCTCTCTCCGCAGACGCTCGACGTGATCGACGAAAGCGACCAGCACGCCGGCCACGGCGGCTGGCGCGAGGGCGAGACGACGCATGTCCGCGTGCGCATCACGAGCGCGGCGTTTGCGGGCAAAAGCCGGGTGGAGGCGCACCGGATGGTGAATGCGCTGCTGTCGGGCGAGTTTGCGGCGGGGCTTCATGCGCTGGCGATTGATGCGAAGGCGGAGTAACCTGGGTGTCATATCACCCCCTTCACCCAAACCCCGCCACCACAGTCTCAATCGGCAAGAACAGCGTCCTGCTATCCGCCGGATACTCAACGAACTCCGCGCAGGCCATATAGAACCGCTTCGCCCGCTCGTCTTTGGCATGGACGAGCACCGCACCGATGCCGATGCTGCGGGAGGCCAGCGCGATTCGCTTCAGCGCATCCGACAAGATGTCCGCGCCCAGCCCACGACCCGCATGGTCGCGGCTGACAGCCAGCCGCCCGATCACAGACACCGGCACCGTATCTGGCGCATTGCGCCGCAGCTTGCCCGGCGAAGCGGCACGCTCCACTGTCCCGGCCGAGATGCAGTAGCAGGCGACGACACGGGTTCCGTCGCAGACCACATAGGTGCGTGAAAACCGGCCCTCGTTCTTCAACGCACGTTGCTTGAGCCATTCGTTCAGGACAGGCTCTCCACAATCAAAACCCGCAGTCTCATGGTCCGGCGTGAGCGGCACAGGGGCCGAGAGCGTCATGGGCAGGCTTTACGTCTGCCATGCCGGGGTCCGCCGCAGCAAGGCCCGCAGCTTCGGCCCCGGTGCCGGAGGATTGTCGAGTGCCTCGATGAACGCATCGTGACGGTCAGAATCCAGCACGAACAGCCGCTGGTCCAGCAGCACATCGATGGCCAGCGTGCGGGCGCTGTCCACCATGAATTCCGTGCGCGTCTTGCCCAGCACAGCTGCAGCATCATCAATCAGCTGGCGGGTGCGCGTTTCCATCCGCAGGTTGATGCTGCCTTTGGTGTCGGTGACTTGGGGAGTAAGATTGGCCATGGGGTGAAAATGGCGCTTTGTATACTCATTGTCAATACGAATTCAATACTGCACCCGCGCCCCGAACAGCCACACATTGGCACTCACATTATTCCCCGGCGCGGTGCTCGTCGTGCGCTCGTGCGTAAACGTGCCCTTCAGCACGAGGTTGCGCGTCACGCTGTATTCCGCGCCGAGATTGGCCCTGAGCGTGTCGTCCCGGCGGTTGATGCCGTTGAACTCCGCACGGCCCAGGCTGCCGCCTGCCGTCAGCACGAGGTTGCGCAGGAAGGCGTGGCTGAGGTCGGCGCTAATGCGGCGGGTGACGGAGCCCGACGAGCCTGTCTGCGTGGTCTCCTCGAATTCGGTCGTGCCGCGCAGGCGCAGCGTGGTCAGCGGCGAGACGGTCCAGGCGAGCGTCCCTTCCACCACGGGGCCGCGCACGTCGCGCAGGCGCTGGTCCTCGTAACGGCGCAGGCCATAGCCCGCCGCGACTTCACCGGTCAGCGTGCGCGTGATCTCGAAGCTGGTGCCGCCGCGAACCTGCAAGCCATTCGAATCGCGCTGGAAACCGGTGCTGTCGGTGCGCAGGTCATAGCGGCGGGTGTCTAGCAGCGCTTCCGCGAACGGGATGATGCCCGGCGTGATCTCGTAGCCCGTGCGCAGGCGCAGGCCGTATTGCGTGACGTTACGGTCCTTCTGCGACAGCGTCTGGCCGTTGCCGAGCGCCGCATCGGCAAAGTCCAAGCGGTCGATGCTGGCCCGGGCCGAGACCGAGAGGCGGTTGAAGCGCTGGGTGACGCCGGTGGAGCCGCCATATTGCAAGGTGAGTGGGCGTCCCTGGGCCACGCCCGTCAGGTTGGCACTGCCCGGCGTCTGGGTGTCCAGCTTGCCGCGCAATTCGACATCGAAGGCCGTGTCCCGGCTGGCATCGAGCCTAAGGCCAATGCGGCCCGTGGCATCCGGGCGGTCTGCCTCGGGACGGCTGAAGAACTTGCTGTACCCCGCTTTCAGGTCAGCCGTCAGCTCATGAATCGACCAGTCGGAGCGGGCGGTGAAACCACCTTCCGTGCGGGCGAATGTGGAGCCTTTCCTCACCCCTGAGCGACGCTCGGGGTTTGAATCATAGCCGCCCTGCGCTTCCAGTGTCGGAAACACCAGCAAAGTTCCCACCCTGAGTCCCAGCGGCGCATAGGGGTCGGTCACGGCAGCGCGCGCACGGCGCGGCGTCAACGGCGCGGCCAGACCCTGATGCACGGTCTGGTCAGACCCCGGCGCAGTGACAGCGGTGTTGAGCGGGCGCTCAAGAGAGCGGAAATTCTGCTGTGCGGGCCGGCGCGCGATGGCCAAGGTCGGTGCCGTTCCGCCCGGCTCGGTGGTGGATATTTGGCTGTTTGCCGGGCCTTGTGCGGCGGCACCGGCGCGACCAACACGGCGGCGCTGCACGCTTTGGCGCAGGGGCTGCGCCTCATCGGCCCGCCGCCCGGTCGGCGTCACCAGGTTCCGACCGACATCGCCTGCCGTGCGCCCGGTGCGGATTATGGGGTCATCATCTACCGTCCCGCGCAGGGTCTGGGCCATGGCGGTGCTGCTGCCGAGCCATGTGCCCGCCAGGAACAGTGCCATCAACACCTGATTGTTGCCGGTTTGGTACTTGCCGGTTTGATTCTTGCCGGTTTTCACGCCGGTCACCTGCCTTGTGTCACGCGGGATTCACGCTTTCCAAGGGGTAAACGCTTATGGTTAATGGAGCGTTAGGTAGGGAGCATCGCGCTGCTGGCAGGTTTGGTTTGCGCACCAAGGGGTTGCCCAAATGTCTGTTCTATGCTTTTAGCCTTCATCGGTTCTGAGATTGTGCGCTCGACGAGCGCATTTTTTGTTCGTGAGACAGTCGCCATGAAAATTCGCAACTCGCTTAAATCGTTGATGAAGCGTCACCGTGACAACCAGCTTGTCCGCCGCAAGGGCCGCGTCTTCATTATCAACAAGACGCAGAAGCGCTTCAAGGCCCGTCAGGGCTGACCGGCTTTTGCCGAGTGGATGGCGATTTGCCGTCCCTCCCATTGTGCGTTTCTGAGCCTTTGACGTGGCAGGCGTTGAGCGCTAGCTTGGTGCCATGCGCATTTTTGTCCTGCTGGTCCTGATACTCGCGCCGCTGACGGTTCCGGCAGATGCACAGCCACGCACGCCGTCTGCGCCATCCCGCACCACACCGCCAGCTGAGCCTGAGCGCCGCGTGCCCGATCCCCGCCACCAATCCCGCATCGACCAGCTGTTCGAGCGCCTTGCCGCGTCCGGTACGGAGATCGAGGCCAATGGCATCGCCGAGCAGATCGCCCGGCTCTGGGCGCGTTCTGGCAGCGACACGCTCGATCTGCTGATGGACCGGGTGCGTGAAGCGATGCAGGCACAGGAAGGCGAGGTTGCGCTCGACATTCTCGATTCGGTGCTAGCCCTGAAGCCGGACTGGGCGGAAGCCTATAGCCGCAGGGCGGCCGTGCATTTTCAGCGCAAGGATTTCGATGGCGCCATGCGCGACCTGCGGCAGACGCTGACGCTGGAGCCGCGCCATTTCCAGGCTCTGGCGGGTGTTGGCCTGATCTTCCAGCAAGGTGGAAACGAGAAACAGGCGCTGGCCGCGTTCCGCGAAGCCTTGAAACTCAATCCGCATCTCAAAGGCATCAAGCAGGCGGCAGAGCGGCTGGCAACGGACCACGACGGCCAAGGCATCTGACAGCGGGCCACGATCGCCCGCTCGACGCAAAACGGGGAGGGGCGCATGGGACAATGGCGGAAACAAACCAGTTCCCGGTGGAGCGTTCAGATGCTCCTGGCAGCCTTGGCCTGGACCATCACACCATTCCCAACACACGCCAAGGGTGGTGCCACGGAGGTTGATGTCGAACTCGTGCTGGCGGTCGATATTTCCTATTCCATGGATATCGAGGAGCAGAAATTGCAGCGCGAAGGCTATATCAAGGCGTTGACTTCGGCGGAGGTGCTGAAAGCCATCCGCAGCGGCCTGACAGGCCGGATCGCCATCACCTATTTCGAGTGGGCGGGGGCAAACACGCAGCGCGTCATCGTACCATGGCAAATCCTCGACGGACCAGAAACGGCGGATGCCTTCGTGGCCAAACTGAATGCCACACCGATCAGCCGCTGGTCCCGCACATCTGTCTCGGGTGCCATTCTTTTTGGCCAGGAGCTGTTCGAGAACAACGGCTTCGATTCGGCCCGGCGCGTGCTCGACATCTCAGGCGATGGTCCCAACAACAGCGGCAGCTTGGTGGAAGATGCCCGTGACAGGGCAGTCAAGTCGGGCATCGTGATCAATGGTTTGCCGATCATGCTCAACAACGGTCGACGGTCCGCCTTCGACATGGATGACCTCGATGATTATTATACGGATTGCGTGATCGGCGGTCCCGGTTCCTTCATGGTGGCAATCAAGGAGCGCGAACAGTTCGTCGAGGCGACCCGCATCAAGATCCTGCGGGAAATTGCAAGTATTCCCAATGACAGCACGATGCCAGATGATATCACCTTGCCCACCGGCCTCAGGATCATGCGGGCCAACAGCGAGCAAGATCCGCCGCGCAAGAAAATCGACTGCCGCTTTGGCGAGAGACAATGGCAGGAACGCTATCGCAACTGATGTCAGACCGCAGTTGCAACTGACGATGGACAGCCTTGACCGCACGGCCTAACCCTCAGGGATGAAACTGCGCCCCGACACGCTCGGCATGACGGCGATGCTCGCCATGCTGACAGCCCTCTCCCCGCTCTCCACCGATCTCTATCTGCCCTCTCTCCCGGCCATCGGCAACGCCTTGGGTGCCGACCCTGCGCGGGTTCAGCTCACTCTCTCGGCTTATCTCGTGGGCTATGCGGCCGGACAGATTTTCTACGGACCCATATCCGACAAGATCGGACGCAAACCGACCGTGATGGCGGGCCTGATCGTCTATTTCCTGGCGAGCATGGCCTGCGCCATAGCTGAGAGCATCGAGGTTCTGATCACACTCCGGTTCGTGCAGGCCCTGGGCGCGGCTGGTCCCGTCGTGCTGGGTCGTGCCATCGTGCGCGATCTCTACGAAGGGGCCCGAGCCGGGCGGGAACTTTCCCGCATGGGAATGCTGATGGGGCTTGTGCCCGCCCTCGCCCCTGTCCTGGGCGGTATACTCGAGCCACTCTTTGGCTGGCGCTCCAATTTCTGGGTCACCGCCCTGGGTGCCGGGGTGCTTGCGCTCTGCTTCCTGCTGTTGATGCCGGAGACACTGCGGCAGCGTCGACTGGAACCGATCTCGATCAGGGGCATCTTCGGCGGCTTCCGCAGCCTGCTCGGCCATTCGGGTTATCGGCTCTATGTCGCGCTGAACACGCTGACCTATTCCGGCTTGTTCTCTTTCATTTCGGCATCGTCCTTTGTGCTTCAAGGCACCTATGGCCTCAGTCCCCTCGCCTTTGGCCTGTCGTTCGGGCTGACCGTCATCGGCTACATTTCGGGCACCATCCTGGCGCAAAGAATTGTCACGGTCCGGGGCTTGGATGGCACCATCCGCCCAGGCGTCTGGTGCATGGCCGCGGGCGGCGCGTTCATGGTCCTGGCCATGGTCGCGGGTGGCTCATCTTCGCTGGAGGTGACGCTGCCCATGGCGCTCTATACCTTCGGTGTCGGCCTGGTGATGCCCCAGGCCAATGCCAGCGCCATGATGCCCTTTCCGGAGCGCGCGGGCGCGGCGTCATCACTGCTTGGCTTGATCCAGATGAGCTGCTCGGCCGCATCGGGAACCCTGCTGGGGATCCTGATCGTTCGTTCGCCGTTGTACATGCCCGCCTTCATTGCGCTCGTGGGTGCGGCAGCCTTGGTGGTATTCCTGGTGGTTCGGCCTGTCGGAAACACTGGGGATCAGCCGCCGGCGGCAAGATAACGCACCAGCATTTCGCCATTGCACACCCTCGCCTGTGACATCATGATTTTCGGGTTGTCACGGTTGGAACACCCCGGCAGGATCACCCTGACCAAGTGACATGAAGGGTTGCTCGATGCGCGACGATGACGACAAGCCAAAGAAGAAAGTGATTCACGAGGTCGGTCAGGATCTCTCGCTGCTGTCGGTGTTCGAACTCAACGAGCGGATCGACATGCTGCAGGCCGAAATCACACGTCTGGAAACTGCCTCACAGGCCAAATCAGCTGCCCGTGGTGCGGCGGATTCCTTCTTCAAGCCGTAAGCATGTTCTCGGCCTTCACACCCCTTACCGAACCCTGGTTCTATGCCTTTGCATTGCCTGCCGTCATTATCATGGCGATGGGCAAGGGCGGCTTCGGCGGCAGCCTCGCCGTGATTGCCATGCCGCTCATGGCGCTGAGTGGGCCGACCTTGCAGGCCGCCGCCATCATGTTCCCGATCCTGCTGGTGATGGATGCGATCTCGGTGTGGTCCTGGCGCCGGACCTGGAGTCGCCAGAACGTGTGGATCATGTTGCCGGGAGGAGTGATCGGGACGATTCTGGGCTATCTGACAGCAACATCCGTCTCCGATGCGGGCATTCGGCTGATGTTGGGTGTCATGTCGCTCGCCTTCTGTCTCCAAGCCTGGCTTCAGCGGGGCCGCGATACCCCGCCGCGTGTGCCAGACATCGTGCGGGGCACATTGTGGAGCACTGTCGCGGGGTTCACGAGCCTGATCAGCCATGTGGGTGGCCCGCCGCTTTCGTTCTACCTGCTGCCGCAGAAGCTGACGAAGGAGGTGCTGACGGGCACATTCGTGATCTATTTCGCCATGATCAACCTGATCAAGATCGCGCCGCTGACGGCTCTTGGACTGTTCACGGCGGAGAACCTGTCGACCTCGCTTGTCCTGACGCCAGCTGCCGTGCTGGCCACGCTGTTTGGCATCTGGCTGTTGCGCAGAATTTCGACCGAACTGTTTTATCGCATCCTCTACGGCCTGCTTTTCCTCGTGGCGCTCAAGCTGACCTATGATGGGATGGTTGGCCTGGCTGGTCGATCCTAGCCATAATCCACGCCGACGAAATACAATCCCCAGGCAGGGGCCTGGGGGCCTGAGCGCTGCGTGTCCCGTGCGTCGAGAGCGGCCTGCAAATCATCGGCGGTCCAGCGGCCAGCGCCGCAGAGCTCGAGCGAACCCACCATGCGGCGAACCTGGTTGTGCAGGAACGACCGGGCGGAGGTGCGGATCTCAATCACCTCGCCCGTGCGGCTCACGGTGAGCGCTTCAAGTGTCTTTTCAGGACTCTTCGCCTGACAGCCCGATGCCCGGAAGGTCGAGAAATCATGATGGCCGAGCAACCGCTGCGCCGCTTCATGCATGGCCTCGGCATCCAGCAGGCGAGGCACATGCCAGGCGCGGCGGTACGCGATGGGCGACGGCTGACGGCGGTTGATGATGCGGTAGAGATAGTGTCGTCGCTTGGCACTGAGGCGCGCATTGAAACCTTCTGGAGCTTTCTCCGCCGCAAGGATGCTGATGCGCTCGTCGCGCTTGGCGAGAGTGGAATTCAGCCCGTCGCGCAGATTGTCCAGACGCCAATCCTTGGTCAGGTCCGCATGGGCGACCTGCGCCAGGGCGTGGACCCCGGCATCCGTCCGTCCTGCGACCATCAGGCGAATGTGCTCTCCCGTCATGTCGGCAATGGCGGCCTCGAGCGCGTTCTGGACCCCGCCGCCGCCTTCCTGTGCCTGCCAGCCGAGATAGGGCGTACCGTCGTATTCGATGGTGAGCTTGAAGCGGGGCACGGCGAAGACCTGATGATTGATGCCCTTCCCTAGTGGAAAGATATCAGGACGTCACCACCGCCATTTCGGCCCGCCCCGCTTGGCCCAGCCGCGCTTGCGACCGCGCCCCCAACCGAAGGGTCGCCCACGACCGCCCCGACCTTTGCCCCTGCCACCCCGGGCTTCGGCGTCGCTGGTGGTCGCCAGAACGACAGCTGACCCTGCAAGTGCCGCGAATATCATCGCGAAGGCCTTGCGGCGCGACGGCATCGGTTCATCCTGATTGTCCATTGTGTTGGCCCTCGTTTATGGAAACAACGTCTGCCTGAAAACAAAGTTCCATGCGACGAGCACATCGATCAGCATACGGTTTCATGCATAGGCGCGGCGCTTCGCCCAGTTCTTCCGAGGTTGAGGCCTGGGCCGACGCAGAGGCTTGCCGGTCGAAAGCGCCAGGGGTGCGCCGCGGAACCCTGCAATCAGCGGGGGCGCGAAGCACAGAAGGCGGCCATGGTCGTCAAAAGCGGCGGATTTGATTCCCTGGAGGGCGGACATCGGCATTTCTTTCTCTCCCGGCTGAGCTTTCCCCCAGCTGTTGATTGAAAAACTAGCCGATCCGTCCTGTACGCCGACTGGCGGCAACCTTACATTTCCGTCATATTCGTTCATCCCTGAACAATGCCGGAGAGACGAACCGCGTGCCAGAAAAACCGCTTGTTAACCTTGCCGGGCAGAAAGCGCCCGATCTGGCAACCTTCGAAACGCTGGCGGCAGATGCCTTCGAACGGCTGCCGGAGGCTTTCCGCAAGCTCTGCGACGGGGTGATCATCAAGGTCGAGGATTTTCCGGACGACGAGACGCTGCAAGACATGGAGTGCGAGACGCCTTTCGACCTGCTTGGCCTGTTCCGGGGCATCGGCATGGCACAGGAAGGAGCCGCAGCGGAAACAGGCCGCTTCCCCAACATGATCTGGCTCTACCGCCGTCCTCTCCTCGATTACTGGGCCGAGCACGACGAGACGCTGGGCCATCTGGTGACACATGTGCTGGTCCACGAGATCGGCCATCATTTCGGCCTGAGCGATGCAGACATGGAAGCAATCGAAGCGGCGGCAGGTTAGGCCGTTGCCTGCAGCCCGCGCACCAGTTCTTCCACCCTGCGCACATCCGTGATGACGCCGAGTTCCGTTTTCTTGCTGATGCGGTCGCCATCTGAATCTTTTTCGAAGCCCTGCAAAACGATCAAGGTGCCGCGCCCGTCCGGGCCTTCCTTGCGGCTCAGCCCGCTGATCTCGCCGGGCAGAATCGAGGTGATCGTGATTTTACGGCTGCCTTCCAGCACGGCCAGCCGCTTGCCCGTCAGCACATAGAGCGTCTTGGTGCCCCGCTTCAGGGTCCACAGTGGAGCCAGCAGCATGGCAAATCCGACGAGAACGAAGGGCACGCCCCACAACGCGAAGGCCCACATCGCCAAGGATGGCGCACCCTTTGGAGCGCCGATATCGGCCCCCGTGTAGCCTTCATAGAGCGCTGCGGCTGGAATGCTGATCCAGAAAAGCGAAAACGCCGTCCAGGGAACGGCGAACAGCCAGATACCAAACGAGATGAAGACAGCGATCTTTACATCAGGACGCGCGGCCCACACCAATTTCTCGCCGATAAACTCGCGCTCGGCGAAGGCTTTCAATTCAGGGGGGATCGCAGCATCGAACATGGGGTGATCATGCCATGCAAATCTTCAAATTCCGCAAAAGGACATGGTGAATCTGTTGCGCTGCCAGCACGATGCGCTATCAAGACGACAATCCGGCCATCGGGAACCGCCATGCAGCCCTTCAACAAGCTCACCTCCGTTGCCGCACCGCTCAAGGTGGTCAATGTCGACACCGACATGATCATCCCCAAGCAGTATCTGAAGACGATCAAGCGCACCGGCCTGGGTTCGGCGCTGTTCTCGGAGATGCGCTATGACGACAAGGGCAAGGAAAACGCGGATTTCGTGCTCAACAAGCCGGCCTATCGGCAGGCCAACATCATGGTGGCGGGCGACAATTTCGGCTGTGGCTCCTCGCGCGAGCATGCACCCTGGGCGCTGCTGGATTTCGGCATCCGCTGCGTGATCTCGACGTCCTTTGCCGATATCTTCTACAATAACTGCTTCAAGAACGGCATTTTGCCCATCGTGGTGACGTCGGAGGAGCTGGACAAGCTGTTCGAGGATGCGGATCGCGGTGCCAACGCCACACTTTCCGTCGATCTTGAGGCACAGACCATCCAGGGTCCGGATGGCGGCACGATCACATTCGAGATCGACCCCTTCCGCAAGCATTGCCTGCTCAACGGCCTCGATGACATCGGCCTGACCATGCAGAAGAACAAGAAGCTTGACGCCTTCGAGAAAAAGCTGGCGCGGCGCGCCTGGGCCTAGGGAGTGTTGACTAACTGGGCCTGACGCTCAATCCAGCCGCGGCACATGCGGCGCGGCGCCCTTGGGCAATAGGCCTCCCCGTCGCGGATCATCCATGATCTCGAAGCCCTGGGCGAAGATTGCAAAGCCCTGCTTCTGGTAGAACGAGATGGCCCTGGGGTGATCGAAATTGCAGGTGTGCAGCCACAGGCGCGACTGCCCGGCCTCACGGGTGATGCGGATTGTCTCGGCCATCAGCCAGCCGCCCGCACCCTTGCCGGTATAAGCGGGAGCCAGGCCAAAATAGACGATCTCGATCCCCTCACGGGCGATCTCAAGATCGAGCATTCCGATGGCCTTGCCACCGTCGTAAGCCCCGAAACTGAGCACCTTGGCATCGGCGAGGTAGGCCTCCATCTCGGCCTTGCCCTTCATCAGCAGGCCGCTCCACAACCATGGCTCGCCAATCTCGCGGTAGAGCTTGCGGTGAAGCGTCGCATCCGCCTGACCGAGCTGTCGCAGGGAATAGCCTTCGGGGGTCGGTTCGACATGTCGTGACAGATCGGTCAGTTCCATCCAGGTCACGGCATTCGCCATTTTGCCCGGCGGCAACTGGTAATACCCATTCGGCAATTGCATGATCGCGCCCCTATTCGATGACAATGCGCGGCGGTGCGCGCCGCACCGTGCCTGCCTCCAGCCGTTGCCAGAGGCTGGCCGCGATGGCGCGATAGACCTTGGAGTGGCCGCTATCGGGTGCGGTGACAACCACCGGAGTGCCGCCATCGGCATTCTCGCGGATGTCCATGTGCAGGGGAATCTCGCCCAGGAATGGCACGCCGATGCGGGTTGCCTCGTCGCGTGCGCCGCCATGACCGAAGATGTTGGAGCGGGTTCCGCAGTCCGGACAGAGAAAATAGCTCATGTTCTCGATGATGCCGAGGATCGGCACATTGACCTTCTGGAACATGGCGACACCACGCCGCGCATCGATCAGCGCCAGATCCTGCGGCGTCGAGACGATGACCGCACCGGCCAGTGGCACGGACTGGCTCATGGTCAGCTGCGCGTCGCCCGTGCCAGGCGGCATGTCGACCACGAGCACGTCAAGATCACCCCAGTCCACCTCCCGCAGCATCTGGTTCAGCGCGGAAATCACCATCGGGCCACGCCAGATCATGGCGGTGTCCTCTTCCACCAGGAAGCCGATGGACATCACCTTGCAGCCATGGCCCTCCATCGGCATCAATGTGCGGCCCGTCTTGATCCTGGGCCGTCCCCGGATACCGAAGAGCCGGGGCATGGAGGGGCCGTAGATATCGGCATCCAGCACACCGACACGCAGGCCCGCCGCCACAAATCCCAGCGCCAGGTTGCAGGCGGTCGTCGACTTGCCAACGCCACCCTTGCCGGACGCCACAGCGATAATATGCCTGACACCGGGCGGACCCGACAGGGTGGTGGCCGCCTGCGCACGGGGGCCTGGCTGGGGTGCAGCAGGCTGAGCGCTGGACTTGGGCTTCTCCGCCGTGAGCGTCACCATGGCCCCAGCAGCGCCGGGCAACGCCTTGACGATGTCTTCGGCCTGCTTGCGCAGGGACTCGGCCGTCTGGGCGCGGTCGGGATTGACGGCAATGGAGAAATAGACCTTGCCCTGGTGGATGACGATTTCTGACAGGGCCCCGCTGGTGGGAAGCGGAGCGGACCCATCCGGCCCGCGCAATTCCGCCAAGGCGGCGATGACAGTCTCACGCGAGATCATTGTGGTCCTTTGCCGGTGCCCTGGGATCGTGACGACAATCCCATAGAGGCTGGCACCAGCCGGTCAATCTCAGATCGCTGAACCCAGGTTCAGGTATTGCACGGTTTCCCCCTTGCGGCGAAAACGGGAACCCTCCGGCACGAAAATTGCCGCCTGGGCCTGCGCGAGTTCTGCCGGGCCGATCAGACCCGTGACGATCGGCATCAGGCGCCCTCCTTCAAACCGGCAAAACACAAGACTGCCTTGCGCAGCGGTGCCCGGCAGGCCTTCCGCAAGCTTGCCCTTCTTGAAGTAATTGCCAAGTGGCGGACGTCCGAAGACCCTGCGGGCGAAAGGCGACGAAAACAGGATGTTCACGGCCACCATATCCACCAAACGGCCTGGGGACGCAAAAACCGGGCGCCCGCCCACAAAGCCAAAGCCGAAGCTGGCTCCGGGGTTCACGCGAACGCCGTGAAAGACCACCTCGCCAATCTCAGCCATGGTCAGCAACGTTGAATCGCCGGGGCCAACGCCAGTTCCACCGATCGTGCAGATCGCATCCGCCGAACTCTCGAGCAGGGCGCGGGCAAAATCTGATCGCTCTCCTGCCGTGAACTGGATGGCTCCGATCTCCGAACCCGACGTGCGGATTGCGGTTGCCACCATCCGCACGAGCTGATCGTTTGGCCGTTCCTCGCCAGCCGAATTGAAGATGATATCGATGACAGGCCGTCGGATCATCACGTCGAGAACGCCGCACACCGCGGCGGACAACGCTGCGGCAAGGGTCAAGCGCTGACCTTCCTCGACAAGAACCGCACCATCCATCACACGGGAGTGTGGCTCCTTGACACCGTCGCCAAGGGCAATAGCCTTGCGGATATAACTGCCTTTTGCGCGTTGCGAAATCGCATCAATCGGTGCCACTGCATCATAGCCTTCAGGCAGCGGTCGGCAACTGTCGACAAGCGACGGATCAGTGAGGAGCAGCCGTGGTTTCCGGGTGGACGCACCGACTGTCTCGCTGGACACGACAGCCCAGCCATCCTTGCCGGAAAGCGCGTTTGCCGGCAGCGATCGCCTGACAACAACGTTCTCTGCCAGTCGCTGCCCGATGGCTTCGTAGAGCGCCACCCGCTTTGGTTTGACTGCAGCACATCGCTCAAAAGCCGCTATGGCCTCCGCTACGCTGATGTCCGTTTTCAATGTCTGCATGGCGCCCCTCCAGCGAGGCGGCTAAGACCATCTTTAAGATGTATTATATATGAACGGTATGTGCAGGGTATCTTAATCAGCACCGTTATTGGCGACGGCAAGACAGCCCTCAAACCGGGTCTGTCCCTGTGACTTGTTTTGTTCCAGACACTTGTTCTACGAAGCTCGTGAAGAACTGGTCCGCCATGCGCTTGGCGACGCCATCGACCAGGCGCGCACCGAGTTGCGCGATCTTGCCGCCGACCTGGGCCTCGACCGCATAGGTCATGCGCGTTCCCCCTTCGATCGCAACGAGGTCCACCTTTGCCGCTCCCTTGGCAAAACCGGCGATACCGCCCTGTCCTTCGCCGGAAATGGTGTAGCCATGTGGCGGATTGATGTCGGACAGTTCGACCCGGCCCTTGAAGCGAGCAGAAACCGGGCCGATCTTGATCTTGGCTACCGCCTGCAACTCATGGTCGGAAAGCTTCTCGAGGCTTTCGCAACCGGGAATGCAAGCCTTCAACACCTCGGGATCATTGAGCTTTTCCCAGACCAGCTGTTGTGGCGCAGAAAGATCGACCTCACCCGTCATCGTCAGCGCCATGGCCTGTCTCCTCAATCTCAACAGACCCTAGTCAAACACTGGAAATCTGGCCGCCGTCAACCCGCAGGACCGAGCCTGTGGTGAAGGCGGCTTCGGTGCTCGCCAGGAACAGTGCGGCGGCGGCAAATTCCTGCGGCGTGCCATAGCGACCAGCGGGGATGCGGCCCATGGCCTCGGCCCGCACCTGATCCTGCGTCTTGCCCATGCGGCTGGCCGCGCCCTTGTCGATCTGGTCGACGCGGTCGGTCTGGATGCGGCCCGGCGCGATGGCGTTGACCGTGACGCCATGCTTTGCCACCTCGTTGGCGACGCTCTTGCCCCAGCCGATGATGGCGGGGCGGATGGCGTTCGACATGCCGAGGTTGGGAATCGGCTGAATGACACCGGACGAGACGACCGAGAGCACACGCCCGAACTTGCGCTCGATCATGCCCGGAAGCGTCCGATCCGCCATGCGCACGAGGCCCACAAACATCGTGTTCCAGTGCTGCTGCCACAGCTCGGACGAGACACCCATGGCCGAACCGGGCGGAGGACCGCCGCTGTTGAGCACCAGGATATCGATGCCGCCGCCCAAGGCCAGTTCCACACCGGCATGGACAGCATCGACCTGGCCGAGATCGCCCGTGTCGAGTGCGAAACCGACGCTTCCGCCCCCAAGGCTGGCCGCCGCATCGCCCGCATCCTCCGGCTTGCGCCCGGTGATGGCGACGGACGCACCCGCATCGACAAATGCCTTGGCGATGCCATAGCCGATGCCGCGCGTACCACCCATCACCATGGCCCGACGGCCATCCAATCGAAATGTCATCCTGCGATACTCCCGTTGTTCCGGACCTGACCGGAGGCTTTTCAAACCCGGGGATTCATTGACACAGCGCGTCGCAAAGGGCTAGCCGGAAGCCCTCATGACCCGCAATGGCATCTACCTCTACGGCTATTATGGCCAGGGCAACCTGGGCGACGATCTGCTGATGATGTCAGCGCTTCGGATGATCCGTGCGGTCAGGCCCGACGCGCCTGTTTTCGTACATTGCCATCACGCGGCATGGTTGCCTGCGTTGGGTGACACAGGCGTGGTACCAATCGAGACGAGCGCGGTTCTTGCCGATCAGACTGTGCTGAAACCGCTGCGTCTCGGCCGTTATATCGGCCTTCTCGCCCACACCTTCCGCTCGTGCGCAACACTGGTTTTTGGCGGCGGGACGGTCCTCCAGGAAAGCCGCTCGCCCCTGTCGATCCTGCTGATCGCCGCCATGGTTACGGTGGCGCGAATCCGCGGACTCGATATTGTCTTGATCGGTGCCGGTCTTGGCGAATTCAGGACGTCTTGGGGCCGGTGGGCAGCTCGCCATGTGCTGCGGCGGGTACAGGCCGCCGCCTTCCGCGATGCGGAGTCGCTTGAGCGTGCGCGGCTGCTGGTTCCGGATTGTCCGGCGGTGCTGACCAGTGATCTGGTCTATGCACTCGACGGTCCTCACAGGTCCGATCCCATATCCCCAAGCAACACCATCGCCTTGTCGATCCAACCCTCGGTGACGGAGCGCGGCGATGACCAGGGCGAGCGTATCAAAGCCATGCTGCGTGATGTCGTCCAGGAATTACTCCGCGAGAACCGCCGTGTCCGACTGCTGGTGTTCGAGAGCAAGGGGGCTGACGACCGTGGAATCGATGATGCAAGGGCTTGGCGTGCCCTCCTGGGCGACATGCTGAACCGCCCGGAATCCCCTGTGACGCTGACGAAGATGCCAGGAGGTGCTTTGGATGCAGACACCATCTGCCAACAGCTTTTCGAGGGCACTTGCGTCCATGTCGGTATGCGGTTTCACGGGCATGTACTCGCCTCGCAAGCGGGCGTGCCCTTCGTCGGCCTTTCGCATGACACCAAGATTGCGGAAATCTGCCGAATGTTTTCCATGCCCTGTCTGGCGCTGGACCAGTGCAGCCCAGCCGATGTGCTGAACGCAATCATGACGGCTGAGAACCGGGCCGTGTCTGCCCAGACAACTGATGCATTGCGCAGTCTTAGCCTCACGAACCAGGACGTGCTCGCGTCCGTGCTCGTGAAAGGCTGAAGGCCATGGCATTCTGTGTTATCCCTCCAAGACAGGGGATGATATGTGCGCCGTCAGAAGCGGGCCTCCCGCGCAAGGTGAGAAGCGGTGCGGTCGACCCATGCTGAAAATCGGTATCCTGATTGGCACGCGGCCAGAAGCCATCAAGCTTGCACCGGTGGCGCTGGCTGCAATGGAGCATCCCGACATCGACGCGCGAATCATCGCCACGGGCCAACATGCCGACATGTGCGCCAGCATTTTCTCGCTTTTCGGCTTGGCGCCGCGCTACGCGCTGGACATCATGAAGCCCGGCCAGACGCTGACCGATATCTCGGTGGCCGTGCTGGCAAAGCTCCAATCGCTGTTTTCGGAATGGAAGCCGGACTGGTTGATCGTCCAGGGTGATACATCCTCGGCCTTCACGGGAGGACTGGCTGCCTTCTATGCCGGGGTGAAGGTGGCGCATGTGGAGGCTGGGCTGCGCAGCGGTGACATACTCGCGCCCTGGCCCGAGGAAATGAACCGCCTGCTGTTGTCGCGGGTCGCATCCCTGCATTTTGCGCCGACGCCGTCCAATGCCGAAACGCTCCGCCGCGAACAGGTCAGGCCCGGCGATATCGTGGTTACCGGCAACACCGGTATCGACGCGCTGCACCGGCTGAGGCACATGCTGCAATCCCAGAGCGACGTCCGCACCCGCGCGGAGGCCGCCATGCTGGCCGCTGGCCTTTCCCCGCCGCAACGGCCCTATGTGCTGGTGACAGCCCATCGGCGTGAAAGTTTCGGCGCGGGGCTTGATGCCATCATGGGCAGCATCGCCCGCCTCGCCCGGCAGTTTCCCGGGCATGACTTCATCTATCCCGTGCATCCCAACCCCGCCGTGAAGGCCAGCGTGGATGCCCATCTGCGGCAAGCTGCAAGCAATGTCGTGCTGGTGCCGCCGCTCGACTATCTGCCCTTCGTTGCCTTGATGCTTGGGGCGGAACTGCTGCTGACCGATTCGGGTGGCATCCAGGAGGAAGGCCCATCGCTGGGCAAGCGGGTGATCGTCATGCGCTCCGTGACGGAGCGGCAGGAGGGACTGGCCACCCCGCTTGTTCGCCTCTCCGGCGTCGATCCCGCACTGATCGAACGCTTTGTCGGCGAGGCACTCGATGAACGCTGGCCCAAGGATCTGGCAGCCTCAGACATCTACGGCGATGGCAAGGCTGCCCAGAGGATCATCGCGGCCATTGCCGATCGAGGCAGCAAGCCCTGAGCCATGAACGTTCTCACGATTTGTCACGATATCGCGCCGCTTGAATCGCCACAGGCCATTCAGATCGGACGGCACCTCGCCCATCTCGAGGATTGCGGCATCCTGCTGGTGAGTGGCGGCGCTGGCGCGGGTTCAGCTGTCGGCATCGGCGGGTTGCAGCATCACCTGCGCGTCAGGGATCCAACGCTGATGCCCCACCTGGCACAGCGGATCGGACGGTTGGTCCTGCCGGTCTATGCCAAGACTCCCGATGGTCTGGGGCGCTGGCGGGCCGCCGTGCTCGGGCAGATCGATGGTTGGTTGGCAGGCCTCCCTGTCAAGCCAGACGTGATCGCAAGCTTTGGCGAACCGATGAGCGATCACCTGATTGCGCTTGAGGTCAAGCGGCGCACAGGTCTTCCCTGGCTGGCGCATTTCAGCGACCCTTGGTCGGACAATCCGTTCCGGCGTGGCGGCCCGTTGACGCGTCTTCTCAACACGCGGCTTGAACGGCACGTCATTGCCGCCGCCGATGTCGTTGTCTTCACGTCACAGGAAACCGCAGAACGCGTCGGACGCCGCTACGATTCGCAAGGGCGCGCCAAGTTCCGCGTCGTTGGACATGGGTTCGATGCAAGGCTGTTCCCGGCTCCCGGCAAGCGGGAGGGCAAGCTGCTGGTGCGCCATATCGGCAGCTTCTACGGCAACCGCACGCCTTTTCCGCTGATCAGCGCCTTGCAGCGGCTGGCGCTGTTGCGCCCCGATCTGGTGACCCAAATCCGGGTGGAGCTGGTGGGATCCATGCCAGAGCGCATGATCAACACACTGCAGGCGATGCCCCTGCCGGCGGGGCTCCTGGCAACCGTCGGGCCGGTTGCCTACGGCGAGTCCCTTGCGCGGATGGTACAGTCCGATCTGCTTCTCCTGATCGACGCTCCGGCGGAAACAAGCGTTTTTCTGGCGAGCAAGCTGATAGACTATATCGGCTCGGGCAGGCCCATCTTCGCCATCACGCCACGGGGAACCGCGGAGCGCGTGGTGCGCTCGCTGGGCGGAACGAGCGCTGCGCCAAATGACCCTGATGCCATTGCCGGTGAACTGGCCAAAGTGATCGACTCCTGCCTGCATCGCAGGGGCATCACGGACGGCATGAGCGCTTACGATCCGGACCTGCAGCGACAGTTTGCTGCTCCCGCCGTCGCCGCCCAACTGCGGGACTGCCTGACGCAGGCCCTGGCGCGCCGCGGCGCCTGAGACCGCCGCATATGGATGGCGGCGTATTGCGATGCGCTCGACGGCATAGTTTGAGGGGCCTTCAGTTCAAGACAAAGAGGTTGTTGCCGAAGGGCTTGTCGTCACGGTGTCTGACCGCCATATCGATGAAATTGCTTTTCCCGAGACCCAATCATGACGGCAGATCGACCCGGAACGAAGTTCAGCAAGGCCGAAATCCAGGCCATGCGCCGTGCTGCCCGCGACGAATCCGGGGTGCTCGCTGAATTCTGGCAGCGCATCCGCGCCATTGGGCGCAAGGTGCCCTTCGCCGAGGACATCGTGGCGGCGGCCTATTGCGCCGGAGATCCGCTGACACCGGCCAAGGTCAAGCTTCTGATCGTGGGCGCGCTGGCCTATTTCGTCATGCCCTTCGACGCCATCCCGGATTTTCTGCCACTCGTGGGTTTCACGGACGATGCTGCCGTGATCGCCGCAACCATCGCCGCCATCCGAATGCATATGCGGGACGAACATCGGGACAAGGCGAAAGAGTTCTTGGGGTCGACAAAGGGCTGAGGCGCGTCAGGTCGCTTCGACAACACCTTGAGCTTCAAGGCTGCGCCGCAGGCGGGTGAAGGCCAACCGGATGCGGGATTTCACCGTGCCAAGTGGCAAACCGGTCTGCTCGGCAATGGCGCTGTGCGACAGGCTCTCGAAAAAAGCCAGTTTGACCAGCGACAATTGTTCGTCCGGCAACTCCTTAATCGCGGCCCGTAGGATATCCTCGCGGCGCTGTACATCCACCGTCATGTCGAAGGCACGATCATCGGCGATGTCATCGAACGCCGAGTCCATCGGGTCGAGATAATCCATCCGGTCGCGCCGGGCTGCATCGATCCGGCGGTTGCGGGCAATGCGGTAGAGCCAGGTGGTGACCGAGGACTTGCTCGAATCGAACAACTGCGCCTTGCGCCACAGCGTCACCATGACCTCCTGCGAGATTTCCTCAGCCGTCGCGCGGTCAGCACCCAGACGCAGGAGATAGGCCTCGATGCGCGGGACAAAATGATCGAACAGGCGGGTAAAGGCAGCTCGGTCGCGGTTTTGCGCGACATCCGACACCAGCGCCGCCCATTCGGCATGAGTCATCAAAGCGACACCCTTGCTCACGACACTCCCATGCCGCGCGTTCCACTGTTACTCAACACTGCGGACCCGACCAGAAACCCGCAGAATGTCCAGTTTTGTTTACACTCAATCCAACTCTCTGGATATGGCATTCTTTGAACGGCACCGATCCCCTTCCAGCAAATTTGTGCTTGATCGAAAATTTGCCCTTATCGTGAAACTTTGTAAGGAGACATTCTGAATCCGGCGTTCCGGTTCTGGGGTAACTCACACTCATGATTCGATTCCTGTCCTGCACGTTTCTCTGTCTCTCCGTCCTGTCGGGCGTGGCCATGGCGCAGCAGCGCCAGGCGGCGCGTGGAGGGGGCACTGCTTTGGAAATCGGCAAGGCCGGTGGCTGGGGCATCTTCACCAGTGGCGAAGGCCGCTCGAAGAACTGCTTCGTCATGGCCCAACCCGCCGAGAGATTGCCCAAGGGGCTGACCCGCGATCCCGCGCATCTCTTCGTCACGATGCGGCAGGGTGAGGCCAGCAAGCCGGAATTCTCCCTGCTGACGGGCTATCCGCTGAAACAAGGCTCGGAAGCGCAGCTCAGTGTCGGCGCTGCGGTTTTCGCAGGCATTGGCGAAAGCAAGACCGTGTGGCTCAAGAACCCGGCGGAAGAAAACCGCTTCATTGGCGAATTGCGCAAGGCGAGCAGCCTGTCGGTCAAGGGGACGTCGCAACGCGGCAATGAAACGACGGACCGTTTCTCGATGACGGGCTTTGGTCAGGCCCTGGAGCGGGCGCAAAAGGAGTGCTCCTGATCTCCTTACTGATCCTGCCACTGATCCTGTCACTGATTCTGCCGACCGGCTTCTGACACCGAAGCAGGGTGCGCTTGTTCCCAAACCGTGATATCGGGCCACCATGATCCAGACGGAACATATACCCGAAGTCGGGCCAATCGAGGTCTCGCCAATTGTCCTGCAGGACAGCGCCCACGCAGCGGACGGTGGCAGACTGTCGCTGGCGGGGATGAGCCGGGCGCTCTTGGGCGAGACGCTGGCGCTCGTCGATGTCCCGCCAAAAGAGCGCCGGATGCGCGTGGGGCAGCTCTGGCACTGGATCCATGTGCGCGGCTCAACCCGTTTCGACGAGATGACGAACGTCTCGAAGGTGCTGCAGCAGAAGCTGAGCGATACATTCACGCTCGACCGGCCAGAGGTCGTCAGCGAACAGATCAGCCGCGATGGCACCCGAAAATGGCTCATCCGGCTGCCTTCTACCGGCCGGTTCGACCGCGGCTCGGAGGTGGAGTGCGTCTACATCCCCGAAACGGACCGCGGCACGCTGTGCGTATCCAGCCAGGTGGGATGCACGCTGAACTGCTCGTTCTGTTACACCGGCACACAGAAGTTGGTGCGCAACCTGACCGCGCAGGAAATCGTGGCGCAGGTGCTGATCGCGCGCGACAGGCTGAACGATTATCCCGGACGCAGCGCACCGGAGGGTGCTTTCGTGCCCAAGGAAGGCAGCCGCTTTGTCTCCAACATCGTCTTCATGGGCATGGGCGAACCGCTCTACAACGCCGCGAATGTGCGTGAAGCCATTGGCGTCTTGACCGATCCGGAAGGGTTGCAACTGTCAAAGCGCCGCATCACGGTCTCGACCTCGGGTGTCGTGCCCGAGATCGGCCCGTTGGGCAGTGATTCAGGCACGATGCTGGCGATTTCGCTGCACGCAACCAACGATGCCCTGCGCGATGTGCTGGTGCCGCTGAACAAGAAATACCCGCTGGCCGACCTGCTCGAGGCGTGCCGCACCTATCCCGGCGCATCGAATGCCCGCCGCATCACTTTCGAATATGTCATGCTGAAAGGCATCAATGACAGCCTGGCTGAAGCCAAGCAGCTGGTGCGCCTGCTCAAGGGCATTCCTGCCAAGATCAATCTCATTCCATTCAATCCCTGGCCGGGCACCCAATACGAATGCTCCGACTGGGAGCAGATCGAGACATTCTCCGAATATGTCTTCAACGCGGGCTACTCCTCCCCGGTGCGCACGCCGCGTGGCCGCGACATCCTGGCGGCCTGCGGACAGCTGAAGAGCGAGACCGAGAAACTGCGGGCCCGCACGCGCATGATGCTGGAGGCAGGCATCGGGGCAGAAGGTCTCTATGCCGCCGCCACGGCGGAGGCCTAGATGCTGCGGTTTGTCGGGCGTCTGATCCTCATCCCCCTTGCCATCCTGGTCGCCGCCATCGCATCGGGCAGCTTCCTGGTTATCACCGGCTTCGTGCAGCCGCAGATCGGCGGGGCCGTGACCGAGGCGGCCATCACGACGGTGCAAACACTCGTGCAGAGCCTGATGGAAGATGGAGAAGCCATCGACCGCTTCGCACGGCTGGCAAAAGGGCTTTCAGTGCTCACGGTTTCCGTGCTGTTTCTGCCGCTGGCGCTCGTGGCTGCGGTGACAGAGGTGTTCAGCATCCGCTGGTGGATCGTGCAGGCGCTCGGCGTGGCTGTGCTGGCCGCGCTTTTGCCCTGGGCGATGATGCCCACGCTGATGGCGGGCGCTCCGCTTGGATCGTCGCTTACGGGCATCCTCGCGGCTTCAGGCGCATTGGCCGGTTCGATCTACTGGTTGATCGCTGGACGTGCCGCTGGCAGCCATCCTGCATCAGCGGAAGATCGCGCGACCATCCCGGCACCTCGTCCGTCGAAAGACATGGCATGAGTCCGGAGAAAAACCGTGTTGCCGTCGTCACCGGGGCCGCCCGCGGGATCGGCCTTGCAACTGCAAAACGCTTTCTGGCCGAGGGCTGGCAGGTGG
Organism: Hyphomicrobiales bacterium; assembly: GCA_031378805.1. Taxonomy (GTDB): domain Bacteria; phylum Pseudomonadota; class Alphaproteobacteria; order Rhizobiales; family Beijerinckiaceae; genus JADCCX01. The sequence goes on from JANNEO010000114.1 coordinate 31,868, forward strand.
CACTGGTCGATATCGAGCAAGACGTGCTTTCTGCTGCCGTCGCCAGTCTCGCCCGTCCGGACGAGGCGATGGCGGTCATTTGCGATGTGGCGGAGCCGAAGCACGTGACGCGGGCATTCGCTGACATCATGCAGCGCTTCGGCCGGGTCGATGCCCTGGTCAACAATGCCGGGACCGCCATATTCAAGCCAATCCTCGAGACCAGCTACGAGGAGTGGTCAAGGGTCATGGCGATCAATCTGACCGGGCCGTTTCTGTGTGCGCAGGCTGCCGCCCGAATGATGAACGAGACCGGCGGTGGGGCCATCGTCAACATCACCTCGATCTCGGGCATCCGCGCCTCGACGCTCCGGGTGGCCTATGGCACCAGCAAGGCGGGCCTGGCGCATCTGACCAAACAGCAGGCCGTCGAGTTCGCCAGCCTGGGCATCCGGGTCAACGCCGTGGCACCCGGGCCGGTGGATACCGCCATGGCCATGGCGGTCCACAGCGCCGCGATCCGGGCCGACTACCACGATGCCATTCCGCTGAACCGATACGGACTGGAAAATGAGATCGCCGAAGCGGTGCTTTTCCTGTGCAGCGGCAGGTCCAGCTACATCACCGGGCAGTGCATTGCCGTCGATGGAGGCTTTGAAGCGGCTGGCATCGGCCTGCCGACCCTCCGGCAGGACGGGCGTAACCGCTGAAGCTCATCATCGTGTCGCACCCGAAAGCCGGGATGCCAGCGCCTCAATCTCGCTGACCACCAGATCGGTGGCGGCATGATGCGGCACGTGACCGACGCCCGGCAGCACATGCACCACGGCGTCTGGCATTTCCCGTTTCAACCCTGCCGTATGGATCCACGTCGCCACGACCCCGTCCGCTTCGCCCGAAATGATCACGGTTGGCGCCTTGATCTCTCCATAGCGCCCGGCGCGGTTCTTCACATGCGCCAGCAGGCCGGCCACATCCTGGGCATTCGCCATGAAGCTCGCGGGACGCAGCATCAGGCGCACCGCCGTTGCCTCGACATAATCGTGCGGAGCTTTTTGCGGGGTGAACACGCTGTCGATGCCGGATTGCATGGTCAATGCAGCACCGGGAACCGGCAGGAGATGGGCGAAAATCCGGCCGATCAGCGGCCAGCTGCCAACATGGTAATACCACACGATACCGCCAGGCCAGGGATGGGTGGCCGGCGCGATCAGCACAAGCCCTGCGACGCGGTCCGGGTGATCCATCGCCAGTGTCGTGGCCAGCGCTCCGGACCACGAATGCCCCAGGACGATGGCCTTCGGCACGCCCAGCGCCGTCATCGCCTGAGCGATCAATGTGGCCTGCCGCGCGACGGAGGCATCTGCCCTGCCGCCGGGCCGATCGCTGTGGCCTTGGCCAGGACGGTCAATGGCGATCACGCGGAAATTATGCGCCAGCGGCCCTGCCAGCGGAAGGGTGAGGGCCAGCAGGTTGCAGGACGCACCATGCAGTAGCACCAGCGTGCGCTCGGGTGGGGCATCACGGGGGCCAATGTCCCTGACATGCAGGCGTCCGCCTTCAACGGGCACGAAAATGCCGGTTGGTGGGTGGGCAGACAAGGCTTTCGCCACGGCAATCTGCGTCCACGCCGCCAATCCGACGCAGACGACAAGGAGGATGAGCAGGGATATCAGCATGGGTTTGTGGACTCAAATTGTGCTGCGGGCTTCAACGGTGCTGCGAATTGGTTTATGATGACTCATGTCCGATACCAACCTCAATTCCGGGGTACAAACCACACCCTTGCCGCGCCTTCTGGCTGGGGTTGCCGCGTTGGGCTTCCTCGCAGGTTCTGCCGCCTTGTGGTGGCGCTTTGGCGAAGGGGTCTTTCTCTCGAGCATGATGAGCACATTCATCGCCTGTTTCTGAACAGGTGCGGCCGTCTTGTCCCGAGCCCATGTTCGGTTTTCGCCCAGTAGAACGGTGCGCGCAGGTAATCGCATACGGCAATCCACGCGGCGAGCGAGACAAGCAGCAGGTAGACGGGCGCTGTTAGCAACCATGGCATGAGATGCCATTGCCGCCTGCGCCGCAGTCCGACGACGGCGGGCAGCAGCAGCACGAGCAAGCCGATCAGCGCGATCTCGAGGGCCAGGCAATTCGCCAAAAACAGTGGCCAGGTGCTGGCATCCCAGACTTCGCCGGTCCAGGCATTCCAGACGAACCACCCGGCAAAGAAGGGAAAGGTCAGCGCGCCCAGCAGGACACCGACGATCTGACTGAAGGCCGCGATCCAGTTGCCAAAGCCCAGTTCACGCATAACCACCATAGGATTCCGGCTATGGGTGATACCGGTCTGGATCCAGCCCTTCATCCAGCGGCGGCGTTGACCGAGCCAGGCTTTCAGTCCGATAGGGGCCTCTTCCAGAGTGGTTGACTGCAAATCCAGGACACGCAGTCCGGCCCGCGCCAGCCGGATGCCCAGATCGGCATCCTCGGTGACATTCCACATATCCCAGCCCTCCAATCCAACCAGATCGGTGCGGCGGAAATGATTGGATGTGCCGCCGAGCGCCACAGGATAGCCGCAGCGGGCCATGCCGCACTTCACGACATCGAACAGGGCCGCATATTCGATCACCATCATCAGAGGCAACCAGCCATCCGGCCCATTGTCGATGGCGAGGCGTGCCTGCAGGCAGCCGACATCCCGCGGGGCCTCCTCGAAGGCCATGACGGCGAGTTTCAGCTGATCGGGATCTGGAATATCCTCGGCGTCATAGACCGTCACATATGTACCGCTGACCAGGGTGAGGCCATGGTTGAGGGCACGGGGCTTGGTCCGGGGATGGCCGGGCGGAACAACCACGATGCGGATCCATCCCGGCATGGTCCAGCGTTGCAGCGCATATGCGGTCTCCTCGTCGTCAGCCTCCAGCAGGAGCACGACGTCCAGCGCGTCGCGGGGATAATCCAGCGCGGACAAGGCCGTCAGCAACTGGCTCAACACGGCCTGCTCCCGATACAGTGGGACAAGCACGGAATAAACCGGCCAGACGCGAGTGGAGTACGAGGCAACCAGAGTCGGTTTTCCCTGCAGCAAGCTCTTTCCTGGCGGCACGGGTTCGAATGCAGCGGCAAGCTGCACCATCATGAAGGCCAGGAAAACGGGCGATGCTGTGATCGCAAGAAGCGCTGCTGGTGCGGGGGCAATGACAACAACACACGCGACGATGAAGAGTGCCGCAAAGGCTGTGACCTTCTGGCCGACGGACGTTCCCTGGTCGGCTCCCGCGCGTCGAGCCCCCATGGCCGGGGTCAGCGTGGCGGTGCGATCAGGCCGAGCGCAACGGCCTTGGCTGCGGCGTGGGCCCGGTTGGAGGCCGCCAGCTTGCCGACGGCCGAATCGATGAAGAAGTTCACCGTGGCAGGCGTCAGGCCGAGGTTCACGCCAATTTCGCGGCTGGTATGGCCATGGGCCGCCCAGACAAGGCATTCCCGTTCCCGCGGAGTCAGCCGAATGATATCAACATCATCAATGCCGAAACGGACCTTCAGCACGGCGTTGTGCAGCATGGGGTGCAGGAGGCCGATCGCAGCAGTCAATTCCACCTTGCAGGATTCCCAGCGCTTTTCCGAAACATCGCTGGTCAGTGTCAACAGCGATCGATCACCAGAGGGTCCGCGAAACGTCGCGGTGATGGCGTGGCGACCCAGCTGGAAGTCCTGGAAGTCACGAAAGAAGCGCTTGATGCGGATGCGGACCCTGGGCATTTCCGACCAGTCCACGGGATGCCTTGCGTGATCGCTCAGCGTCTTGATCGGTTCGCCCACCCTGAAATTCGAATCATCCAGGTGCTTGCGCCAGGTCTCGCCATAGGTGTCGATCCCGTACGGATCATCGCCGACCACGCCTGGCACATGGCGCATCAGGAAGGCCGCATGTTTGGCTCCGCTGGTCCGGCAGATGTCCTGAAGGGCGCGCTGGAAATCCGTTTTCTGGTTCGCCGCAGACAAGTTCTGCGCCAAGCCAGAGACTGTCCGCTTGGGTGCAGGCTGTGAAATCATGTGTCAAAATCCCCTGAGTTACACTAGAACTCCGGAGATTAACGGAGCAATTCCTGCTGCTTCCAACACCCCGCTCCGTTAAGCATTTGTGCGGGCGGCTTGCGCAAACGCCGAGAGAAGCCTAAACCCCCGCGTCTACAGAAGGACGTTGCCGGTGTCGGAAAAGCCGGATGCAAAATCACTCCGAAAACTGCGCTTGGCGGAGGCTTTGCGAAGAAATCTCGGACAAAGAAAAAGCAAGGCAAAGGCTGCGAGCCAGGCCAAAGGCACGATTGGTACGACGGAAAACGTCAAACCCGCCACAACAAGCGTTGTCAAAGACGTGTCCTAGCGTTGACTTTCTGGCAACACAAACCTCTTCCCCAACGTCAGCAAACGGAAAAGACGGGTACTTATGGATCGGATCACCATCACCGGCGGGCCAAGACTGAACGGTGTGATTCCCATTTCGGGCGCAAAGAATGCAGCGCTTCCACTGATGACGGCTGCATTGCTGACGGATGATGTCGTGACGCTCGACAACGTGCCACGCCTCTCCGACGTGACACAGCTTCTGCGCATCCTGAGCAACCACGGTGTTGATCACAAGATTGCCGGTCGCCTGGCCGGCCAAAGCACGGAAACCGGGCAGACCATCGATCTCTCGGCACGGCAGATCGTGGATACCACCGCGCCTTACGAACTGGTGTCACGGATGCGGGCCAGTTTCTGGGTCATCGGGCCGCTGCTGGGGCGCATGGGCAAGGCCAAGGTTTCGTTGCCGGGCGGTTGCGCCATCGGCACCAGGCCGGTGGATTTCTATCTCCAGGCACTGGAACGGCTGGGTGTGCGCATCCAGATCGAGGCGGGGTACGTGCTCGCGGATGCACCAAACGGCCTGAAGGGGGCAGAGATTTTCTTCCCCAAGGTCTCGGTTGGTGCCACCCACACCGCGCTGATGGCTGCGGTATTGGCGGATGGCAAAACGGTCATCCACAATGCCGCGCGTGAGCCCGAGATCGTCGACCTTGCCGATCTGCTCAACAAGATGGGCGGCAAGATCACCGGTGCGGGAACCGCCACCATCGAAATCCAGGGCGTCACCCGCCTGCATGGCGCGCGCCATTCAGTCCTGCCCGACCGTATCGAAACCGGGACATATGCCATGGCGGTGGCGATGGCCGGTGGTGACGTGCTGCTGGAGAATGCCCGCTTCGATCTGCTGAACGCGGCTTTCGACGTGCTGAGACGGACGGGTGTCACGGTGGAAGAAAAGGCCAACGGCGTCCGCATCGCGCGCAACAGCGGTGTTCTCGCACCCGTGGATGTCACAACGGAACCGTTTCCGGGTTTTCCGACCGATCTGCAGGCGCAATTCATGGCGTTGATGTGCCGCGCCAAAGGCGTATCGCATATCCGCGAGACGATCTTCGAGAACCGCTTCATGCATGTGCAGGAACTGGCGCGCCTGGGCGCCCGAATCCGACTGGATGGTGATATGGCAGTGATCGAAGGCGTCGAAACCCTGAAGGGTGCGCAGGTCATGGCGACCGATCTGAGGGCGTCGGTGGCCATGGTCATCGGTGGCCTGGTGGCCGAAGGCGAGACCGTCGTTCACCGAGTCTATCACCTCGATCGCGGCTTCGAAGCGCTGGAGAAGAAACTCCAGCGCTGCGGCGCTCAGGTCGAACGCATCACGGGGTGAGTGGAAAGTCTGTTACCAACCCTGGTTGGGCGACAGGATCGCACCACGCTTCAGCCCAAAACCCGGAATTTCGCACGCACAGGACGAATTGGCCGGGCGGGGTCGGGTGTAGCAGTTGCCACGCGATGTCACGCACAGATTGCCCACCACCACCGGGCGGTAAGGCTGATAATAGCCTCCGCCACCATAGGGATCGGGCCGATATTGCGGTTGAGGCTGATAATAGGGCCGGGGCGGTGGTGGCGGATAGGGATAATATTGCGCCAGCGCCGGCGCACCCGTGGCGACAATGCCGGCTGCTGCCAGAATTGATGCAAAAAGCCCGCGTTTGGTCATGGAACCCTCCATCAGGTTCAGCGGCTGTTTGCCGCTCTTGCAGTACAATGATCAATTGTAGCAGATGAATGATGATTGAACACCTCATCAGGTGAAGGTATCGCAGGCTGGCAACAGGACAGGTCGATGCCACAGGAACTCAATGCCCTCTCGGCAGCTTTCGATGCGGACTTCCGGGCGCTGCTTGCCCAGAAGCGCGAGGTTTCCGAAGAAGTGACGGCCGCTGTCGCCGCCATCATCCAGGATGTGCGCAACAGGGGTGACGTGGCTGTCGCCGCCTTGTCCCTCAGGTTCGATTCTGTCGATCTGCAGGCGCTCGGCATTCGCATCCCAGAGGCGGAACTGGTGGCGGCGCTGGATCGCTGTAACGCCACTGCGCTTGCCGCACTGCGCTTCGCCAAGGAGCGGATCGAGGCCTATCATCTCAGGCAACGCCCTGCCGACACGCAGTTCACCGATGCGCTGGGCGTGGAATTGGGTTGGCGTTGGACGGCCATCGAATCGGTTGGACTCTATGTGCCGGGCGGCAGCGCAAGCTATCCGTCATCGGTGTTGATGAATGCCGTCCCGGCCAAGGTGGCGGGCGTTCCTCGTGTTGTCATGGTGGTGCCTGCGCCCAAAGGCGTGATCAATCCGCTGGTGCTGGCGGCGGCCTCCATCGCGGGTATCGACGAGGTCTACCGTATCGGTGGCGCACAAGCCATTGCGGCGCTGGCCTATGGGACGCAGAGCATCCAGCCCGTGGTCAAGGTGGTCGGCCCCGGCAACGCCTATGTGGCAGCAGCCAAGCGCCAGGTCTTCGGGCAGGTCGGCATCGACATGATCGCAGGCCCTTCCGAGGTGGTCGTGATGGCCGATGACACGGCGAACGCGGACTGGATCGCGGCTGATCTGCTGGCGCAGGCCGAGCATGACAGCGCGGCGCAATCCATCCTGATTACGGATTCGGCCGATCTGGCAGGGCAGGTGAGAGCCTCGCTCGAAAGCCAGCTCAAAACTCTGCCGCGTCGTGACATCGCGGCTGCGTCCTGGCGCGACTTCGGAGCGATCATTCGCGTGGACAGCCTTGAGGCGGCCATCCCGCTGATCGATCGGCTGGCACCGGAGCATTTGGAGATCATGGCGCGGGATGCCGACGCCCTTGCCGCCCGCATCCGCAATGCCGGAGCGATCTTCCTGGGTGGGCACACACCGGAAGCCATCGGGGATTATGTGGGTGGTTCAAACCATGTCTTGCCCACAGCCCGCAGCGCCCGCTACGCTTCCGGGCTGGGAGTGCTCGATTTCATGAAGCGTACATCCATCCTCAAGTGTGGCGCGGAACAGCTGCGGGCGCTTGGTCCCGCCGCCATTGCCCTTGGCCATGCCGAAGGCTTGCACGCCCATGCGCGGTCGGTGGCGATCCGCCTCAACCTGCCTCTGGACTGAGCGCCTGTGACGGAAGGTGCATCCCCATCGAACAACCGGCTTGTCGCCGTGGTGCTGGATGCGGCGTCCATCGAACGCGGCACGCCCGATCAGGAGCACGAGCGGCTGACGGCCATCTACGATCTGGTCGAGGACAATTCCTTTGTCCTGCCCGATGGGCGCGAAGGGCCGTTCTCGCTGCATATCGGCCTGATGAATGGTCGACTGGTGTTCGATATCCGCAGCGAAACGGGCGTCCACATCATTACCCACGGCCTCTCGATGTCGCCCTTCCGCCGGGTGATCAAGGACTACTTCATGATCTGCGAAAGCTATTACGACGCCATCCGCAGCGCCTCCGCCGAGCAGATCGAGGCCATCGACATGGGGCGACGCGGCCTCCACAACGAGGCGGCGGACATCGTCATCGACCGCCTGAAGGACAAGGTCACGATCGATTTCCAGACGGCGCGGCGGCTGTTCACGCTGCTCGCTGCGCTCTCCTGGACCGGGCGGGAGATCTGATCCGCGATGGCCGACAAACCCCGCTCCATTCTGTTCGCCTGCACGCTGAACGCCGTCCGCTCGCCCATGGCGGAAGGGTTGGCGCGCGCCATTCTGGGCCAGAAGATCTATGTCGATTCCGCCGGGCTTTCCACCGCGACGCTGGACCCGTTTGCCGTCGCCGTGCTCGCCGAACTGGGTATCGACATCCGAGACCACAACACGCAAGGTTTCGACGATATCGCGGTTGACGAGTTCGACCTGATCGTGGCGCTCTCGCCCGAAGCCGTGGAGAAAGCCCGGGCACTCACGCGCCACAGCTCCGTCGCGGTCGAATACTGGCCGACGGATGATCCCACCGCCATGTCCGACGGCTCCCGCGAAAGCCGCCTGCAAGCCTATCGCCAGGTGCGCGACACCCTGAGGCGGCGAATCAAGGAGAGTTTTGCGTAGGGGGCGGGGTTGGTCCTTGCTCTATATGTGCTCTGCGTAATTTGCACCAAAGTCAGAGAGATTTAATCCAGCACCGTATGGCGTGAGCGTGTCTCGCTATCATTTTATGATACTTATATTCTGTCGCTTTAGAAGTAGCGCAACTTTATCATGATTGTATGATTTCGTCGTTGCAGGGCAGCTTGGCAAAAAATTTAAGGTTATACCGTGAGCAAAAAGGCTTGTCTCAGGATGACTTTGCAGATCTTTGCGGACTTCATCGCACCTATATTGGTGGAATTGAACGTTCCGAACGAAATATCACGCTCAAAACACTCGAAAAAATCGCTCAGGCGCTCACTATAGACCCCTTGGAGCTTCTCAAAGAGAATGGCATTGATAAAGCCTAGCCGCAGTAAAATAGACAAAAATGATCCTCAAGCTATCGCAGCGCGAGGACGTGTTATTAATATTATTGACGCAGTGCCGCCTTCTGAATTAATTTCGTCAATTAAGAGGGCGCCGAGTCTTCGGGGAATGATATTGGGTTATATAGCTGAAGAAATGTTTGAAAAATATCTTCCTATAACGTATCCTAAAATAACAGCTGAAAATATCGATAAACATGACGATCATGACAGATCACTGAATAAATCAGATAGAACAATCAAGTACGAAGGTCGTTTATATCGAATTCAATTAAAGTCTATTCAGACAAATAGTATTTGTCGCAATCTATCGAATGGACTACTTCAAGCAGACGTACAGAATGACGCTTCAGACAAATGTAAAGTCCTGTTACCAAATGGGCACATTGTTGAAACCACATGCTATGCCCGCAATGATTATGATATCCTGGCTGTACCGCTATATCCTTTTACTGGGGGCTGGACATTTGCCTATAAGCGCAACGTCGATTGTCGTTCTACTGTAAATAACATATACAGTTCTGAAGATCAGAAATTTCTTCTTTCGACTACTGAGCGCCTCAATTGGCCGCTTGACGACAGATGGCATACAGACATCATGGAGCTACTTGACAACAGCATTGGAATCGTCCCGTAACCAGCTTGCAAAATTCGAATAAGACAATTTTTTAAGATGGTCTTGCCGCTCAAAAACTAAAAAATAAGAATGATTTTTACGCGCATGTTCCTGTTTCAACAAGCGGGATATCACGGGAGAGTTGCGTCGTACCACAATCGACAAATCCTTACAATAAAAGCCACGATATTCGTAAGCCCATATGATTTCTATGTGTGTAAGTTTTTGTCTATTTGACGATACTTCATCTTGACATTTAACTATGAATTTTCCATTTGGTCGCAAGATACGTTTTATCTCTGGAATAACAGAAAGATAAGCTTCAAGCACAGCATCATGGTACTTGCGCTCCTTTCCCTCATTTTCTATTTTACCATTTGAATAGGCTTGTTGGAACGCGTTATGGGTTCCTGAACCTGCTAAGGAAATTTTTGTCTTCCTGTACAGTCCTTCCATATATGGCGGATCGAATACTACGGCATCGACTGAAGCATCGGCATACGGCAATGATGACCAGTCTTGACCAAGCTTCAGATCGGTCGCCTTAAGTTGGTAATCTGCACTTGGCACATTCCGCCAAAATACGCCTTTCCCATATGTAATATCAGCTATAATAGACTGCTTTGGAACGTGAATTTCCAATATATTAGGAAACACTTCTGCATTACCAGCTACATAAGCTGACAAAAAAACATTGCTAGTCGCTATGCCGCTTTGGGTGCGTCGTGGCCTGACTTCCTGATGACTTTCCTCCTCAGGAGACAATGGCAAATGGCATTGCAAATTCATCGTGAAGCCTTTTTAATACTTATAGTCATCGTACATTTCAAAAATAGGGCGTCAAGCCATAAAATAGCTTATGCCTATTTTCGGATTCACGGCAAAGGGGTTGCGGTATATCGGATTTTTGAATGTCCCCCTCCTACATGCCCCGTCGGGCTTGCGAAGGACAATGCGCTTTTCCGTGTTCTTGCCTCAAGCCCCCGCGCCCCGCACCCTCCTCCGCCCCATCGGCAGCGCCGTGATCCCGCCCACCAGCGCTCCGCCGAAGAAACCGAGCAGTGCGAAGAAGCCGCCTTCCAGCGTCAGCGGCAAGGCGGGGCGATAGCTGCGGAAGGCTTGGGTGGCGATGGCGGGATCATAGTCCTTTACCATCGCGCCCACGCGGGTGAGCACGTCAGGGGCCTGCATCGCAGCCTGCTGCGATTGTAGGGTTTCAAAGCGCCGGATGGTCTCGCGGGTGCTGCTGCCGCGCCGCACCACGAAGGTGTCGGGCGAGCCTTCCAGCCGCTGGATGCCAGCCTCACGGGATAGTCCCGCGCGGTGCGCATCCTGATCGAAATTCTCGACGATGACCTTCAGCTCATCGACGGCCCCGCCAAGGCGCTGGGCATATTGCTGCGCGAATTCGGGGGCCTGGGAAGCGCCTACAGCGCCCAGACCACCCACGAACATCGCCATCATACGTCGGATCATGGAGCGGAGCCAAGCGGCTCAGGGCGTGTATGTCAACTGTTTCAGGGCATCGCGGACATCGTCCTCGGTAACGTCGGCCATGGCCTTCGCCACCTTGCAGGCCGCCGTCTTGCGGCCTGGGGCCATGACAAGAATGATGGTTTCATCGCCGGGGCAGGCGGGATCGGCACACTGGATCTCGGAGACGCTGATGGCAATGTCGGGGTTGCGGCCAAGCGCCTCGAAGACATGGGCCTTCACCAGCGCGTTGCCGGAGCGGCCGGACGGACGGTCAGATGCCTTGGGACGCAGGGACAATTTCCACATGATCAGACTTCAAGATGGGTCTGGTCAGTGCTCACGGCAAGGTCAGGATGCCCGCATAACCATCCGCCCCGCCCATGACGAGCCGACGCCCCTGCCGGTCCCAGCCCAGCGCGGTGATCGCCTTCGCCCCCTCGTCGAGGCGCGGCGCGCGAACCAGCAGCTCGGAGGCATCGGTCAGCCGCACCAGCATCACGCAGCCATCATCATAGCCGATGGCCAGCACCAGGGCTGCGGGATGAAATGCCACCTGGCTGACGCGCACGGGGCGCACGCCACATTCCCGCGGGGCCTTGCCCATGGGGCCATCCTTGCCCGAGAACGGCCAGATAATCGCGGCTTCCGCGCCGGATGTCGCCAGCCAGTTGCCATCATGCGACCAGCTCATCGAGCGAGTCTTGGCGGGATATCCCGTCATGCGCATGTGCGCCTTGTCCACGACGCGCCAACCATGCAACGCATTTTCCTGCATGGAGGTCACGACATAGCGCCCGTCGGGGGACGCCGTGAGGTCGATATGCGAGCCTTTCCACGGCAGCGGCTCCGGCTCGGCGCTGGTGTTGGGAAACCAAAGGCTGGCACCGTTGTAATGCGACAGGGCCAGGCGATAGCCCTTGGGCAGGAAGGCAAGGCCGCGCGCCGTCGTGGGAGCGCTCATCTCCTTGATCTCGCCGCCGGGCGACCGGGCTGTCACGGCCTTGCCTGCAGACCAGGCCACCGCGCCGTCGGGGTGGGTGGCGATCGCGTCGATCCAGCGGCCGTTCGCGTCGCCCAGCGTCTCCATCGTGTGGTCGCTGCGGGTGCGGATGATGCGGCCATCCTCGCCGCCCGTCACGAGGCTGCCCCCCGTGAACGAGGCGACCAGCAGGCCACCGGGATGCGGCTGAACCTCTGTCACGTCGGACGCGATGAACGAGACCCTGCCATCCGAGGTGGCCAGCACCGCAGTGTCCCCCAGGAACGCGGCAGCCATGACATGGCCCGCGATGGGGTGAGGAACAACACGGCTGGAGAGATCGGGAGGAGCAGGCATGACGGGGAAACTGGATAGCCAAACAGCGCCCAATTGCAACGGTGTTTGCGGTTCTAGAACCGGTCGAGAGTGCGGCCCTTCACTGTTTCCAGCCCTGCGGCGTCCTTTGCTCCTTCTGGCGCGTAATAGCCCGCAGCTTTCTTCGCCTCCATTTCCACCGAAGCATCGGGCGGCACCAGTTCGTCGGGGATCGGCACGCGCTCGCCAATCTCGATGCCGGAATTGACCATGGCGTCGTATTTCATGTTCGACATCGACATCAGCCGGTCGATCCGCCGAATGCCGAGCCAGTGCAGGATATCGGGCATAAGCTGCTGGAAGCGGGCGTCCTGCACGCCGGCCACGCATTCCGTGCGCTCGAAATAGGTCGCGGCGCTGTCGCCGCCTTCCTGCCGCTTGCGGGCGTTGTAGACCAGGAACTTGGTGACCTCGCCCAGAGCGCGGCCTTCCTTGCGGTTGTAGACGATGAGGCCGACGCCGCCGTTCTGCGCTTCCCGAGTGCATTCCTCGATGCCGTGGACCAGGTAAGGCCGACAGGTGCAGATATCGGAACCGAAGACATCCGAGCCATTGCACTCGTCATGCACACGGCAGGCCACGCGATGTTTGCCAGACGAGAGCTTGTCAGCGTCCCCGAAGATATAGGCCGTCATGCCACCGATGGGCGGGAAGAACACGGAGAGATCGGGCCGTGTCACCAACTCCGGGAACATGCCGCCGGTCTGCTCGAAGAGTTGCCGCCTGAGGTTGGTTTCCGAGGTGCCGAAGCGCTCGGCGATGCCTGGCAGATGCCAGACCGGGTCCACCGCGATCTTGGTCACCGCGATATCGCCGGTCGCTTTCATGATGTCACCATCCGCCGTGATGTGTCCGCTCGCCATGCGAGACTGGATCTCCGGCAGTGTCAGGCGCGCCTTGGTGACGGCGATGGTGGGCCGGATATCGACGCCCTCGCCAATTTCTCGCGCGAACACCTCTGCCACGAGGTGCCCCCAGGGATCGAGCGACACGATCCTGGCAGGGTCGCTCCATTGCGGGTGAGGCCCAAGCTTGACCGGCGGATGGGTGTTGTGCAGGTCTGGCCGCACCAGCGGATTGAGCGCACCGGACGACACTGCCAGAGCGCGGTAGAGCGAATACGCCCCGCCGACAGCGCCAATGACATTACGGTCTGCGGGTTTCGTCACGGTGCCAATGAGAGCACCACGCGCCGCGGGATCAGCAGCTCCCCAGTGGATCGGAAAGCGCACCTCGCCAGGCTCTGGATGGGACGTAAGGCGGATGTGACCCGTACGATTGACGCCAGACATGCTTCGGTTCCCTTCGGCATTGCCCGAAATGCACAAAGCCCCCCGCGGGTCGGAGGGCCTTGCTGATCGGGCCAATGCCTTCGATCTCAAACAGGATGATCGTGTAACCGCGATCCGTCAAGAGCCGTCGGTGGTCGGATCAGCGCCTTGCCTGCTGAGCTGCCGGTTTGCCACTGACATCAGACTTGCCACTGACATCAGATTTGCCACCCATGGTCTGCAACTGCCGCCAGCTGTTGTTCTGCGCGGTCATGGAGCGGACATAGGCGATGTTGGCGGTGGCATCCGCGGGCGAGAGATCGCGGGCAGCCTCCTGCTCGGATTCCTTGAACTTGCCCTGAAGTGCCAGCACAAGCGCGAGATTGCCACGCACCCGGGGCGTTGCAGCAGGGCTGGCCACAGCCTTGCGCATCACCTGCTCAGCCTCCATCAAGCGGTTGGACAGCGCGTAGGACAGACCGAGATTGGAGAGGATATTGGGATCATCCGGCTGCAGCTGGAGGGCGGCCTGATAATATTGCTGCGCCTCGGCGGGCTTGCCGATCTGGTCGGAGATGGCACCTTGCGTGGACAGCACGCGCCAATCCGGCTTGTCTGGCGTGTGTGCGCGCGACAGCACGTCCATCGCTTCTGCGAACCGTCCGCCATCGGCCAACCCCTTGCCAAGAGCCGCCGCGACCTCCCGGTCATTGGGGTAGCGCACGGCTGTAGTCTGCAGGACGGCGATGGCCTGGTTGATCTGGTTCATGTCCCGCAGCACGCGGGCATAGGTCATGGAGACGCGCTTGTCGCCAGGCGATTTTTCATACTGGCGACCAAGCTGCTCCATGGCAGCACGCTTTTCGGCGTCGGTCATGGCGTGGACCTGACTGTTGATCGATCCGGTGATCTCGGCGCCATCCCGGCGCAAGCACCCGCCAAGCGCAAGCGTCATTATCGCCAAGGCCAGCATGGCGGATCGAGACAGGGAACGGGCAGGGGGGTTTGGCGCAGGCGGTATTTGTGCGGCTGAGGTCGGCGCAGCTGAGGTTTGGGGAAATCGGCGCATTGCGAACAAACTCGGCCTGAACAGGGGGAAACGCTATGATCGATCAGTACTTTATTAACCCTAACGCATCGTTAAACGGGTTTTGATGAAACATGATCGAGCGCTTAACCGCCCGGCAACCTTACTGGGGCATTATCCATTGCAGGGAATGTGTTTCGCAGAAGCGCAGCGCCGTCCCCAGTTGCGTTCGAGTGCGTTGCGTATGCGTCTCTCCAAGCGTTCTTCCCGGAGCTTGTCCTCCCGGCGGCCAAAAATGGTACGCCCCCTCAAGCCGTGGCTTCTGGCGGCGGGCGTGCTGGTCTCGTTCACCGCGACGGCTGGCATCCGGACCAGCGTGGATCCGGCAACACCCGGACTGCGCTTCGATTCCACGCCGGAAAACATCTCGCTGGCCTGGCCGACGCTGACAGCGCCCGATATCGCGGCCGTGGCCGAGGATTTTAGCCAACCCCGCCCCTCGCTGCTGGCTGAACCTCCCAGCCTGGAGCCAGACGAGGAATCTCATCTCCAGCCAGGCTTCTGGCGGGCCGCCCAGCCGACGGATGCAAGCGAAGCACTGTCCGAGGCGACACCCGAGATCTCCGTGCTGTTCCGCCTTGGCGGCGACATGATGCCCGCAGCCCGGCCCCTGTGGGAGGATGACGGTGGCCCGATCATCGGTGCCTTCAGCGGGCTGATTGAGCGCGAGACCGTTGCGGCAGCTGTGACAGTGCCCCTCGTCGATCGCCTGGCGGCACCCAAGTCCGGTGAAAGCATGGCCCCCGGCAAAGCAAGTGTTCAGGTCGCAGTCGCCCTGCCGCCACCCGTGGGCCATGTGAAGATCAGTCTGCCCTCGGTGGCACGCCCCGCCACGCCCAAATCACCCCTGGTGGGCACCGTGACCTCCGAGCGAGAGATGAAATGCCTGGCGGAAGCGGTCTATTTCGAATCCCGCTCCGAACCGGAACGCGGCCAGGCCGGCGTGGCACAGGTCGTGCTGAACCGGGTGCGATCCGGTGTCTATCCCGCGTCGGTCTGCGGTGTCGTCTACCAGAACCGGCATCGTTACCTTGCCTGCCAGTTCACCTTCGCCTGCGAGGGCAAGGCACTCAGAACCGATGAGGCCGGACCCTGGGCAACGGCACAGCGCATTGCCCGCGATGTGGCAGAGGGCCGGACCTATCTTCCCGGTGTCGGCAACGCCACGCATTACCACGCCAATTATGTCCGCCCCTGGTGGGCTCGCTACATGGACAAGCGGGAAAAGGTGGGCAAGCACATCTTCTACTTCGAGAGCGCCGAAAATTGAGAGCGTATTTCAGGGGATGACGGCGCAGTCGGCCATACTCTAGAGATCACACCATGTGTGGACGCTACGCCATCACCAGCCCGCCGCAGGAAGTGCAGGACACTTTCGGATATTCCCAGACGCCCAATTTCCCACCCCGTTACAACATCGCGCCGACGCAGCCCGTGCCTGTCGTGCATTCCCTTGGCGGGCAGCGCCACTTCACCCTCATGCGCTGGGGCTTCGTGCCGGGCTGGGTCAAGGATCTCAAGGCATTCCCGCTCGTCATCAACATCCGGTCGGAAACGGTGCGCCAGAAAGCGTCCTTCCGCGCCGCCTTCATGCGCCGCCGCGCGCTGATGCCCGCTGATGGTTTCTATGAATGGCAACGGCTTGGGACGGACAGCCGCCCCTTTCTTTTGCGTCGACCCGACCGGCGCATCTTTGCCTTCGCAGCTTTATGGGAGACATGGAGTTCGCCCGATGGCAGCGAGATCGACACGGCAGCACTGCTCAACACCACGGCCAATGGCGTGATCTCTGCCATCCACGAGCGATCCCCCGTGATCCTCGATCCGCAGGATTTCGACGCGTGGCTTGATCCGCTCACACCGGCCGATGAGGCGTACCGGCTGCTGCGCCCCCCCGCTGAGGATTTGCTCGAAATGGTGCCGGTCTCGAAGGCTGTCAACAAGGTGGCGAATGACGGGCCCGAGGTTCAGGCACCGCCGGATAGCAATACCACACCGCCTCCCCGCCGCGCCGCGCCTTCCAGCGACGATCAGGGAAGCCTTTTCTAAAGCACCCAATCCGCGGGGCGACCGGATTTCCCGGCGGCAAGGCAACGCCACAGGCGCTCGTAGCGGTCGATACAAACCTCGAGCGAGAACTGGGCCAACGCCTTCTCGCGGGCGGCCAGGCCCAGGCTGCGGCGCAGATCGGACATGTCGGCCAGCGTCAGGATTGCTGTCGCAAGTTCTTCGGGCGCGGACGGTGCCACCAGAAAGCCGTTCTCGCCATCATCGATCGCATCGGTGTTGCCGCCGACCCGCGTGGCGATCATCGGCAGACCCATGGCCATGCCTTCGATCAGGCTGTTGGAGAACCCCTCGGTATGGCTGGCGAGCAAACCGATGTCGGCCGCCGCATAGGGCTCGCGCGAGCCAGCCCATTCGCCTGGAAACACCACATGGTCGCGCAGGCCCAGGTGTTCGGTCATGGCACGCAGCGTCGCATGTTCTCCGGCATCGCGCCCAGGCAACAGCAGCCTCCATGGCTGTCGCAACCCCTCCTTCAGTGTTGCAACGGCCTGGAGCAGATCACCATGGCCCTTGTAGGCATGGAAATTGGCGACCTGTGTCAGCACCAGGGCATCCGGCGGCAAGCCAAAGCGGGCACGGGCGGCCGCGCGTTCCTCTGGCGTGACTGCCTTGCCAAGGGGGATACCGTTGGGGATGCGACAGACCTTCAGCGGCCCTCCCGCTTCCGTCTCCAGTTCAGCCGTCACTGCCGTGGAATTGCCGACGAGCGCGGCTGCCATGCCATGCGCGGCCAACTCTGCACGCTGCGCGAGGGGGCGTTTGCGGGAATAGAATGCCAGGCTACGGCGGCCATGCACCAGTGCTGGAGATGTTTTGTTCAGCGGATCTGTCTTGCCAACCAGATCTGTCTTGCCAACCAGATCTGTTTTGCCAAGCAACAGCTGCGCACCAGCCGCCGCGATATAGGGCTCGCTCAGGAATGCGTGCAAGACGTGTGGCCTGACGCGGCGCACCGCCCGCCAGATCGCAAGCCCATGCATGACGGTGCGCAGGTATCGTGGCAGGTTAAGCGCCGGTGCAATCACATCTGGAATGCTCGCCCTCAACGCATCCTCGAGCGCCCCGCCGGAGTGCAGGAGCACCACTGTGATGTCGATGTTGCGTCGCGCCAGTCCGGGCAGCACATGCAGGAGGTGCTGCTCGGTGCCACCCACATTCATGGGTGGCGCGGCCACGACGACTCTGAGGGGGCGGTCAGCCATGCAGGACCGACCGTCGCCAGGATTCGAACATGAGGATCGACCACAACAGCGGTGCATGATCCTCCCGGCCTGCCTGGTGAGCGTCCCAGACACCACGAACAGCGTCTGGATCAAGCAATCCGCTTTCGGCCAGACGCGTTGGCTCCAGCAGCGCTTCGGCCCAGTCCCTCAGCTCAAGACGCAACCACGCGGCGAGTGGCACGGCGAACCCCGCCTTCGGTCGCTCGGTCAAGGCGGCAGGGACATGTCTGTCCAGGATTGCCCTCAACACCGCTTTTCCCTTTCCCCCCTGGCGCTGCATCCCAGATGGCAAGTGCGCCGCCCATTCCCAAATCCGATGATCGAGCAGAGGCACGCGGACTTCAAGTCCGACCGACATGCTCGCACGATCAACCTTAACGAGTATATCGTCGGGAAGATACGACAGGGCGTCAATGGTCTGCATCCGCGCAAGTGGCACCAGTTGATCGAGTGCGGCATTGGAGTGGTAGGCCAGCGGAAGGTGTTCGGCTGGATGCCGCAGCAGTCTCTGCGGGTCGGCGGTCTGGCTGAGAAACTGGCGGTAGCCATCGACGAAACTGGGTGCCGCGCCTGCCTTTGCCGCCCGCTTGAGACGATGGCCGGGATGGCTGACTCCCCGATTTGCTGCCGATTGGCCCAGAAGGCCAGCGGCGGCATCAGCCAATCCGATTGGTACAGCGCGGGCAACGCGGCCTGCAGCCTGGCGCGCGAATGGGGGCAGTCGTTCCCGATAGCGGTGTAGCGCAAGACCCCAGCTGTGGCGTTCATAGCCCGCAAAGGTCTCATCACCGCCATCGCCAGAAAGCGCGACTGTCACGTGGTCGCGCACCAGGCGACACAACAGGAGTGTCGGCAATTGCGACGAATCGGAGAACGGCTCGTCGTATATCGCCGCGATGTCCGGCACGAGTGCTTGCGCAGCGCGACCCGAGGTCATCAAGGTGGTATGTCGCGTGCCCAGGTGCTGTGCCACCGCTGCGGCGTGAGGCGATTCGTCCCAGGCCGTTTCCTCGAAGCCGATGGTGAAGGTCTCGACCTTGCGGTCGGAGCGTTGCTGCATGAGCGCAACCACCAGGGACGAGTCGATGCCGCCGGAAAGGAATGCGCCCAAAGGCACATCGGCGATCATCTGGCGTTCGACAGCATCGCCCAGCAACGCCTCGGCGGCGTCGACCAGTGTTGCAAAGGGTGCGGATGTAGAATGGCTCTGGCCCGCGCTCATCTGGGTCAATGGAGACCAGAACTGGCGACATGTTGGGGCCTGTCCCTTGCGCCATTCCAGGATGCTGCCAGGCTCAAGCTTGTGGACACCCTTGAGGATGGTCCAGGGCGCCGGAACCGCCCCGTGGCGAAGGTAGGCCGCGAAGGCCGCCGGATCGATATCGCGCGGGCAGGAGGGATCGGCCAGCAGGCCCTTCAGCTCCGATGCGAAAGCCAGCCCGTCCCCTTCCTGACGCCATAGCAGGGGTTTGATGCCGAAACGATCCCGCACCAGCGTCAGACTGTGATCGACACGGTCCCAGATGGCGATGGCGAACATGCCGTTGAGGGCAAGCAAAGTCCGCTGCTGGCCCCAGCGCTCCCACGCCTCCACAAGGACTTCGGAATCCGAAGTTCCCCGGAAGCGAACGCCCTCCGCCTCCAAGTCTTTCCGGAGTTCACGAAAATTGTAGATCTCGCCATTGTAAGTCATGGCCAGACGGCCGGAATGCGACAGCATGGGTTGTGCGCCGGTGTCCGACAGATCGACAATAGCGAGACGCCGCTGCGCCAGCGCCACGCCGTGAACCGCATCGGTCCAGATGCCCGCGCCATCCGGTCCGCGATGCGCGAGTGCCGCGTTCATTCGGCCGACCCGATGACGCAGCAGCGCATCGGTTCCGCACTCTCCCAGCACCAGTCCGGCGATTCCGCACATCGTCCAGTCTTGTTCCCCGCTCAGATGGCCTTGCCGTATCACGTTTGCCAGGCCACATTCGCCTGGCAGATCGACGCCAGCGACGTATCACCACGACCACGGAGCAGCAAGCAGAGGGAGTTCCAAGCAAGAGTCACAACGCCGGGCGGTAGCCTGCGGCGAGCACGGCAACAATTGACGGCGGCGTCACCAGCCGGGCCAGCCCTTGCGGCCTTGAGGCCAGGACTGGCCCGACTCCTGCGAACGACCATGGCCGCAATCCATCCGCTGAAATCGCATAGGCTTTCCCCGCAATGGCGAGCATGGTCCCCTCCGGAAGTGCTCCGTCCGGCAAGGGATGCAAGCGCTTGGCATAGGCCCGGCCTGGTGCGAGTCGCTCTGTGTGCAGCACGGCGTCCATGTCCGCTGCAAGGGGTGGGGCTTGGCCCGTTGCACGGCCCCACGCGGCAGCAAACGCCGTCGCGTCGGCCCTGCGGCACTCAAAGCAGGGCCGATGTCCTGCGGCCAGTGCCGAGACCTCGTCGGCGAAGAACACCTCTGTATAGCCCTTGCCCCAGACCTCCCTGTGGCGGCCCTTGAAGGCGAGCACGCAACAGATCCACTGGCGGTTTGCATAAGGCCTGACATTGGCCTGTCTGGTTTCGACACAATGGAAACGGCCACCCCGGTTGCCCATCAACGTCCCGCGCAGGGGCGTGGCCACCAGCTTGCCGAAAGGATCCACCCTGTTGGCCAGCCCCGACTTTTCCAGCCCCGACATGACCCGATCAGGCGGCGCGGCGCACAAACCGCGCACGTCCTTCGCGCAGCCAGGTCAGGATCGCGCTGCCCAGCAGCAGCAGCAGCCCGGCAAGGCCCAGCGCAAGCGGCAGCAGGCTGGCCCCCTTGACGACATAGGCCTCGGCTGGCTTCAGGCCGATGAAATCCGAACCTGCGAAGCGCGAACCACCGCGCACATCCACGATTCGCGGCACCGCGAATCGACCGGCCTGTTCCAGCCGCCGCACGCTGCCGCCGGTCTGCTCGGTGATGGCCCTGAGATCATCCTCGGTGCTGGTGACTTCTCGGAACTCGCGTGGGTTGGCAGGGCCGACATTGGCGAAGGCCACCTTGTCGCCGTCGATCACACGGTGAAGCCCCTGACGACGCGCCGTGAACACTGTGCGCCAAAGCCCGGGCTCGGCCTGGGTCAGCGTCAGCTTCAGGTCTTCGCCGTCGGGCGAGACCAGACGCATGTCGGCCACCGTCTCCGCCAGTGTCTGGCGCTCGATGGTCAGCACATTGCCCCGGGCGGTCATGCGCAAGGCCTCCTCGTCCAATTCGGGCTCCTTCATCAGCCAGTGCGAGAGACGGCGCAGCAGGTCGATATAGGGGCCACCGTCACCCAGTCCACGCGCCCACAGCCAGGCGTGATCCGACAGGAGTTGGGCAATCCGACCCTTCTGCACCCGGTTGAGCACGAGCAGCGGCAGGTCATCCGGCCCGGTCATGACCGATGCGCCGGTTGTCGCCTGCGCATTGACGATCCGGAACCACGGCGACCATTGCGGATTGTCCCGATCCCAACCCGGCAGGGCCCGTGTTACGGGGTGGCGTTCGCCGATGGATGAGATGCGCGGCAGAAACGGGCGCTCGATGGCGTTACCGACCGGGCGGGCAGGCAGGATTTGCATCAGCGGCGTGGAGGCAAGCGTCCCTGGCCCGGCAAATTCGCCACCGGCTGCCAGCAACACAGCGCCACCATCGCGCACATAGCGCACGATGTTTTCGAAATAGCTCGGCGGCAAAATGCTCTGGTTGGCATAGCGATCCAGGATGATCAGGTCGAACTCCGCGATCTTCTGGACGAAGAGTTCGCGTGTCGGGAAGGCGATCAGCGCCAGTTCGTTGATTGGCGTGCCGTCCTGCTTTTCCGGTGGCCGGAGAATGGTGAAATGCACGAGTTCGACATTGCCATCGGCTTTCAACAGGTTGCGCCAGGTGCGCTCGCCCGCATGTGGCTCACCAGATACGAGCAGCACCTTCAGCTTGTCACGCACGCCGTCGATGGGCAGCACGGCCACGTTGTTGAGCAGGGTCAGTTCATCGGGAAGCGCCTCGGCCTCGATCTCGATGAGGTTTTGTCCGGCGTTCTCGATGCGGATCGGCACGCGGATGACCTGGCCGGGAATGCCCGTGCGCCGCGCGATGACCTGGCCACCGCGCCGCACCACAACATTGGCAGGCGCACCGCCAGCAACACCTGAATCAACGATGCGGACAGTGGCGGTGACATCCTTGCCGACAATGCCGAAGCGTGGGCCCTGGATCACTTCAAGCCGCCGGTCCCGCTCGCCCTCGCGGCCCGTGATCAGGGCATGGACAGGAGCCTGGAAACCCAGCGCGCGTGCGTTGGCGGGCACATCATGCGCCCGCCCGTCAGTGATGGCGATGACACCAGCCATGCGTTCCGGCGGGACATCGCCCAGGCCTGCCTGCAAGGTCTCAAACAGCCGCGTGCCATCGACGTTGGTATCCCGCTCATCCACCTCGATGACGCGGATGTCGGTGCCGGGCCGTGCGTTCAGCTGGCGCAATACCTCGTCGCGGGCAAGGTCAGTCTGGCTGATGCGATCCCCGAGACGCTGGCTGCCACTGCGATCCACGACAACGGCAACGACATCATTCAGCTTGTCACGATCCAGCGTGACGAAGGCGGGATTGGCGAGCGCCAGAAGCAGCAGGGCGAGCGCCGCAAGGCGCATCCAACCGCCGCGCTGCCGGGCAAGGAGCGCCAGGCCCGCGACAAGCAGCGCCACAACGGCTAGGCCGGCGATGACGGGCCAGGGCAGGAACGGCGTGAAGGTGAGGCTGAAGCGATCCATGGCTATTGGCCCAGCCGCTCAAGCAGCGCGGGCACATGCACCTGATCGGCCTTGTAGTTGCCAGTCAGGGCATACATCACGATGTTGACACCGCCACGGATGGCGAATTCCCGCTGGCGGGCATCGCCGGGAACGAGCGGAAAGCGGGGCTGGCCGAGGCGGTCGACGGCCCAGGCAGCAGCCAGGTCATTGCCGGTGATGATGATGGGTGAGACGCGGTCCCCCGCTTGTGCCGGGCGCGTGCGATCCTGCTCCTGGTTGCGTTGCAGCACCTCGATCCAGGTGCGCCCCGTGGCATAGCGCCCAAGAAAACCATCGAGGATGTAGAACGTCTTGGTGATGACGTGATCTTTCGGCACCGGCTCCAGATCCGGCACGTCGATGCTCGACAGGATGCGGCGCATATATTGTGTCTCAGGCGTGACGCTGGTGCCGCCACGGTTGTTCAGTGCGTCGCGGGTATCGAAGATGATGGTGCCACCACCCTTCATGAAAGCATCGATCCTGCGGATCGCCGCTTCGGTCGGCGCGGGCCGGGTCGCCACCATCGGCCAGTAGAGCAGCGGATAAAACACCAGTTCGTCGCGGGAGATATCAAGGCCGATCGGCTCTCCGGGATCGAGCGCGGTGCGTGTCGCCAAGGCCCGTGTCAGACCCTGCAGGCCCTGGCGGCTGATCTCGTCGATCTCGCGGTCGCCCGTGATCACATAGGCAAGCCGCGTCGTCAGCGCCGCCTCGATGTCATCGGCGCGGAACGATGGCATGCGGTCCTGCCGTGGCGCGGGCGAGGCGGGCTGCTGGGCCACAGCTTGCGGCGCATTGGCGCTGAACGCCAGTGCAAACCCGAGCAAGACCATCGCTGCCGCTGCGGCACCGCGTGTCCTCAGGCGTGCCAGCGCGCCCGACAGCCACAGCGCGGCCACGGCATCGACAAGGAACAGCAGAAGCGCCAGCGTGATCAGATGGGGACGCAGATCAAGCGCCTGGCGCGCCGCCAATGGCCTGACGGTCAGGCCAGACAGATCGAGCGGGTGCAGTTCAGCGTTTGCCGTCAGCGTGTTCACGGCCAAGGGTGATTCCTGCGTGCCATAGAACCCCGGCGGATGCTTTGCCGACGCCGCATCCTGGAAATTGCGGCGCACAGGCTCCGTCGTGGCGGAAGGCGGGTGAAAGGCTCCGAAGCCGTCAAGATTGCGCAGCGGCGCCAGCAGCGCGTCATCGCGGCGCGAGGCATCGGCGGCGGTGCCCACCTCCTGCACATCACCGCTGATTGCCGAAAGCCCTGTCAGCCGCCGCAGCGTCTCCACGAAGGCCAGCGACAGGGGCAGCGTCGACCAGCCGCTATCCGCCGTGACATGGAACAGCGCGACGACACCCTTGCCGCGCTTTTCGCCGGTGATGAGCGGCGTGCCATCTTCCAGGGCGGCCCAGGTCTTGTCCGACAGGGCTGCATCCGGCTCGGCCAGGATCTGCTGCGTAACCGTGACATCATCGGAAATGCGCATCCCGTCGAACGGGCCGCCAGCCAGGAACGTCGCAAGCTTCTTGGGCGTATCCCAGGACAGTGCGCCGCCCATGACCCGCTCATTGCGGCGCAGCCGAACCGGCATCAGCGCATCGGCAGGGGCTGCGACACGGCGGCTGGCGAAGCGGATCAGCACGCCGCCATTCTCGACAAAAGCCGTCAGCCGCGCCAGGGCAGGGCCGCTCAGGGTGCCGACATCGGTCAGCACCAGAACAGTTGCGCCATCCTCGATCAGTCGGCTGTAGGGATCGGGAGCACCCCGTGGGGCCTCGCGCACATCGGCGAAGGGGCCTAGCGCGCGCATCACAAAATAGGACGGTGACAGCAGGGGCTGCGCGGTGTCCGTGCTCTCGCCGCTGACCACACCGACCCTGCGCCGCTTGTTGCGGCCATCCAGCAGTTGCACCGCACCGGCCGATATCTGCCCGGGCATGTCGATGCGGGCGATATCGTTGCGCAGCTCCAGCGGGGCCTCGAAGCGGGCCGTGACCTCCCGTGCGCCAGCGGGAAACAGGAAACGCGCTTCGGCCACGGGGCGGCCACGCCAGTCCGTAGCCCGCAAGGCCCCCGCCGCCCCCGCAGTGCCGTCTGCCCGCAGCACGCGGACCGTCATCGCCTCTGGTGTGTTGCTGGGCCCAGCCAGCGCCTGCACGGCGGATTCGTCAGGGGCGAGCACTGTCAGGCGGTCACCCGCCTTGGCGGCGACGGCTTTCAACGCATCCCGGTCGGGCGCGACGGACACGCGGTCGGTCAGCCAGAGGATCGTCGCGTCGGCCTGGCGGTCAAGAAAAGCCAGCAGGGAGGCTTCATGGCGCTTGCGATCAATGGAGTGGGCCACTGGAGCGAGGCTGCGCAACTGATCGAGCGCCCGTGTCGACGTGCCCGGAACGATGTCCACCGGTTCGTCGGATGTCGCCCGCAATGCAACGGGACGGCCCGCACCACCCGCCGTTTCAATCAGCGCCTGGGCCCGCGTGACACGCTGCTGCCAATCGGGTGCGGAGGACCAGCTGTTGTCCATCACCACGAGCATCGGTCCACGGCCATTGCGGGCATCGACATCGGGATTCCACAAGGGACCGGCCATGGCGAGAATGATCAGCCCGGCAATCAGTAGCCGCAACAGCAGCAGCCACCATGGGGTGTGGGCGGGTGTCTCTTCCTTGCGCTCCATGTCACGGACAATGGCCAGCGTCGGCAGCACGGCGCGATCCGGTGGCGGCGGTGTCAGGCGCAGCAGCCAGTAGAGGACAGGCAGCGCAGCAAGCGCAGTCAGAACGGCGGGAATGGTGAAAGCGAGCGGCAGACCCAGCATGTTCAGCGGCCCCCAGCCGGGCCAGCGGCGCTGCCCTGGGCCAGCGCCATAGCGAAGCGCAACAGCGTCTCGCTCGCGGGCTTGTCGGTGACATGGGCCGTGACGCTCCAGCCCAGGCGACCGGCGATCTGCCGCAATCCGTGGCGATGGGCCGCAAGACGCTGCCGGTAGGTCGCCGCCAGTTCGCCGGCCTGTCCCACACGCAAGCGAAACCCATCCTCGGGATCGATGAACTCGGTCTGGCCGGAGTAGGGGAAGGTCTCCTCCGCCGGATCGCTGACAAGCAGCAGATGGCCACGTGCGCCGCGCGCCGCCAGTGCCTTCAGTTTCGCGTCAAGTTCTGGGAGGGGAGCGATGAAATCGCCGATTATGAGAGCCTCGCTGCGTGGTGCCAGCGGCGCTTCGGGAAAGACTTGGCCGAAGCCTGGGCTGGCCATCATTGCCTCGCCAAGGCGCTCGATGATGCGCCGCGACGCGATGGCAGGCGATGCGCCGATCAGGCCCACGCGCTCTCCGCCACGCACCAGCATGTCGGCGGCGGCCAGACCCAGCACCACGGCCCGCTCATTCTTGGCGATGGGGGAGAAAGAGGACCGGTAATCCATTGAAGGAGACTGGTCGATATGGACCCAGACAGACTGGGCGGCCTCCCATTCGCGTTCGCGCACGTAGAGCTTGCCGTCCCTCGCCGAACGTCGCCAATCGACCTTCGCTGCCGGTTCGCCGCTCATGAACGGGCGGAACTGCCAGAAGGTTTCGCCTTGCCCGGCCCGTCGACGCCCATGCACGCCGGCGGCCACGCTGGCGGAGGCCCGCCGCGCATCTGCCGACAGGCGCGGCAAGGCCGCAGCCAGCCCCTCCGCCATGCGGTGCGCGGCCTGCGATCCCAGCCGTTGCGGCAACTCGGTGGTGCGGGAAGCGAACACGCGCCGCTTATCCCAACCGCTCGACAAGCTTGGAAATGACGCCGTTCACGGTCTCGCCATCGGCACGCGCAGCGAAGGTCAGCGCCATGCGGTGCTTGAGGATGGGCTCGGCCAATGCCGCGACGTCGTCCACGGACGGTGCCAGGCGACCATCGATCAGGGCGCGGGCGCGTGTCGCCAACATAAGGGACTGCGAGGCCCGCGGGCCCGGGCCCCAGGAGAGCTTTTCGCCAATTCCCCTTTCTCCCGGACGGGCGGAGCGGACGATGTCGAGAATGGCCTCCACCACCTTGTCGCCCACCGGCAGGCGGCGCACCAGGCGCTGGGCTGTGAGCAAATCCTCGGCCTGCAGCGCTGGCTTCGCCTTCACTTCATCCGCCCCCGTCGTGCCAAGCAGCATCTTCCGCTCGGCATCGCGGTCGGGATAGTTGACGTCGATCTGCATCAGGAAGCGATCCAGCTGCGCCTCTGGCAGCGGGTAGGTGCCTTCCTGTTCGATGGGGTTCTGTGTCGCCAGCACATGGAAGGGCTTGGGCAGGTCATGCCGCTCACCCGCCACCGTCACGTGGTATTCCTGCATGGCCTGCAGCAATGCCGACTGTGTGCGCGGGCTGGCGCGGTTGATCTCGTCCGCCATCAGGAGCTGGGCAAAGACCGGCCCCTTGACGAATCGGAAGGCTCGCTTGCCGCTGACGCCCTCATCCAGGATTTCCGTACCGATGATGTCCGATGGCATCAGATCGGGCGTGAACTGCACGCGGCGGGCATCCAGGCCGAGCACGATTCCCAGGGTTTCGACCAGTTTGGTCTTGGCGAGGCCGGGAACGCCGACCAGCAAGCCATGACCGCCCGAAATGATTGTGACGAGCACCCGCTCGATGACCGTTTCCTGGCCGAAGATCACGGCGCCAATGGCGGACTTGGCCTTGGCGAGCGATGATGATGCGGCCTCCGCAGTCTTTTCCACCAGCGCCGTAAGATCTTCTGGTTGCTTTTCGGCTGCGCTCAAGGGGCTCTCCTCATTCATCATTGTCACGAAGCCGACGTTTCATCGGGACTCAGCAGTTGCACAGTGTGAAGCAATTCTGCGCCGTGACAACCCGGACTGCATCCGGATCGCCAAAGCCAAGGCCATAACTGGATACGACAGCGGGCTTCACTGGACCACAACCCAAATAAATGTGATCGATTTGCGGCGCGGGGAAGTGCATAGGGCGTTTCATGACTGATCTTGCTGCCATGGCGAAAAGCGCGGCGGAGGCCCGCGTCAAAGGGCCGCCGCCCGTTCACCTGTGGCACCCGCCGTATTGCGGTGCCATCGACATGCGCATCGCCGCCGATGGCACCTGGTTCTACCAGGGTACGCCCATCGGCAGGCCCGCTATGGTGAAATTGTTCGCCTCCATCCTGCGCAAGGATCCCGAGCGTTTTGTGCTGGTCACACCGGTCGAAATGGTGGGAATCGTGGTCGAGGATGCACCGTTTGCCGCAGTCGAGCTGACACGTGGCGGGGGCGATCTGACATTCAGGACCAATGTGGATGACAGCGTGACGGCATCAGCAGAGCATCCGCTGCGCTTCGAACGGGATGCCATGGGTGGCCTCAAGCCCTATGTGCTGGTGCGCAGCGGTCTTTGGGCGCGGGCCTCGCGCTCTGTCTACCTCGAACTGGTGGAAGGCGCCGAGATCCGCTGCATCGACGGCCAGGACATGCTTGGCGTGGCTTCCCATGGCCGCTTCTTTCCGATGGCACCCGCCAGCGAGATCGAGGGATTGGCATGAGGCGCGACGATGCCATTGCCGTGCAGGCCCGTGATATCGCCGAACTGGCGCGGAAACGGCTTTATCCCGAGGCACGCTTCGCACCCGAAAACAGTGCGCACAGCGATCATGCCATCGCGGGCATGAACCCTTCGGCAGAGCACCTTGCGACGGCAAAGCCCGCAGCGGTGCTGATTCCGCTGTTGGCACGGGACGAAGGCCTGACGATGCTTTTGACCCGGCGTTCGGCGGGATTGCGGCAGCATTCCGGGCAGATCGCCTTTCCCGGCGGCAGGATCGATGCGGGCGATAATGGGGCCCTGGGTGCGGCATTGCGCGAGGCCGAGGAGGAAATCGGCCTGGCACCCCGTCATGTCACGCCGCTTGGCTTTCTGGGGCCCTATTTTTCGACGACCGGCTTTCGCATCACGCCCGTGGTGGCCTTGATGGATGCGGCGGCACCCTTGAAACCCAATGCCGGGGAGGTGGACGGCGTCTTCGAGGTGCCTTTCGCCTTTGTCATGGATCCCGCCAATCACCAGACTCATGAACGGGAATGGCAAGGCCAGATGCGGCGATACTTTGCTATCCCGCATGGCGATCACTATATCTGGGGCGTAACCGCGGGAATCATCCGCATGCTCTGGCTGAGGCTGTATGCTCCGCGCGATCCTTGAGGGACTGATCCTGTTCCTGCTGCCCTTCGCAGGATTTTCCTTGTACCTGCTGCTGGAAGGGCAAAACCCGCTGCATCCCGAGGTCTGGTCGCGCAAGGCGCTGTCCTGGCTGACGATCGTGGCGCTTGGCCTGTGCATCGCGGGGGTGATCGCGCTGGGCACGCAGCGCAGGGTCGAGCATGGCACCTTCGTGCCAAGCCATGTGGAGAAAGATGGCACCTTTGTTCCCGGCCAGTTCAAGCCGCAGTAGCAAGGCGACGCAGGCGCTGCTGTCACGTCCTGGCGTGGCGGAGCTGCTTGGCGCTCTCCACAACGGCGCGGACGAGGCGCGGATCGTTGGCGGTGCGGTGCGGGACGCGCTGATGGGCCACAGCATCGGCGACATCGACATCGCCACGACCATGTTGCCGGATGCCGTGATGGCGCTTGCTTCCAGGCAGGACTGGAAAGCCGTTCCAACCGGTCTTGCGCATGGCACGGTCACCATTGTCATCGGCGGCATCCCCTTCGAGGTCACGACGCTGCGGCGTGACGTGGAGACCGATGGCCGACGCGCCGTGGTCGCCTTCAGCCGCGATTTTCGGGAGGATGCCTTGCGGCGGGATTTCACCCTCAATGCCATGTCTCTTTCGCCCGATGGCGTGGTGCATGATTACGCATCGGGTGTGGACGATGCCGCCGCGGGCTTGATCCGTTTCATGGGGGACGCGGAAGCAAGAATACGCGAGGACTATCTGCGCATCCTGCGCTTCTTCCGCTTCCATGCCAGCCATGGCGTGGGCGACCCGGACGAGACGGGCGTCATCGCCTGCGGCAAGCTGGCGACGGGCCTGGCCCAGCTTTCGCGTGAGCGTGTCCGCCAGGAACTGCTCAAATTGCTGGCGGCTCCCGGTACGGCTGCCGCGGTGCGCCGCATGGACATGCTGGGGATCACGGCATCCATGCTTCCCGAGTGCGCCATGGATATCGGCACCTTCGATCATCTGGCCTTGCTTGAGCTGCAACTGAAGCGGCCTGCCGATGCCATCCTGCGGCTGGCGGCACTCACCGGTGCGCCCGCAGAACTCAAGGCAAGGCTGAAACTGTCCAATGCCGATGCGGACCGCCTTGTGGTCGCCAATGCCTACGCCACGGAAGCCGGAGTGGAAATACTCTCGCCAGCGGCAATTCGATCCCTGGTTTTTCGTGCCGGAGTTGCCGGGTTCACGGAGGCCCGTCTGCTCGGCGCGGCGCGACACAGGCTTTCGTCGCACTGTGTCCGGCGCAGCTTGCGCGCGGCTGCACCTGTGCTGGCTGATCCGCCGGGCAACCCGTTCAGAAGCGCTGCTGCGACTATCCTTGGTGTGCCACATGGCCCGCGCATGGGGCGCGTGTTGAAAGCGGCAACTGAACTGTGGCTGGACGAGGGCTTGCCGGACAACCAGACCCGGCATGATGCAATCCTGAAAGCGGCCGTCCGCAGCACACCCGATTGATGACCATGATTGACTCTGCCTGCCAGCGATTGCAGGTTCACGGGAGTGACAGCGTGGAGTGCCAGCATGACCTCGAGCATCGAGCGTTATCCCCGCGATCTGGCGATCCGCGCCAGACAGGGCTTGTCTCGGGCGGCCGCGCAGCAAAGGCACGACAGTCCTTGGCGGCGGGAGACATTCACTCTCCCCCGTGAAGACGCACGGGAGAAGGCGCGGGAGTGGTTCTCGCGCTTTCCCAAGGCGGCCTACATGACCGAAGTCGAGAGCTGGCGCGTGCTCGAAGGTGACACCATCGAGTTCACACTGCGCCGCCTGCCAACGGCGGATTGATCACCATGACGTTGATCGCCAACAAACCGACTGTCCTGGAAACGATTGGCCTGGAAACGATTGGCCTGAAAACGATTGGCCCGAAAACCACCGCCATGCGCACGATTCTTGCGACCGCTGCATTGGCCATGACCCTGGCCATGACCTTGGCCATGACCCTGGTATCGGCGGGCCTGGCACAGGTGCCGCCACGTCCCGCGGCCCAACCTGATCCGCGTTTGCTGGCCGCACAGCAGGCGTTCGAGGCGCTACCCGAGGCGGAAAGGCGGGCGATCCAGCGGGATCTCGGCTTTGCAGCGGCCTTCACGGGCGCAGCGCTGGGCACCTTTGGCGCGCTCACCTTCGCGGGTATCCAGAACTTCCAGCGCGACAACGCCCTTGCTACCGATGGCATCCTGTCGTCGCAGGCTCGGCAACTGCTGGCAACCAAGGCCAATGCCATTCGGGCCAGCCTGAAATTCGCTGTCCTCGACGATGCAAGGACAGGCGTGAAGATCGGCGTGCCGCAAGGCGTCTTCACGAAGCGTGAGCCCATCGCAGCGGGCGGCAGTCGCTGGCAGACCGCGGATGGCAAGGCCACGCTTGATACGACAACGGCGGCAGCGGGTGGCGAGACACTGGCGCAGCTCTATGAGAAGGCGCTGGTTTCCAACACGCCCACCCGCAAGGTAACCTACAAACTGCTGCGTCCGGATTTCTTCGTTGTGGCGGGCGAAACGCCGACCGGCAAATTCTATCGCCGTATGACCAGCGGCGCAGATGGAGCCATCCGGGGCTTTACGATCAGCTACGACAAGGCCCTGGCGGGCGACATGGACCGCCTGGTGATTTCGGTTGCCAACAGCTTCGACGCCTTTCCTCAGGCGACAGCGAATGCAACCGCTCCGGTTGCAGCAACTCAAAGACCCGCCGTACCGTCCCTGACGCTGCCTGGCGCGGTGTCGGCACCCCCGGCTGCGCCACGCGAGAGACTGGCCTCCGGCCTCATCCTCGACGGTGGTTTCCTGCTGACAGCGGAGAGCGGCACGAAAGATTGCAAGACGCTGACCGCCGGTCCACGCAAGACAGCGGCACGGGTCGTCGTGTCGGACAGCACGGCAGGACTGGTGCTGCTCAAGGTGGAGGGGCTTGCCCGTTCCGGAGTGGCCCTTGCCCTCGGTGCTGGCACCAAGCCCGAGGCGAACCTGACCGTGGTCAGCCAGGCCTGGATCAATGCCGCGCCTGGCGGCACTTTTGCCCAGGCCATGACAACCGCGCCCACCCGGATCGCGGCGCCGTTGCAGCCTGGTGGCGCCGGGGCAGCGCTGTTTGATGACGCGGGCGCATTGGTCGGCATTGTCGTGGATGATCCAGGCGCACGCCGCCAGGTGGCCGGCGTCGTACCGGCCTCACGTTACCGTTACGCTCCCGCTGAAGACATTGCGGCTTTCCTGCTCAGGCAGCAAGTTGTGCTGGCGAAGGCTGATCCGGCCAAGCCCGCGGGCAATGTTGCGGCCACACGACGTGACGCGGTCATTGCGATCAATTGCGGGCTTTAAGCTGCGCCTGCCCTGCTCCCGCGCTTGCCACTGGCAAGAACCTTGTCCACGGCGGCGCGGATCTCGGCGAGGGAAAACGGCTTTGTCACGACGTCCTCGATGATGGCCTCAAGATCATGGGCGCGTTCGCGCTGGTCGGCAAAACCGGTCATCAGCAGGATGGGCACATGGGGGAAATCCCGGCCCGCACTGAGGGCTAGCGCGATGCCATCCATCAGGGGCATACGGATATCCGACAGGATCATGTCGAACGCGCCGCGTTCATCGGTCAGCCGGTCGAGGGCCGCAGCGCCATCGGCCTCGGCGATCACCTGATGGCCATCCATCTCGAGCGCCCGCTTCACGAAGCCACGTACCGGCTCGTCATCTTCCGCGATCAGAATGCGTGCCATTGTCTGTCCTCAGATCATCTCGAATTGCTTGTCATCGGCCAGATGCTCGACCACTCCGACATAGGGCAGCTGCCGATAGGCGTGGGCGATGTCCATGCCGTAGCCCACGACGAAAAGGTCGGGGCAGATGAAGCCCACATGTTCCGCCTTGATGTTGACCGCCCGCTTGCCAGGCTTTTCCAGCAGGACACAGATATCCGCCGAACGCGCACCGCGCGCCATGATGAGATCCTTGGCGAAAGCCAGCGTGCGGCCCGACTCCAGAATGTCATCGACCAGGACCACGTCGCGCCCCTCCACAGGGCTGTCGATGTCGCGCAGGATATCGACCTTGCCGGTGGATATGGTGCCCGTCTTGTAGCTCGAAAGATGTATGAACTCGACCTGCGGCGCCATACCGATGCGGTGGAGAGCGCGGATCAGGTCGGCAGCAAACATGAAGCTGCCCTTGAGGACGGCGACGACAAGCAGGTTGCTGGGGTTGCGCGCCTTGATGGCCGCCGCCAATTCGTCGATGCGGCGGGCGATACGGGCCTCGTCGTACAGCACGCGGATCACGGGGTTGGTTGAACCAGGCATTTCGAGCGACCTCTACTTGAACCCTGACGTGATATCAGACGCGGTAACGAAGCGCACGCTGACATCCTGTCCATCGGTCGGAGGAGCCGCCAGCCTGCGGCGGAAATTGATCTTCTCGCCCGGCTTCAGGCTGGCCTGATCGGCCTGGGCGGACCAAGCGTAGATTTCCTGGCGATCCTTGCCCAGCACCGCAAAGCGCAAGCGTGGGAGCCGGACATTCTGGTCCGTCGCATTGGCAAGATCGCCATCGATCACCAGGACTATGACGCCGTTGTCGTCGATCAGGCGACTGCCGATGTTGCTGAACGTGACGCCACGCAGGTTCACGGGCAAGCCGATTGCGGCATAAAGACCCGCCGTCTGAGGCAGATATTTCACGACCTGCGCCCGCTGGTGCAAGCCCGCAGCGGCAATCAACAGCGTGGCAGCGATGGCTCCGGTGGGCCAGGTCAGAAACCGGCCCTTGAGCTTATTGCCGCGGTTTCCAGTGGGGGCCTCCCGTGCCCATTTCGCGCGGCGGGGCGGCGCAGTGGCATCAGGCGATCCGGTCGACGCTTCGACGGTCATCGCAGCAGGCTCGGGAGAGTCCGCTGGAACAGTGTCTTGTGAAGCAGCGTCTTGTGAAGCAGCCTCCTGCACCGGCAATGCAGCCATTTCCTGCTGCGCGTTCTGCTCTGGAAGCGGAGTTGCTGGGGATGGCGTCAGATAGGTGCCCGTCACAGGATCAAAGCGTGAAGGAAACACGCGCCAGACCGTGCTGCAGGCAGCACAGCGTACCTTGCGCCCGGACTCCGTCAGGGAAGCATCATCGATCTCGTATACTGCCGCACAATCCGGGCAGACGATGTCCATCGGTCACCACGTCCAAGGTCACTGGCCGGAAGAACGCGGATCGGTTGCGATGATGCTTTGCGATGATCCGTGCCAGCCCACCTGTGCTTCGTCCCCCGAATATGGTTAATCCCCGGTTAAAGGTGATGCCCCCGTGACGGGAATGATTCGGAAATACCGTGGTTTCGCCACACAAAAGGGTCCAGACAGGAGACAATGCTCGTTCGTTTTGAAAATGTCGGCCTTCGCTATGGACTCGGTACGGAAATCCTCCGGGATATCTCGTTCGAGATCAAGCCAAAGTCCTTCCAGTTCCTGTCCGGTCCCTCCGGCTCGGGCAAGACGACGCTGTTGAAGATGATGCTGGCGACCCTGAAGCCGACGCGCGGCCTCGTGCATCTCTTCGGCGAAGATGTCGGCCGCATGGACAAGGACAAGGTGACGGCGCTTCGGAGAAAGGTCGGCGTCGTGCTGCAGGACTTCCGCCTGCTGGACCACTTGACGACCTACGAGAATGTCGCCCTCCCGCTCAGGGTGCAGGGGCAGAATGAGGACAGCTACCGAGCAGAGGTGATCGAGCTTCTGCGCTGGGTCGGTCTTGGCGAACGGATGCATGTGCCCCCCAGTATCCTGTCGGGTGGCGAAAAGCAGCGCACGGCCATCGCCCGCGCGCTGATCGTGCGGCCGGACCTGCTGCTGGCGGACGAGCCGACGGGCAATGTCGATCCCGTGCTGGCCAAGCGATTGGTGCGCTTGTTCACGGAGCTCAACAAGCTGGGTACCGCCATTGTCATGGCGACCCATGACTGGGCGCTCATGGACCAGATACCCGAGCGTCGGCTGGTGCTGACCGATGGCCGTATGCGGATCGAGGAATAATTCGATGTCCGCTGCAACTCCCTCGCAGGCGCCGCCGCCACCGATCATGCAAGTCCCGGATGGACAGCCTGGAAGACGTGACACGCCGCTGCTGGCAGCAGGCAGCATCGCGGGCAAGGCACTGGTGATCGTGGTGGCGATCATGACCTTCCTGGCCTCGATGACCGCCGGAACCGTTGAGCTTGTGGCTTCGGCGTCAACGAGCTGGCGGGCAGACATCGCCCGGGAGGCCACCATCCAGGTGCGCCCTCGCCAGGGTCGCGCCATCGAACAGGATGTCATCCGCGCCGAAGCGCTGGCCCGGGCGACCGCGGGCATCAGCGACGTGAAGGT
Organism: Hyphomicrobiales bacterium; assembly: GCA_031378805.1. Classification (GTDB taxonomy): domain Bacteria; phylum Pseudomonadota; class Alphaproteobacteria; order Rhizobiales; family Beijerinckiaceae; genus JADCCX01. The sequence goes on from JANNEO010000114.1 coordinate 67,128, forward strand.
CTACAACAAGCGCGAATCAGAGCGCCTGCTGGAGCCATGGCTGGGGGCCGGACTCGATATCGCCGAATTGCCAGTGCCACGCCTGATCGAACTGAAGGTCAGCGGCAGGCCGGATTTCGCCATGCTGCGGCGGCAACTGGCCGAGCAGGCTCCCTCGGCCACGCTCGACGACCACCGCATGTGGTTGCAGCGTCTGGGCGCCATGGCCAGTGCGATGGTCATCGTGGGCGTGCTGATCATGGTGCTGGTGCTAGTGGCGACGGCGCTGGCCATCGCCTTTGCCACGCGCGGGGCAATGGCTGGCAACCGCGACATCATCGAGGTTCTCAACCTTGTCGGCGCGACGGATGATTTCATCGCACGGGAATTCCAGAAGCATTTCCTGCGCCTGGGACTGCGCGGCGGAGCCATCGGCGGGGCGGCGGCCATGCTGACCTTCTGGTTCGCTGGGTTCACGGCAGCACGCTGGAACGCAACGCCGGGCGGTGACCAGCTGGAGGCGCTGTTTGGAACCTTTGCTTTAGGATTGCGTGGTTATCTTGCCGTGGTTGTCATCGCCATCATCGTGGCGATAACGACAGCGATCGTCTCCCGGATCACGGTCTTCCGCAATCTGAGGGGTCTGGATTGAACCTATTTGGCGTCAATCGCCATGCTATGGCCCAATTTGGAGGGACACTGCGGCGTAATGGAAGCAGGTCTTGTAGTGGGACGGTCCGACGTCCGGCCTGACAGCCCTGGCCCCCGGCGCAGTCGCCGCTGGAGCTGGATGCTTGCATCATCCGCACTGCTCGGCCTGTCCCTGGCCTGTGGTGGCTTCTTTGGGTTCGTGTCGTCTCTGGATCGGCTGGAACCGCAGTCGCTTCCAAGGGGTGATGCCATTGTCGCGCTAACAGGTGGTGCCGACCGCATTCCCGATGCGGTGGGGTGGTTGGCGCAAGGACATGGCAGTCGCCTGCTGATCAGCGGCGTCAGTACCCAGATATCCGTCGAGCAGCTCGTGCAGAAGGCGCCGCGCCTCAAGAGCTGGCTGACGTGTTGTGTCGATCTCGATCACCAGGCCCGCAACACCGTCGGCAATGCCCTTGAGACACGACGCTGGGCGCATGGCCGGGGTTATCGCTCGCTCGTGGTCGTGACATCGAGCTATCACATGCCACGCGCCCTGCTGGAACTGCGGCGGCACATGCCGGAAACGGAATTCATCGCGGCACCCGTGGTGACCGAGCGGCTGCATGGCCTGCAATACTGGCGTGACCCGGCGCTCCTGAAGATTCTGGGGCAGGAATATGCGAAGTTCGTGATCGCCTACGCACGCGCCCGCTTGACGACACCGGCCCGGTCAGACGACATCACTGCTGACACCCACCGGCGGCGGGCCTGACTTCGGCCGGGCAGGCTGCCGCAACCTGCGGCAGGCCCATGCTCGTCCTTCGATCCCTGATCTTCAACGTCGCCTTCGTGATCAACAATATCCTGTGGTTCGTGCTGGCGCTTCCTACCCTCCTGCTGCCACGCAAGACCTTCTTCCTGTGGGTGCTGCACCCCTGGTGCTGGTCCAACCTGTGGCTCCATTCGGTGATCTGCCAGGTGAAGATGGAATTCCGGGGCCGTGAGAACATCCCGCAGGGCGGCTGCATGGTGGCGGCTAAACACCAGTCGGCCTGGGAAACCATGGCGCTGGCTGCGTCCTTTCCCGAGCCGCGCTATATCCTGAAGCGCGAGCTGATGTGGGTGCCGTTCTTCGGTTTCTACCTGATGCGCACGGGACAGGTCGCGGTCAACCGTGGCAAGCGGGCCGATGCCATCGCCGCGATGAACAAGGCGGCGGCGCTCGCGGTGGCGGAAGGTGGCCAGCTCCTGATCTTCCCGGAAGGCACGCGCAGGCCGGTTGGGGCGGAGCCGGCCTACAAGCAGGGCGTGGCGCATATGTACGAGGCGCTGAACACCAGGGTCGTGCCGGTGGCCATCAATGCCGGAGTGTTCTGGCCGCGCCGGACATTCCTGAAGTATCCCGGCACGATCGTCATGGAATTTCTGCCGCCAATCCCGCCAGGCTTGCCGAAGGAGGAATTCTTCGAACGCTTGCGCGAGACCATCGAAACCGCGACAAACCGGCTGGTCGAGGAAGGTCTCAGGCAGCGCCGCGCCTAGGGAGTGTTGACAAATTGGGCAGGCGCACGCCCGCCATTGCCGACAGCTGGTGCTGGAGATCCCTGACGGCCTGATCATTGTGCTGAGGGCCATTTTGCTGCGGGTCGGCGGAGGCAGCGGTCGCGTCTTGGCCAAAGCCTGTCTGGATCAACCCAATGCTGTCCCTGAGCTGATCCATGCGATCAAGCATTTCGGTCACGGCTTCGTTGCGATCCTCGACCGTGCGGATCACCAGCGTGTCGAGAAGCCTTGTGAGGCCGCCAAGCGCGGTGACGATCTCGGCCTGCTGCCCGGCGAGCACGTCAATCCGTGTGGCCAGACCGCCGTCTTCGCTGCCGGTCATCCGCTTGTGGCCCTGCATGTCGATGGCGGCCCCGACGATCTTGGATACCGCAAGGTTCAGGGCCTTCGAATTCTCCTCCATGCGTTGCGATGTCTCCTGGTCCCGCGCATCCCTTAGGGAGAGAGCATCGGGATCAGGAACGGCGGCGCACAATAGCTCGAAACGGGTGGTCAGCGACTCGAAGGCCTGCATCTTGCTGTCCTGAGCCTCCGCCGTCGTCCAGATCCTGTGCGCCAATGCGCCGGCAGAATGGTCGAGCGCTTCACGCGCCTTCGCCAGGCTGGCCTCACCACCGACCATGGCTTCGTCCAGCCGCGCAGCAAGGGTCTCCGACTGCCGCGCGATGACACTGGCGGCATTGGCGTCCACCGCGCACACCGCTGTTTCCAGTGCGCCCGAGAGGCCCGAGGTCACGGCACCGATGCTTTCCCGGGCTGTAGCCAGTTCGTGCAGCACAGTGCTGACATGGCTTCGCAAGGGCCCGAAACTCTCGGACGCAATGTCGGAGACCGTTTTCTGGATGCTTCCGACAACCTCGCGCATGTCGCGCTCATGCGCCTCCGAGGAGCGGCGCGCGTCATTGGCCATGCGGTCGAAGGATGCGATCTGCGCCGCAATCCTGGCTTCTCCCATCGCCACGGCTTCCACGGCCTTGTCGAGCCGGATGGTGGTGGCGGAGATCTGGCGCGTCATGTCGGCCTGGGCGCGGGCGAAAAGCGCTGTCATTTCCTGCATCTGGCCCGCAAAGGTGCGGATTTCGGCGAGCGCAACCTGCACTTCAGGGTACTTCGCATGTTGGGGTGTTTGAAGTGTGCTTGCAGTCATCGGCTCCCGTTCCTCTCGCGCCATCGGCTGCAGCGCGACTACCGATCGGATCGCGCTGCACTCGAAGTGAAAAGTTCAGGCCAGCCTGCGCAATCAGGGTTAATGCGCGGTAAAGATGGCGGTGCGTCAGGCCGCTAAAATGTTCCAGAACGGGATGGCGACGCAACGATCACGCATAAAGATCGCTGTATCGTTCCCGCAGCAGGTTCTTCTGCACCTTGCCCATGGCGTTGCGTGGCAGATCATCGACGATGATCACCTGCTTGGGCAGCTTGAAACGGGCGAGACGCAGCTCAAGCGCCTTCAGAATCGTGGCGGAGTCGAGCGTCGCTCCCGGCTTGCAAACCACCACGGCAGTCACGCCTTCGCCTAAATCGCGGTGCGCCAGGCCGATCACGGCGCTTTCCAGCACACCAGGCATGGCATCGATCTCTGTCTCCACTTCCTTGGGATAGACATTGTAGCCGCCCGTGATGATGAGATCCTTGCCCCGGCCCACGATGTGGACGTAGCCGCGCTCGTCGATCTTGCCGAGATCACCCGTGATGAAGAACCCGTCCGAGCGGAACTCCTCCCTGGTCTTCTCGGGATTGCGCCAGTAGCCCTTGAAGACATTGGGGCCCTTCACCTCGATCCCGCCAATCTCGCCTGGCGCGAGCGGCTTGCCGGTTTCGGGTTCGACGATGCGCAGCGCGACATCCGGAAGCGGGAAGCCGACAGTGCCCGGCACCCGATCACCTTCATAGGGATTGGAGGTGTTCATGTTGGTCTCGGTCATGCCGTAGCGTTCAAGGATGGCGTGGCCGGTGCGGGCGCTCCAGTCGCGGTGGGTGTCGGCGAGCAAGGGTGCCGAGCCGGAGACGAAGAGGCGCATATGGGCCACGGCATCGCGCGTCAGCCGCTGGTCCTGCAGCAGCCGGACATAGAAGGTCGGCACGCCCATCATGGTGGTCGCCCGCGGCATGACGCGGAACATCGCATCGGCATCGAGCTTCGGCAGGAACAGCATCGAGGCCCCCGCCATCAGCACGACGTTGGTGGCCACGAAAAGGCCGTGGGTGTGGAAGATCGGCAGGGCGTGCAGCAGCACATCGCTGGAAGTGAAGCGCCAGTGGCTCTGCAGGGAGAGCGCGTTAGACGCCAGATTGTCATGGCTGAGCATGGCGCCCTTGGAGCGTCCCGTGGTGCCGGAGGTGTAGAGGATTGCCGCGAGATCATCGGCACCGCGTGGGACAGCCACGCACTCCGCAGACTGCGTGCTGGCCTTTTCGCTGAGTGTTCCGTGGCCTTGCGCGTCGAGCGTCTCCACCAGGGCTGATCCGGCAATCTCAGCGATTGCCACTTTGCGGGCGGGGTCACAAACAATCAAAGCGGGTTCGGCATCGCCCAGGAAATAGGCGAGTTCGGCGCTGGTGTAGGCCGTGTTCAGCGGCAGCGAGACAACACCAGCCCTGACGCAGCCAACGTAGAGCATCAACGCCTCGATGCTCTTCTCGACCTGCACCGCCACCCGATCGCCCGGTTTCACGCCGAGCGCCGTCAGGAGATTGGCATAGCGCGCCGAAGCCTCCAGGAGATCGCCATAGTCGTAGTGTCGCCCGTCAAGCGTTTCCGCAAAAGGCCTGTCCAGGCCAGACATGCGGGAGCGGATGAGATCGAACAGGTGGTTGGACATGACATGATTTCCGGCACGCAGCGTTGACCTCAGTAGCGGAAGCCCCACCTGATGCAAAGGTTGCAAAATCAACGGAGTCGGGCGCGGGCGACTGGAGGGCGTTGTCCCGCCTCTTGTCATCGCCAGTCAGACGTGACACGTATTTTGTATTATAAAGCGGCCAAAGAGCATTGGGGAAAACCCTGGCCGTGGCCATTATCGGTTCTGGGAGGAACGCATGACGACCCCTGTCTCCGGCATCACCCGCCGCCATGTTCTCAAAGGCGGCCTTGCCGCCAGCACATCGCTGCTTGCCATGCCGGCCATCGCACAAACCGGCTGGCCCAGCCGCCAGATCACCTGGCTGAATCCGTTTCCGGCGGGTGGTGGCACCGATGCCTTTGCGCGACCGCTGGCCGCCTATCTCGACCAGGTTCTGGGGACGCGCACAATCATCGACAACCGGGGGGGTGCGGGCGGTACCGTTGGCGCCTCGGCCGCGGCCAAGGCCACGCCCGATGGCTACACGTTCTTCGTCGGCGCGGCGCACCACACCATCGCACCGCACATCTATCCCAATCTCGACTATGATCTGGAGAAGAACTTCGCGCCGATCGGCCTCATCGCCCGTCCACCGCAGGTGATCTCGGTCAATCCGCAGAAGATCAAGTTCAAGACACTCGCCGAGTTCATCGCGGATTCGAAGGCCAATCCCAACAAGTACAACTATGGCTCCTCCGGCAATGGCTCGGTGCATCACATGGCAGGCGAACTGTTCCAGATCGCCACCGGCACCAAGATGACCCATGTGCCCTACCGGGGCGTTGGCCCGGCCATGCAGGATCTGGTGGCGGGCAATATCGACCTGATGTTCGACGGGCTGGGGTCCTCGGCCAACCAGATCCAGGCGGGCACCTTGAACGCGCTCGCGGTCGCGGCTCCCAAGCGCTCATCGGCCATTCCCAACGTGCCGACAACCAAGGAAGCGGGCCTCGACGGCTACGAAGTGTCCACCTGGTATGCGCTGTGGGCCATCCGCGGCACGCCGCAGGACATCGTGGACCGGATGACAGCCGAGTTGCTGAAAGCACTGGATGCGCCCCAGATCAAGGACAGCTGGGAAAAGAACGGCTCCGAGGTCATCAAGCTGACCGGCAAGGATTTCGGCACCTATGTCACGGCGGAAATCGCACGCTGGGGCAAGGTGGTGAAGGACGCGGGCGTCAGGCTCTGACCCCGCATCACACCTTGATGATCGTGCGGTAATCGCACAGGTCTTGGAAACCCTGCCCGGCATAGAGCCGCCTGGCCACCGCATTTGTCTCGTCGACCTGCAGGAAAGCGTGTGCCGCACCCTTGCCGACGGCCCAGGCCAGAAGAGCATCGACCGTGATGCGCCCGAGACCCTGGCCGCGATGCGCAGGATCGAGCATGACCGAACTGATCTCGGCCCAACCCCTGTCGATGGCGCATACGGCGAATCCCACGGGCTGGGCGTCGATCTCGAGCGTGGCGAAGGCCGCTGGAACCCGAAACTGCCCGACAATGGCGAGCAGATGGTCCGCCGAGCGCTTCGAAGGCTCCTGATGCCGGGAGACGCCGTCCAGCCAGCGGCGGCTGGGCGTGCGCTCAAGCTGGACCCGTGCGTCGATGGCCAGGTCATGACGATCCTGCAGCGACATGACCATCATCTTCGAGCGGTCTTTGATGCGATAGCCACGGCTGAAGAGCAGCGGCTCGACGCCGGAATCGGCCAGAGGCGTGATCCGCACAGACGGGTGGAGGCCCGCTTCCGCATAGACACGCTCGATTTCATCGAGCAGCGCTCCAGACATTCGCGCACCCGGCACCACCGCAGAAGCGGAATTGGCTCGCCCGGAATAGCCGTGGGCGACGCGCACCACCCAGCCGTCCATCAGCAGCGTGCTGACGGCCGGCCAGACATTGACGAGCCTCTCCTCGCAGGCCCGGATGGTTTCCATATCGGCGTCTTCACCGGGCCGCATGGCTTCAGACCGATGGTTTGCGCGGCGTTGGCCGCCAGTCCGGCGGGGCCAGTTCGAAGCCCGAAAATGCGAAAGCGGGAGCGACGGTGCAGCCCACCAGCGTCCAGGCTCCCAGCGACGTCGCGGTCTGCCACCAGCCCTGTGGCACCACGAATTGTGGCCGCTGCCGCGCCCGGAGATCCGGGCCGAGGTAATGTGCTTCTGCGTCATGGCCGTTGGAACTGACTGTGATGACGAGTGGAGCGCCGGCATACCAGTGCCAGACTTCCGCCGCATCGACGCGGTGCCAGTGGGAGACATCGCCCACATCCAGCAGGAAATAGATCAGCGTGGAGGCCGCCCGCCCGCCCTCGACCATGCGGGTATCGCGCCAGGTCTCGCGGAAATAGCCACCTTCGGGATGCGGCTTAAGGTCGAGCATCCGCACGATCTCGGCCGCAGTGAATCCATCCATTTTCAGAGCCTGCCATCCATGGTCAAAACCTGTTTTTCCGCTCGCGCAGTTCCGCAAACACCGCAGTGGGTGCAGCACCTGTCATGCCAAGTGCCGTCTGGATGCCTGCCGCCGTTGTGCGCAGGTAGGGATTGGTCGCTTTTTCGAGACCGATTGTCGTGGGCAGCGTCACCTGGCCTTGCGCCCGCTTGTTCTCGATCTCCAACGCCCGTGTCCGCAGCGCCAGATTGGTCGGGTCCACCGTCAGGGCGAAGCGGGCGTTGGCGAGCGTGTATTCATGGCCGCAATAAACCACTGTCTCATCCGGCATCGCCGCGAATTTCTGCATCGAGGCGTGGAACTCTCCCGGTGTGCAGCCAAAGATGCGGCCACAGCCCAGCGCGAACAGCGTGTCGCCTGCGAACACCGTCTTGTGCGCCTTGAGCCAATAGGCGATGTGATCGGCGCAATGCCCTGGCGTATCCAGAACATCGATCGTGATGCTGCCAACACGAACACGGTCGCCCTCGGAAACAACCTCGTCGACCAGCGGCACCTGCGTCGACTTGCGCGGAGCGACGATTCGGCAGCCGAACTTCGCCTTCAGGCCGGGAATGCCCTCGACATGATCCAGATGCTCATGGGTTACGAGAATATCGGTGAGCTTCCAGCCGGTCTCTTGCAGCACCGCCAGGATGGAGGCCTCGTCGGGCGCATCGATGGCCGCCGTGGCACCGGTCTTGGCATCGTGGACAAGCACGGAGAAATTGTCGCTGCGGCTCAGGAATTGGCGTATCTCAACCATCTCGTCAGGCACCCGATGCGCGCCGCCCGGCGCTGTTCTATAGTGAGTTGCCTTAGTAGCGAGTGACGCGCCGCCATGTCCATCGACATCGTCGATCTCAGAAGTTTCTACGCCGGTTCGCTGGGCGAGGTGACCCGTGACCTGTTGCTGACCGCCATCCGCAACCGCTGGGACAACCTGACCGGCATGGTGGTGCTGGGTCTGGGCTATGCAACGCCTTATCTCGGCCCCTTCCGCACTGAGGCGATTCGCTCCATCGCCTTCATGCCGGCCGCGCAAGGCGTGGTGAACTGGCCCTCGCAAGGGCTATCATCCTCGGCACTCGTCGATGCGGACCAGATGCCGCTGAGGGATGGCTCGGTTGATCGCATCATCGTGGCCCATGCACTGGAAATGGCGCACAGCCCGGCAGATTTGATGAGCGAGATGTGGCGGGTGCTGTCTCCGGGAGGGCGCATCATCGTCATCGCACCGAATCGCTCCGGCCTGTGGGCGCGCATGGACGTGACGCCGTTCGGGCATGGACAACCGTTCAGCCGGGGGCAGCTGATGGCCCTGATGCGCCAAGCCTTGTTCACGCCGGTGCATTGGGGCGAAGCGCTCTACGTGCCGCCGGTCAAGCGCCGGCTGCTGCTGAAGACCGCCAAGGGCTGGGACAGGATCGGGCGAACGCTGGGCCTGCCCTTCGCGGGTGTCCACGTGATCGAGGCAACCAAGCAGGTGTTCCGTCCGGTCGCGGTCAAGAAATTGTCGCGCGCCCTGCAGCAGGCAGAGCCGGTGCTGGTGCCAAGCCGGTTTGTCGCCGTGCCGGTTATCGCAGGACGGTAACGGGCGTTCCCACGCGGACGCGCTCGAACAGGTCGATGATGTCCTCGTTCAACATGCGAATGCAGCCATAGGAGGCTGCCGATCCGATCGACGATCGCATCGACGCGCTGGTGCCGTGGATCGCATATTCCCCCGGCAAGGAGAGCACACGGGCGCCCATTGGATTCTTCGGGTCACCAGCCTCGATCACGTCAGGCAGCAAAGGCCGGTCCCGCTTGACAGAGGCGGGAGGCGACCAGGCGACCTCGTGATACTTGGCGACAACTGCCGTGCGGCCAGACCATTGCTTGCCTGCCTTGCCCACCGCCACGCGGTAGCGCAACGCCGTGCCGTCGCCGATCACCAGATACAGCGCCCGCTGGCTCTGGCTGACGACGATCTCTCCAGGAGAATGCGGACCGGAAAAGGGCACGCGCTCACGCGCCGCGGCGCTGTCCGCGCCAAAAACAGAACCGCACACCGCAAGGGTTGCCAGAAGGGATACCTTGGTCATGACCACGATCATGCCGCAGGGCGCTTCACCCTTTCTGAATCGGGAACGGCTTTCGCTTCCCGTGGTTAGCGGTTGTTTACCCCAGAGGAAGTGAGCCGCCCGCCAGAAAGGGCAGGTGGCTTGCACTGTCGCTGGTGGCATAGCGGATGCGCCTTTCGCCTTGAGCGCTTCGGCGCTGGCCGGCCAGGTCGGAGCGCATCTCGCGCAAAGCGCCACAAAATCCCAGTAACACCAGCCGTGGCTATCCGCCGATCAGGCGCTGCAGCAAGTTCCGCTCATCCTTCGACGGACCTTGCAGCTGGTTGAAGCGGTGCGGGCTGGTATCCTCCGCTGCGACTGGCACTGGTGCGCGCGGCTGGCTGCGGGGCGTCGTCGATCCAACATTCCCCGGCGGGAGGATCGGCCCGCTCAGAGCCGGACCAGCGGAGGCGGTGGCACGCCAGCTGAGGCCGGGCAGGCCCGCGACTGGCACGGAACCATGACTTTCTCTCATGAACTTCTGCCAGATCTCGGCGGGGAGCCCTGAGCCTGTCACCTTCTTCATTTCATCGCCATCATCGTTGCCGACCCAGACCGTCGTGACGAGATGGCCAGTGTAGCCGACAAACCAGGCATCGCGGTGGTCTTGCGTGGTGCCGGTCTTGCCCGCGGCCGGCCAACCTGGAAGGTCAGCCTTTCTGGCGGTACCCGAGACCAAGGTTTCGCGCAGCATCTGGTTCATCTGCCCCGCCTGCTCCAGCGTCATGGCACGGCCGAGATCACGGCTCTGGCGGGTGTAGACCACCTTTCCCGCGGCGGTCTTGACCTGCAGGATGGCGTGGGGGATCACCGCAGTGCCGCCGTTGGCGAAAGCAGCGTATGCGCCTGTCATCTCGAGCAGTGTCACCTCAGAGGTGCCCAGCGCCAGCGATGGCAGGGCTTGCATCGGCGATGAAATGCCCAAGCGCTGCGCCATGCGCACGACGCTGCGCGGACCGACTTCCTGAATGACGCGCACGACCGGCGTGTTCAGCGACATCGCCAGCGCCTTCTGCATCGGCACCTCGCCGAAATACTCGCGGGTGTAGTTCTCGGGCTTCCAGCCCTTGATGTTGATTGGCGCATCGAGCAGCGGTGATTCCGGTGTGTAGCCCCGATCAAGCGCCGTCAGATAGACGAATGGCTTGAAGGCCGAGCCGGGCTGGCGCTTGGCCGCAACCGCCCGGTTGAACTGGCTTTCGGTGTAATTGCGCCCGCCGACCATGGCCTTGACCGCTCCATCCGGTGCCATGGCGACCAGCGCCCCTTGCGTGACATCCTGGCGCGCGCCCTTGGCGTCCAGTTCGGAAACCAGCGACTGTTCCGCCATACGCTGCACCACCGGATCGATGGTGGTCGACACGACAATGTCGGTTTCCACCGCACCGATGAAATCATCGAGCACATCGACAATCCAGTCAGCGGCATAATTCATTGAGCCCGCACCGGCCTGACGGCGCGATTTGGCGGGCGTCGCCAGCGCCACCTTGGCATCGGCGTCCTTGATGGCGCCATCGCGCACCATGGCCGATATCACCAGGGCGGCGCGTTCCGCCGCGCCCTCCGGGTTGCGGTTGGGCGCGAGGCGCGACGGCGCCTGCACGAGGCCGCCCAGCACGGCTGCTTCTGCCACCGTGACGGCGCGGGCCGACTTGCCGAAATACTTCTGTGCGGCGGCTTCCACGCCGTAGGCACCGGAACCGAAATACACCCGGTTCATGTAGAGTTCCAGAATCTGGTCCTTGGTGAAATTGCGTTCCAGCCACAGCGCAAGGATTGCTTCCTGCACCTTGCGGGACGCCGTGCGCTCCTGTGTGAGGAACAGGTTCTTGGCAAGCTGCTGGGTGAGCGTCGAGCCACCCTCGGACAACTTGCCACCCATGACATTGCGCATCACGGCGCGGGCGATGCCCACGGGATCGATGCCGTAGTGGCTGTAGAAGCGGCGGTCCTCGATGGAGACGAATGCCTGCGGCAGATAGCGGGGCAATTCCTTGATCGTCACCGTACTGCCGCCCGTTTCACCGCGGTTGGCGATGAGGGTGCCATCGTTGGCGAGAATGGCGATATTGGGGGGCCGCTTGGGTACGGCAAGCTGATCGATCGGCGGCAGCTTCATGGTGTGATACGCGAAGAAACCAAGCAGCCCGATGAAGGCCCAGACACCTAGGGTGAAGGTCCAGTAGACCATGCGGCCTAGCAGCGAACGGCGCGGGCGATGGCCCCGGCGAGCGGCTTTGCGCGCGGCACGGCTGCCCCGACGCGGAGCCGGACGGTCGTCGTCGTGCAGCGCCAGATCATCACGCTCGTCGCGGCGGCGCGGCTCTCCTTCGAACCTCGGCTCGATCCGGTCACGTGCTCTGGAGCGCCCCATGCTACCTCTGGCTATCCCAAGGTCATTCGTCCCGGTGCAGCTTGCGTTCGCACGGACAGACCGTGAAAATGCCTGAGATCACTTTAAGGCGGGTTTAAGGTTGATGGTTAATTGCGCGAAAGGCGCACCCTCTCGGCCTCACAACAGGGGCGAAAGGATCGGGAACAGCACGATACCCGTGCCAAGGACCAGTGCCAACACCACGAAGAGCTGGTGAGCCATTCCACTTGGCGACGTTGTTTCCATCAACCCATTCCCCGAATCAACCGCCATCCGAATCGCGCAGGAATATGGCGATTTGCGGACAGGCCGTTGCAATGGCGCACTATTGCGGCCGGAACCAATCCCAGAACCCGCGCTGCGGCGGCTCCACGGGCTGCTGCTCCAGGCCGCCGGTTGCGGGCGAAAGCCCTTCCGCTGCGGGCGTGCGGGGCGCCGAACGGATGGCAATGGGCTGGCCACCGCCGCTCGTGTCGAAATCATAGATATCGGGACGGAAATGCGCAGTTCCATCGGGCATCCCGTAGCCGGTGAAATAGGTCCAGGCCACGGGTACCGGGCGGGCCAGCCGGACATCCTTGCGCTCGCCTTCGGCGATGGCGCCATCCGTTTCGGCGCGGTCCCATCCTCCATTCCCGGCAAGCAGCCAAGTGACAAGGTCGCGCACATCGGCCACGCGCACGCAACCCGAGGAATGGAAACGATCGTCGCGGGCAAACAGGCCCTTGGAGGGCGTGTCATGCATGTAGACCGCCAGGTTGTTGGGCATGTCGATGCGCACCTGGCCCAGCGAATTGCCCACGCCTGGATCCTGCCGCAGCGTGAAATTCGCGGCCCGTTCCGTGCTCCAGTCGATGGAGCGCGGGTTGATCTCCTTGCCGCGCCCGTCGAGGATGCGAATCTTGGAGCGGGTCAGATAACCCGGATCCTTCTGCATCTTCGGAATGATATCCTTCTTGATGATCGAGGTCGGCACCGTCCATGTCGGGTTGAAGTTGACATTGGTGATGCGGGTTTCCACCGGCGGCGATGCCCGCTCCGCCTTGCCGACCACGGCGACATAGCGACGCCGAACCTGTGTTCCCTCGACTGCCTCCACGGCTGCGGCGGGAATGTTGACGATCACATAGCGCTCCCCAAAGCCGAAACTCGAGGCGCGCATACGGCCAAGGCTGGCTTCAAGCTGCAGCAGGCGCGTGCGTGCAGGCACATTCATCACGGCGATTGTCGGACCCGAAACGCTGCCGCTGTCGCGCAGGCCATGGCGCAGCTGGAAACGTCGCACGCCCGCCGCGATGGCTCCGGCCGAAGCACCCGGGTCGAGGTCGCCCTCGATCACCAGCCGGTCGCGGATCTGTGCCATGTTGCCAGGCGCCACGCGACCCCAGCCGCCCTGCGCCACGATCTGGCGATAGCGCGCGACGGCAGCTTCCGTCGCCTCGATGGACTGGGCCGTGAATGTCGGGCGCAAATCCTTCGGCAAGGCCGCGAAACGCATTGGGGCAGCGGGCCGCTTGCGTCGTGCCACGGGAGCGGATGGCGGATTCGAAGGCGTGACTTCAGGCGCGCCTGGAGGGCCAGGCGGCGGCGGTGGCAGGGGCTGCCCAAAGGAGCCGGACTGAGGCGCGGCAGGAACGGGCTGGAATTGAGCCACAACCGACCCGCCGCCCGCGAGGAGGGCAAACAGCGACACGGCCAGTTTTTGCGGAAGAGCTTTCACGAATTGCATATCCTTGCAGACTGGCATCCATGCCATATCGTGTCGGACAGGGTCCATCACCCCGCTTGCTTTCCTGCAACAGAGTCTCGATTCGGCAACACCTCGTGCTTTCCCCGCCCGGAGATCAATGCATTGTTGTTGCCGCCGGTCCCTCCTGCCCGCGGGTGGCCAGCGCCAGCCAGTCCACCACATCTCCCAAGGCTTCCTCGCCGGATCGTCCGCGACCACGGGCATCGGTGTCGAGCGCGATCTGCTGGTCGGCGCTGGTGCCGAAGGTCATGATATCGCGCAGGCTCAGGAGTTCTGTTCGGCAGCCAAGGGCCAGGGCATCAGGTTCCAGCATCGCAATCATGTCCTCGACGATTTCGCCGATCGAGCGCACGGTGCGTGTCGCCGCATCGATCAGCGCACCATGGATGCCATGCCGTTGGGCAATCCATTTGTTCTCGACCGCGATCGCCCGCTCCGCCGCGCCGATATCGCGGTTCAAGGCAGGATTGCCGACGAGGTGTCGCACGAGGCAGCGATAAAGCGCGGCAATGGCGATGGTGTGCTCCACCCGCGTGCAGCTGTCGGCAATGCGCAATTCCAGCGTGGGATACTTCGCCGAGGGGCGTATTGCCCACCAGATGTAGCTTTCATCCGGGATGGCCCGGCAGCGCACCAGGGCATCGACATAGCCCTTGTATTCAGCCTCGTTGGCAAAGAGTTCCGGCAAGCCCGTGCGGGGCAATTCATCATAAGCCGCCAGACGATAGCCCATCAGGCCCGTGCGCCTTGCCTGCCAGAAGGGTGACGATGTGGACAGCGCCAGGAAAACCGGCAGGAAGGGGATCAGCCGCCGCATCAGATCGACGCGCTGCGAGGGATCGGGCACCGAGACATGCACGTGCAGGCCACACAGGATGTTGCGCGATCCCACCATCTGCAGGTCGTGCATCAGCCTGTTGTATCGCGCTTTCGGGCTGGCCTTCTGTCGGTCCCAGCGGGCCAGCGGATGGGTGCCGGACGCCATGACCAGGAGGCCGTGTTCATCCCCGATGGCCGCCAGCATCCGCCTGTAGCCCGCCAGAAGCTGGCGGGCCGCACCCAGCTCCTGCGACGGCGGTGTCGCCACCTCGATCTGGGATTGCAGCATCTCGGGCCGGAGCGCATCGGGCAGCGCCTGGCGAATCTCGGTGTCAAAGGCACGGGGCAGCAAGCGCGTGGCCTGCCGGGTCCGGGCGTTCGAGATGAAATATTCTTCTTCGATACCAAAGCGGTAGTAATCGAGCATGAAATGATCTCCGATCATTGGCTTGGCGAAGGACATGATCCTCAACCGCTTCCTGATCAGCCCCCGCCATCCAGTCCGTTGGGCAGTCTGTTGGAAAACCCGCCCAAATTGCGGCACGCGTTAATCTAAGCTCAAGCACTTGATCTATAACACTCTTTTTTGTGACGTCGTACGGATTCTACTGCGCATTTTCACGCTCGTAGGCAGTTTTGAATGAGGGCTTGCCGCCACAATCGTCCTTACCCTGAGCCTGTCGAAGGGTCGAGGAAGGCGTTGCAGGAGCTGGCTGGAGCATCCTTCGACAGGCTCAGGATGAGGCCAGGAGCTTTGGCACACTGATGCTCAGAAATCCGAGGATGCATCGGGATAGCGCGGCGGAGCAAGCTGCCTTGGCTGGCTGACCATGGGAAAGGCAAGGGGCTTCTGCCCGACATTGGCGGCCATTTCCGCCAGTTCCTGCTCGACCAGATCAAGGGCCACCCTGTCTGCCTCGATGTCGCGCTTGAGCTGCATCAGCCGTTCCGCCCAGGCATCGGTGAGCTGTTCGGCCGGCGTCAGGGTCAAGCCTGCCAGTTCATCCTCGGCTTCGCGGAATTCCAGCATCCGGATAAAATGATCGAAGCAGCGCTCGACAAATCCTTCATCCGGCAGCGCCTTCAGCACCGGGAAACCCTCGACCAGCCGATGGCCCCAGATCAGGCCGCGCCGCATATCCTCGCGGCCATGCATGAAATCGAGGCACTCCATGAAATAGGGATCAAGCAGATTGTAAAACTCGGTCTGCTCCGGACCCTCGTACTCATCGATAACGCGCAGCACATCCGACAGGAACGTATCGTAGGTCGTGGTGCCGTGAACCTCCGACTTGAAATCACCGCGCAGCTTCAAGCCTGCGATTCGCTCGCGGTGGCGTTCGGTCAGATCTGGAAAATGAATGCACAGGCCGAGAAAGATACGCTCCAGCGCGATGAAGCGTGGTGCAACCGTGCCCAAGCCAGCAGCACTTCCCGGTGACAGCTTGACGGGATCACGAGAGAGGCCGCGTCCGCCCGCGCCCTTGAAGGCGGATTTGCCGGACCGCTTGCCGCCGCCCTGCTCCCAGAAGAACTGGTTGAGCCTGAAGCGCATCGACAACTCGTAGCGCCGCCGCACCAGCGGATCGCCGATCTGGGCGATCAGGTCACGGAAGGTCTTTTCCAGCATCGCCTGCCGATCCGGCGTGGCCGCATCGAAATGGGCCGTCTCGCGCTGCCACAGGGCGTCCCACAGGCCGGTCGCCTTGGCTGTGACTGCCGCGAAGGCTTCGACGCCCTTCGTCTTGATCAGATCGTCGGGATCCTGCCCCTGCGGCAGAATGGCAAACCGGAACGAAAATCCGGTTTTCAGCACAGGCAGGATGCGGTCGATGGCGCGGTTGGCGGCGGCAACACCCGCCTTGTCGCCATCAAAACAGATCACCGGCTCGGGCGCGAACCGCCACAACGTCGCAATCTGCTCCTCGGTGAACGCCGTGCCAAGTGTCGCCACGACATGGCGCATTCCGGCCTGCCACACCGCGATGGCATCGAGATAGCCTTCGGTGGCGATCACGGTTCCAGCCTTGTAGGCGGCCTCGCGGGCGCGGTGGCCGTTGAAAACGAGAAAGCCCTTCTTGAACAGGCTGGTCTCAGGGCTGTTGAGATATTTGGGCTTCCCCTCCGGATCGAGCACGCGGCCACCGAAGGCCACGACGCGGCCCTGCCCATCCTGGATCGGGATGATCACCCGGTTGCGGAAACGGTCATACAGCGACCGGTCACCCTCCGGCTCGATCACCAGGCCCGCATCGATCATCTGCTGGTCAGTGACAGCGTGGTTGCGCAGATGGATCAGCAGGGCATCGCGGCTTTCGGGCGCGAAACCCATGCGAAACTCGGCCTGGGTGCGATCCGTGAATTGGCGTTTGGCGAGATAGGCCCGCGCAGTGGCACCCACAGGCTTTTGCAATTGCGCCTCGAAGAACTTGGCCGCGAGTTCAACCACGTCGTAGAGATCCTTGCGCTTCTTCTCCTGCTCGACCGCCTCAGGCGCGAATTTCGGCAAGGTGACGCCGGCCTCGTTGGCGAGCCGCTCGACGACTTCCGGGAAGGGCAAGCCTTCCGTTTCGGTTACGAAACGA
>JANNEO010000137.1:0-11722 GCA_031378805.1 Hyphomicrobiales bacterium
ATGCGGTGATGATCCCGCTTGTCATGCGGCCATTGTTCCTCTCCGCTCTTGGCGACACCATGTTGAATACACTCCGGCTTGGCCCTGCAGCGCTGTTTTACCTCATCCATATCGGCGGATTGGCGTGGTTCGCTGGAAAGCCTGTGGTGGCGGGCGGAAAACGCGTGGATGCCTTTGTGAATGGGGCGATCCTAGGGCTGGTCGCCTATTCCTGCTACGAGATGACGAGTTGGACCATCATGCGGGATTGGAATGTCCGTCTGGTGGTCATCGATACGGCCTGGGGCACGCTGATCTCTGGCGCAGCCTCCTATGCGGGAGCGATGGCCTTGTCCGCCCCACGGAAATCACCTTGATCTTGGGTGAAAAGCGCTTCAGTCTTCATACAAACGAGGGGGGAGGAATCCATGGTGCGCGGTCTGTTGGCTGGCCTCCTCGGGCTGTGTATCGTGATGATACTACACCCAGACCCGGCACAGGCGCAGGTCCTGCCCCTTGGCGGCTACTCTATCGGCAACTACGCCGCCTGCGTGCGCAGCTATGGCGTTAATCCCTAGAAAGCGACCAGACCAATGCTCTTCACCGTCCACGCGCTCGACAAGCCTGGTGCCTTGCCCACACGGCTCGCTGCCTATGATGCGCATCGCGCCTACCTCAACGCATCAGCGGGCGGGCCGGTGACCATCGTCATGTCCGGTCCTCTGGTGGAGGATGACGGCGAAACTGCCAAGGGTTCGTTCTTCCTGCTGGACGCGCCCGACCGCGCGGCGGCGGAAGCGTTCAACCGCGCCGATCCGTTCCACGCCGCCGGGATCTGGGAGAGCGTGCGGATCGTGGCTTTCCTGCGCAAACGGGGCTAAGAAGGCGTTGGCGCGGGCTGAAAGCTTACGGCCCAACCTCAAAGCCGTGCGACTTGAACGCAGCCTGTCCTGCCGGACCCGCAACAAATGCGAGGAAAGCCTGTGCCGTTGTTTTCTCTCTGCTGGCCTTGGTCACCGCGCCTGCATAGGCCGTCACCAGCTGGAAGGCATCAGGCAGATAGCCTGCGACCTTCACGCCTGGCACGGCCTTGATCTCGCTGGTCTGGGTGAAGCCGAAGGTGGCCTTGCCCTCCGCGACTTCCTTCATCACGAGCAGTCCACCACGCCGTAGCACGGCTTTCGCCTTCACGGCTTCGGCTATGCCCATCTGCTCCAGCAGTCCGGCGAAATGGATGCCGGTCGTGGCCCCTGTCGCAGGATCCCCATAAGCGAAGGACGGAGCGGCCAGCAAGGCAGCTTTCAACGCTTCAGGCGTCGCAATATCCGGCGCGGTATCGCCATCACGCACGCCGATACCGATGCGCACACGGCCCACGATCGAGGCTGTTTCACCCACCATGAGGGGCGCAATGCTGGCAGAGCGCAGGCTTGTCTCGCTTGTGAACAAAAGGTCCACGGCACCGCCATCAAGCGGCTTGCCTGCCTGCATTTCCGCAGCCATCGCTCCGGCCGTCCCAAATTCCGCGATCACGCGATGCCCGGTCGATTTCTGGAAGGGCTCGAACAGGTCGATCAGCGTATGCTGCACAGCTCCGGTTGCGCGAATGCGCAGTTCGGCGGCATCAGCAGGATTCGACACTCCAAAAAATGCGGCAATGACCACGGTCATGCTTCGCAAAAAGCCGCTCGATCCCATTGACATTTCCAGACCTCCCAGTGACGCTCTGAGCGCCAAAGGCTATCGCCCCAAGGTGGCCATAGTCCAGACCCCAAAAAGAGCCTGCCAACACATCGTTATGGAGGAAACCATGGCAAAGTTATCACGGCGTGGAATGCTGTGCGCTACAGGTGGTGCAGCCGCTATCCTTGCCACACAGCCAGCCGCCGCCCAGACTGCAGCGAAAACACCCTTCGCGGTGGCGCAGACCACCATTCCCATCGTCGGCACAACGGACGTCTTTCCGGTTCGCCGCATCTATTGCATCGGCCGCAACTATGCGGCTCATGCCCGCGAGATGGGTTCCGATCCGACACGCGAGCCGCCGTTCTTCTTCCAGAAGCCCACCGATGCCATCCAGTTCGTGCAGCCTGGCGCAACCGGCGACCATGCCTACCCTTCACTGACCAAGAACTATCACTATGAGGTCGAACTGGTGGCGGCGCTCAAATCGGGCGGCAAGAACATCCCGATGGACAAGGCACTGGAGCACGTCTTCGGATACGCGCTTGGTCTCGACATGACGCGGCGTGACCTGCAACGCGCATTGGGCGACGAGAAGAAGCCGTGGGAAATCGGCAAGAGCTTCGATCAATCGGCCCCCATCGGCCCCCTCCACCGGGTGGAACAGGTGGGGCATTTCAAGTCCCAGCAGATATCGCTCGCCGTCAACGGCACGGTGAAGCAGAATGCCACCCTGGCCCACATGATCTGGTCAGTGGCAGAACAGATCAGCAAGCTGTCAGAGGCGTTCGAGTTGAAAGCGGGCGACATCATCTACTCCGGCACGCCTGAGAATGTCGGCCCGGTCGTGCGGGGCGACACCATCCTGTGCAAGCTGGACGGGCTGCCCGACCTGTCGATCAAGATCGTCTAGGCAAAGGCTTGGCAATCTCGCTCGCCACGATCCGCGAAAAGCTGTTCACGGCAGTTCTCTCGGACTGCCTGGACAGTGTCGGCTTGCGCTCGCAGGCGTTGCCCTCGCGGATACGGCCGCTCGACGAAACGCTGGTCATGTGCGGGCGGGCACGAACGGCGGCCTTCATCGAAACGCATCAGGTCGATCCCGGCACGAATCCCTATGAGTTGGAGATCGCCCTGATCGACAGCCTGAGGCCCGACGACATTCCTGTCTTTGCCTGCGCCAATTCCTTGCATGTCGCGCCGTGGGGCGAATTGCTATCGACGGCAGCACGAGTACGTGGGGCGGCTGGCGCCGTCATGGATGGCTGCGTGCGTGACGTGAAGCCGATCCGCGCCATGGGCTTCCCGGTGTTCCACGGCGGCATCGGACCGCTGGACACGAAAGGCCGGGCGAAAATCATCGTGATCGATGTTCCGGTGATCTGCGCCGGTGTGGCAATAGCGCCGGGCGATCTCATCTTTGGCGATGCGGATGGCGTCGTCGCCATTCCCCAGGATGTGGAAGCCGACGTTCTGCGGTTGGCTTTCGAAAAGGTCGCGGGCGAAAGGCGCACGTTGGCCGATCTGGAGCGCGGCGACACACTGGCGGATGTCTTTGCGCGGTTTCAGATACTCTGACCCGTACCGCTCATGATCGGGATGACCCCGTGATTTTTCTGATCAATGCGAAATACAGCGGATAGGGCAACAGATTCACTGCTTTTACAATATAAGCGAAGCGGCGTGGGAAGGTGATTTCAAAACCACCGCGCGCAAAACCGTCGCAGACCCTTCGGGCCGCCACATCATTCTTCATCAGGAAAGGCATGGGAAAATCGTTCTTTCCCGTCAGCGGTGTCTCGATGAAGCCGGGGTTGATCACCTGCATCACCAGGCCGAGCCGGTCACAATCAAAGCGCAGGGCCTCGCACATGTGGATCATCGCAGCTTTCGTGGCGCCATAAGCCGCAGCCCGAGGCAATCCCCCATAGCCAGCGATGGAAGCATTGACGCCAATCTGGCCGAAACCACGCGAGGCCATGCGCGGCAAAACGGCAGCAAGCCCGTGAACCACGCCGTGAACATTCACATCGAAAGCCTGCTTCACCGCGACAACATCAATGGCGAGTGCGGTCATGTAGGGCGCGATACCAGCGTTGAAGAAGGCCAGCGCAATGGGGCCATGGGCGGTCTCTATGGCTGAAGCCGTACGCTCCATACCCTCTGCATCGGTGACATCGACCGCGTGAGCAATAATGCGTCCGCTCAAGTCGCGTGCTTCTGCTGCAAGAATTTCGAGCTCACTCTCGCGCCGCGCACTTACCGCTACGGTCCAGCCCCGGCGGGCAAACTCCAACGCAACCGAGCGACCGATGCCCGAACTGGCTCCCGTGATCCAAACTACGCCATCCTGGGGCTTGACGCGCCGGTTGCTCATATCACGCCATCCGGCACGTCGATCAAAGGCTCAATGCCGGGTCAGCTTCTGGAACAGTCGAGCAATCGGACCAGTCAGCTTCACGGGGCCTTCGCTGACAGCAAAGCAGATGCAATCCTCGTCGCGCCCTGCCGTCGGCTTATGATCGACATCGCTGTCGACAACGGCAAGATCGCCTCGGCAATACAAACCTGATGCATCTTCGAAAGAGCCTTTCAGCACCAGGGTCGCCTCCAGACCCATGTGGGTGTGGGACGGCATCGCCCTGCCTGCCTTGATCCACAGCAGGGATGCCTCGCAACCGGGCGCATGATCAAACTGAACTTCCTTGAGTCCTGGCATCACGTGACGCCAGGCCAGTGTCTCGTAGGACTGGTTGATGTAGCGCGAGAGAGGCACGGGCAAAAACGCTGCACCCGGCTCTGGTGTGTGATGGATGCCACTGTCATCAGTGCTGAAAATCGCAGAGAGACGATTGTCCCGATCCCTAGGTGCCCGCGTGACAATTGCTTCCGACATGTCCGTTGCAACCAACTGCTCCATCGTCGACACAAAGGTGCGGTTGTCAGACTTCAGAGCAAGATGAGACGCGACAAGCGTGTGGAGGGGGCGGCTCAATGAGCCGCACGCATAGGACGCAAGCAAAGCATCAAGTGCGCCAGTTTGCCCATGGGGGGGTGACATGTAATTCAAAACAGCAACCCTTGATCGGTGCGTTGATACGCTATTCAATTCATTTACGGCACGTCGTGCCTTCCGGATCATAAAGTTTCAACAATTTTTAGTTGATTTAACAAGGCCCTAAACGACTCGGTCATTGTAAGTGTTTTTCCGTAGCAAAAGCAGCTTGCAGCCCTCGGCAAACCGTCAGACCAGTGACCATGCCATTGCTTGGAGACGTTGGTGACCACAAAATTGCTGTTTCGTGATGATTGGTATGCTCAATTTACGCAGGCAAAGGTGATTTCGATCACCGAGCGTGGTGGAATCATTTGCGATCAAACCGTGTTTTATCCCACAGGTGGGGGGCAGCCTGGCGATGTCGGCTTTCTGATCACTGCAAATGGTGCAGAAATTGGCATTGTCACGGCGGTGTGGGATGACCCTGCGAAAACCATCGTGGCCCATATTCCTGCTGAAGGCTCGCACCTCCCTGCGCCGGGCGAAACCGTGACAGTGCGGCTGAACTGGGCGATCCGCTATCCCCGGATGCAGATGCACACAGCGCTACACCTGCTGTCAGTCGCCCTGCCTTATCCCGTAACGGGAGGCTCCATCGGTGATGGCGAAGGCAGGCTCGATTTCGATATTCCTGACGCGATCGAGAAAGAGCATGTGCAGGAAAAACTCGACGCGCTGCTGGCGCGAGATGTGTCAGTGACCGACCGCTGGATCACCGATGCGGAGCTGGATGCCAACCCCGGCCTGGTCAAGACCATGTCGGTTCAGCCGCCGCGCGGCTCCGGCCGGGTCCGTCTGGTTGAGGTCGAAGGCATCGATCTCCAGCCCTGCGGCGGCACCCATGTGCGCCGCACCTCCGAGATCGGCCGCGTGGAGGTGACCAATGTCGAGAAAAAAGGCAAGCAGAACAGGCGCATCCGCGTGCGTCTGGTCTGAAACGTCTCCATGCGCGAGACGGATCTCTACCCACCCGTGAAACGCTTTCTTGAAGCGCAGGGCTACGTCGTGAAGGGTGAAATCCGTGATTGCGACGTTGTGGCCCTGCGCGACGGCGATGCTCCGGTGATCGTGGAGTTGAAGACAGTCTTCTCGCTGCAACTCGTGCTGCAAGGTATCGACCGGCAGGGCGTGACGGATGCGGTCTACCTTGCCTTCCCTCCACCCAAACGCCGCCAGCATGGCGACATCGTCAAGCTGTGCAAACGCCTGGGCCTGGGCATACTGCTGGTCACGGGCGACCACGTGGAGGCGCTGGCGGACCCCGCGCCCCATCAACCGCGCAAGATCGCCCGGCGCAAGACCATGCTGCTCAAGGAATTCGCACACCGTGTGGATGACACGACGGCAGGTGGCAGCGGGCGGGTTCCCCGCATGACGGCCTATCGGCAGGAAGCGCTGCGCTGCGCCGCATTCATCCAGCGCAATGGCCCCTCGAAGCCTGCGATACTGCGCAAGACGGCTGGCGTAGCGAAAGCCCCCGCCCTGCTGCAGGCGGATGTCTATGGCTGGTTCCTGCGCGTCGAGCGCGGAATCTATGGCCTGTCACCCAAGGGAGAAGCTGCGTTGGTGGCCTTTGCTACGGTTGTGGCAGGGTTATTTCCGCCCCACGACATGTCCAACCAATCACCATGACAGCGCCCATTCCCCAGCCTATCCTTGTGCTGATCGATGCAGACGCCTGCCCGGTGAAGGACGAGACCTACCGCGTGGCCGAGCGCCACGGCGTGAGAACCATCGTCGTCGCCAACAGCGGCATCCATATTCCGCGCGATCCGCTGATCGAGCGCATCATCGTGCCCTCCGGCCTCGATGTCGCGGATGACTGGATCGCAGAGAGGGCGCGGCCCGGCGTGGTGGTGATCACGGCTGACGTACCACTGGCCGCACGATGCGTGAAGGCGGGAGCCGCGGCCATCGCGCCGAACGGCAAGCCGTTCAGCGAAGCCTCCATCGGCATGGCGCTTGCCACCCGTAACCTGATGGATCACCTGCGCTCGGCGGGCGAGATCACGGGAGGCCCGAAGCCGTTTGCGCCAAAAGACCGCTCGGCGTTCCTCTCGGCGCTGGATCTGGCGCTGGTGCGGCTGAAGCGGGCCGGATTTGGGGCGGGGTGAGGCGGGACGAAGCTGGAGGGCAATCGTGCAATTGAGGTCGCGTTGTCCTCCGACTGCCCTGCCCCATTGCCCTGCCCCATTGCCCTGCCCCTTGCCCTGCCCCCTTCGCCTGATGCACAACGTTTCTACATCAACGGAACCTTATCATGCCACAATTCACAGATGTCATCGGTTCAATCGGCAACACACCCTTGATCAAACTTCGCCGCGCCTCCGAGCTGACGGGATGCACCATCCTGGGCAAGGCGGAGTTCATGAACCCCGGGCAATCCGTGAAGGATCGCGCCGCGCTGGCCATCATCCGCGATGCCGAGCAGCGCAAACTGCTGCAACCGGGCGGGGTCATCGTGGAAGGCACCGCGGGCAACACCGGCATTGGCCTCGCGCTGGTCGGCAATGCGCTGGGTTACCGCACGGTCATCATCATTCCGGACACGCAGAGCCAGGAAAAGAAGGACATGCTGCGTCTCGCGGGTGCGGAATTGATCGAGGTGCCCGCCGTACCCTATGCAAACCCCAACAACTACGTGAAGGTCTCGGGCCGCGTGGCCGAAAAGCTGGCGAAAACCGAGAAGCATGGTGCTGTCTGGGCCAACCAGTTCGACAATGTTGCCAACCGGCAGGGGCATATGGACACCACGGGGCCGGAGATTTTCCGCCAGACCGAAGGGGGTGTCGATGGTTTCATATGCGCAGTCGGCACGGGTGGCACGCTGGCAGGCACCGCTATGGCGCTGAAGGGGCTGAAGCCGTCGATCAAGATCGGCTGCGCCGATCCCATGGGGGCGGCGATGTTCTCGTGGTTCAGCTCTGGCGAGTTGACGATGACGGGATCCTCGATCTCGGAAGGCATCGGCCAGGGGCGCGTGACGGCCAACATCAAGGACGCGCCGGTGGATATGGCATTCCAGATTCCGGACGAGGAGGCCGTACCCATCGTGTTCGACCTGCTGGAGCATGAGGGCCTTTGCCTCGGTGGCTCATCCGGGGTGAATGTGGCGGGAGCGATCCGCATGGCCCGCGAAATGGGGCCAGGCCACACTATCGTGACGATCCTGTGCGACTACGGCACGCGCTATCAATCGAAGCTGTTCAACCCGACATTCCTGCGCTCGAAGGGCCTGCCAGTTCCGGCCTGGCTGGAACGGTGCCCAAGTATTCAGGCAGATCTGGTATGAAGGCAGAACTCGTGTGATCAGAGCGTGGCGAAAAAAGCCCAGCCCATGGTGACGCCCAGAATGGCAGTCACCAGCATGGGAATGATATTTTCGCGGTCAATGAACATTTCAGAGCTCCTCAGCCGGAACCGAGCTAGCCGTTAACCATGGCAACTTTTTGACAGCTTGGGTCACCGGGAGATACAATCCAAGACATGATCAACTCTCCTCTTGTTTCGACCGACTGGCTCGCTGCCAACCTCAATCGCGCGGATGTCGCTGTTGTCGATGCCTCCTGGTATCTCCCCACGATGAACCGCGACGGCAAGGCGGAGTACGCCCAGCGGCATATTCCTGGTGCCGTCCATTTCGACATCGATGGCGTGAAGGACACGGCCAATCCCCTGCCGCACATGCTGCCCTCGCCCGAGGTATTCGCGGCGGCGGCGGGCGCGATGGGGATATCGCAGGACATGATCATCGTGGTGTATGATGGCGCGGGCCTGTTCTCCGCGCCCCGCGTGCGCTGGACCTTCATGGTCATGGGAGCGACGAATGTGCGCGTGCTCGATGGCGGCCTGCCGAAATGGCTGGCGGAGGGCCGCTCGGTCGTTGCCGGCACGCCGACGCCTGAGCCGCGCGTCTTCAAGACCACGCTGGACGACAAGGCGGTGGCTTCGCTCGATGCGGTGAAGGCTGCGCTGAGCCTGCAAACCGCTGCTGTGGTGGATGCCCGCCCGGCGCCTCGCTTCCGAGGTGAAGCGCCGGAACCACGTCCGGGTCTGGCCTCCGGGCACATGCCGGGCAGCGTCAACCTGCCGTTCGACCAGGTCGTGCGCGATGGACGCCTGCTGCCGCCCAGCACCATCCGCAGCGCCTTCCTGGCGGCGGGCGTCGACATTGACAAACCAGTGATCACGAGTTGCGGCTCGGGCGTGTCCGCCGCGATCCTCTCGCTGGCGATGGAGACGGCGGGAGCGAGCGCCGAGGCGCTTTATGATGGCTCCTGGGCGGAATGGGGCGGCAGGACGGATTGTCCCGTGGCCAAATCCTGATTTCCCTCGATGTCACTGCTGCACCGCCTGAAGAACTGGTCCAACCCTCACAATCTGACGCGGTTGCATCTCGCCCGAATCACCAAAAGACACGGCTTCAACATTGGCGATCACACCTATGGGCGACCCAAGGTGCGCTTTGCAGAGTCCGGTGCCAAGCTGACCATCGGTACATACGGCTCCATCGCCGATGACGTAAACATCATGCTGGGCGGCAACCACCGCACGGATTTCATCACGACCTATCCCTTTGGCGCGATGCCCGCGCTGTGGCCCAAGGCAGCGGGACGAAATGACTACGCAGTGTCGCGTGGCGATGTGGTGATCGGTCACGACGTGTGGCTGGGTTCTGGCTGCATGATCCTCTCGGGTGTCACGGTGGGGCATGGGGCTGTCGTGGCGGCCCGCGCAGTTGTGACCAAGGATGTAGCGCCCTACGCCATCGTCGGAGGCAATCCGGCCGGGGTGATCCGGATGCGTTTCGAGACCGACACCGTGGCGCGGTTGCTGGCAAGCCAGTGGTGGGACTTGCCGCGCGAGCGTATCGTGGCGTTGATTCCGCTGTTGCAGGGCAACGATGTGGAGGGCTTTCTGCGGGCGGCCGAAACCTCCTGACAGGCGCTCTGGTCAGCCCTCTGGTCAGCCCTCTTGCCATGCGCTACCAAGCGGCCAGAAAAACCGGGTATCCCCATGTCATCTTTTCCTGATCGTCTCTCCGTCAATCCCGCCAGCCCCCATTACAACGAGGAGTTGTTGCAGCGTGAGGTCGGCATCCTGATCAACGGGAAAGAGAAGATCAATGTCGAGGAATATTGCATCAGCGAAGGCTGGATCAAGGTGAGCGCGGGCGCAGCGAAGGATCGCTTCGGCAACCCGATGACCATCAAGCTGAAGGGCAAAGTCGAGCCATTCTTCAAGGATGCTGTGGCTTCCTAATCGACGATGTAGCCGCCGTCGAACAAGCTGGCGATCCGCGCCAGCGCTGACGGATCGGCATCCGCCGCGCCAAGACACTCCAGCATCTCCGGCGACAAATGCGGTAGCGCCGCCAGGAACGCCGTCGTCAGTTTCCTTGCAAGGGCGTGATCGGGATGTGCCGTGTCGGTCTGCGCCGGGCCATACTCACCCAGATGCTGCACGCTGTTCCAAGCCAGCGGTGATGCCGGGAAGCGCGGCAACAGGGTGCCTGCCGCTTCATCCGCCACATACCAGCGGTTAAGATTGTCGAAGAAGGCGAAGCGATAGCCCTTGGACAGCAGGAAAGGTTCGAATCGATGCGCGGCATCCTTCATGCTCAGCGGCTCGATGGCTTCGACCAGCACCACGCGCGGGCGATAACGCGTCCAATCCTGCCCAGCCAGCACCTCCGCCTCATGCCCCTCGACATCCACCTTGAGAAAATCGATCGCTGCAACCTTATGCTCTGCGCACAGGTTCGCCAGCGTCGTCACCGGCTTGACCACGCGCTGGCCTGCAACGCCCGCCTGTTCTGCTGCTGACGCATGGTCGGCGGAGGCCGTGGACAGGCCATGGAATGTCGTGGCCTCGAACAGTTCAAGCGTGCCTTCTGTGCGGCCCGCCAACGCCTGGATCAGCATATCCCGGGGGCGGACCCGTCGATAAAGCGCACCCAGCGACGCTTGCGGTTCCACAACAAGGCCGTGCCAGCCCTGCTGGTAGAACAGGAACGAGACATTGTCGGCAATGGCATGGCCGCCGCCGACATCGATGTAGAAGCCCGTGGCCTGCCCCGCGAAGAGCCGGGACAGCACCACGTCTTCCATGTTCTGGGCATAAGACAGCATGGTGCGCTCCGCATCGGTGACCTGGATGCTTCAACAGCAGCCAGAGACGTGAGTCCAGCCACCCCAATCGCGCTGTTGACTCATCCCCTTCGCGCCGCCACGTTCACGCATTACTTCGTTTCCATGCCGGGAGGGCTTCCATGCGTCTCAATCGTCGTCACTTCGTTGCCGGATCCGCCGCTGCGCTGGCTCTGCCGTCTGTTGCCAAGGCACAGGCAGGAGCTATCCGCATCGGCGAGATCAACAGCTACACTGCGCAGCCCGCCTTCCTGCGGCCTTATCGCAATGGCTGGGATTTGGCAGTCGATCAGGTGAATGCCGCGGGTGGCGTGTTGGGGCGCAAACTGGAGAGCGTGTTCCGTGACGATGGTGGCAAACCGGAAGACGCAGTGAGGCTCGCGGGTGATCTGATCAATGCGGAGAAGGTGGACCTGCTGTCGGGCGGGTTCCTCTCCAATGTTGGTCTGGCAATTGCGGATTTCGCCAACCAGAACAAGCGTTTGTACGTAGCATCCGAACCACTGTCAGATGCTCTGGTCTGGGGCAAAGGCAACCGCTACACGTTCCGCTTGCGCCCCTCCACCTACATGCAGGCCGCAATGCTGGTGGAGGAAGTTGCCAAGCTTCCGGCCAAAAAATGGGCCGTCGTCGCGCCCAATTACGAGTATGGCCAATCGGCCGTGAAGTGGTTCAAAGAACTGCTGAAAGCTGCCAAGCCCGATGTGGAATTCGTGGCCGAGCAGTTTCCAGCACTTGGCCGCATTGACGCCGGCGCCACGGTTCAGGCGCTGGAAGCTGCCAAGCCCGACGCGATCTTCAATGTCACATTCGGAGCTGACCTGATCAACTTCGTGCGCCAGGGCAACACGCG
>JANNEO010000157.1:0-3321 GCA_031378805.1 Hyphomicrobiales bacterium
TATCGTGAAGCGCCTTGGCGCGAAGCCGATCCCGATCCAGTTGCCCATCGGTTCCGAGAACAACTTCCTGGGCATTGTCGATCTCGTTCGCATGAAGGGCGTGGTCTGGGAAAACGAGAACCTTGGAGCCAACTTCAAGGATGTCGATATCCCCGAAGACATGGTCGAACTGGCCAAGGAATACCGCCTGAAGCTCGTCGAAGCTGCTGTTGAGCTCGATGACAAGGCCATGGAAGAGTACCTGGATGGCAAGGAGCCGAGCGAAGCAACGCTTAAGCGCCTCATCCGCAAGGCTGTCCTGAACGCTTCCTTCTTCCCGATTCTTGCCGCTTCCGCCTTCAAGAACAAAGGTGTGCAGACGCTTCTTGATGCAGTGGTTGATTATCTTCCATCGCCTCTGGATCGTCCTGCCATCAAAGGCTTGGACATGAAGGGCAACGAAGTGACCCGCCCGTCCTCGGACAGCGAGCCGCTGGCGATGCTGGCCTTCAAGATCATGGATGATCCGTTCGGTATTCTCACCTTCTGCCGCATTTACTCGGGCAAGCTCGACAAGGGCATGGCGCTGTCGAACTCGACACGTGAGCGCTCCGAGCGTGCGGGCCGCATGGTTCTGATGCACGCCAACAACCGCGAGGAAATTTCCGAGGCCCATGCAGGCGACATTGTTGCCCTGATAGGACTGAAGGATACTCGCACTGGCGACACGTTGTGCGATCCCAACAAGGAAGTCGTGCTTGAGCGCATGGAATTCCCCGATCCCGTGATCGAAATGTCCGTTGAGCCCAAGACCAAGGCGGACCAGGAAAAAATGGCCATCGCGCTTGGCAAGCTTGTTGCTGAGGATCCATCTTTCCGCGTCAGCACTGATCAGGAGTCAGGCCAGACCATCATCAAGGGGATGGGTGAGCTTCACCTCGACATCAAGGTCGACATCCTGCGCCGCACCCACAAGGTCGATGTGCAGGTTGGCGCTCCCCAGGTCGCCTACCGCGAGACAATCAAGACTGCGGCTTCCGTGGATTACACCCACAAGAAGCAGACGGGTGGCACGGGCCAGTTTGCACGCGTCAAGTTCAACATCATGCCGAACGAAAAGGGCGCGGGTTTCGTGTTCGAATCCAAGGTCATCGGTGGTACGGTGCCCAAGGAGTACATTCCGGGCGTCGAAAAGGGATTGAACTCCGTGATGACATCAGGGCCGCTTGCCGGCTTCCCGATGGTCGATATCAAGGTCGAATTGACGGACGGTGCCTATCACGAGGTCGACTCATCTGCGATCGCCTTTGAAATCGCATCGCGCATGGGTTTCCGCGAAGCCTTGCAGAAGGGCAACCCCATTCTTCTTGAGCCGATCATGAAGGTGGAAGTTGTTACTCCTGAGGAATTCACAGGGTCCGTGATCGGCGATCTCAATTCCCGTCGTGGGCAGATTCAGGGGCAAGACATGCGCGGCAACGCCAATGTCGTCAACGCCTTCGTTCCGCTCGCCAATATGTTCAGCTATGTGAACACGCTACGTTCATTCAGCCAAGGTCGCGCTTCTTTCACGATGCAGTTCAGCCACTATGATGAAGTGCCGCGTAATGAAGCAGAGAAAATACAGGCCAAATACGCCTAAGTGCGTGTCGGTCTGGACGATAAGTAACTGAGTTTCAACCGGCGACAGCCGCGTCATGTTGAAGGAGACCCGTCATGGGTAAGGAAAAGTTCAATCGCAATAAGCCGCATTGCAACATCGGCACCATTGGTCACGTCGACCATGGCAAGACGTCGTTGACAGCGGCCATCACGAAGATCCTCGCTGAATCCGGCGGCGCGACCTTCACGGCCTATGATCAGATCGATAAGGCGCCTGAAGAGAAGGCCCGTGGCATCACGATCTCGACCGCTCACGTTGAGTACGAGACCAAGAACCGTCACTATGCCCACGTCGATTGCCCAGGTCACGCTGACTATGTGAAGAACATGATCACTGGCGCAGCCCAGATGGATGGCGCTATCCTGGTCGTGTCGGCCGCCGATGGCCCGATGCCCCAGACCCGCGAGCACATCCTGCTCGCCCGTCAGGTCGGTGTTCCTGCCCTCGTTGTGTTCATGAACAAGGTCGACCTCGTCGACGACGCCGAGCTTCTCGAGCTCGTCGAAATGGAAGTGCGCGAGCTGCTCTCGAAGTATGATTTCCCCGGCGATGATATTCCGATCACCAAGGGTTCGGCCAAGGTCGCTCTTGACGGTGGCGATCCCAAGCTTGGCCGTGAGGCCGTGCTGGCGCTGATGGAAACCGTGGATTCCTACATTCCCCAGCCTGAGCGTCCGATTGACCTGACCTTCCTTATGCCTGTGGAGGACGTGTTCTCGATCTCTGGTCGTGGTACGGTTGTTACCGGTCGTATCGAGCGCGGCATTTGCAAGGTGGGCGAGGAAGTCGAGATCGTCGGCATCCGCGACACCCAGAAGACCATCGTGACGGGCGTCGAAATGTTCCGCAAGCTGCTTGATCAGGGTATGGCTGGCGACAACGTCGGTATCCTGCTGCGCGGCACGAAGCGTGAAGATGTCGAGCGTGGCCAGGTCGTCTGCAAGCCCGGCTCGGTCAAGCCGCACAAGAAGTTCAAGGCTGAGGCTTACATCCTCACCAAGGAAGAGGGTGGCCGTCACACGCCGTTCTTCACCAATTATCGTCCCCAGTTCTACTTCCGCACGACTGACGTGACCGGTATGGTCAAGCTGCCAGAGGGCACCGAAATGGTGATGCCTGGCGACAACGTTTCATGCGAAGTCGAGTTGATCACGCCAATCGCCATGGAAGAGAAGCTGCGCTTCGCTATCCGTGAGGGTGGCCGCACGGTGGGCGCAGGCGTCGTCGCTTCGATCATCGAGTAATTGGATTGCAACACACCGAGAGCGCGCCGTTTTGGCGGTGCGCTCTTGTCGTCAGGGGATGCGAATTCCCAGGCAAGGATCTCGTAGGACAGACCGATGAACGGACAGACCATCAGAATCCGCCTCAAGGCGTTCGATCACCGCGTGCTCGATAATTCGACACGCGAGATCGTCTCCACGGCGAAGCGGACGGGTGCGCAAGTGCGTGGCCCCATCCCGCTCCCCACCATCATTGAAAAGTTCACGGTGAACCGCTCTCCGCATATCGACAAGAAGGCGCGTGAGCAGTTCGAGATCAGAACCCACAAGCGTGTTCTCGACATCGTCGATCCCACGCCGCAGACGGTCGATGCTTTGATGAAGCTCGACCTGGCGGCTGGCGTCGATGTCCAGATCCGTCTGTGATTGTGTGACCTCCTCTGCAAAGGAATAGGC
>JANNEO010000011.1:0-28882 GCA_031378805.1 Hyphomicrobiales bacterium
AAGAAGATCATCGAGGAGCGCGCCAAGACCCGGTTCCGCAATTTCGACGATCTCGTCCAGCGCAATGTGCTGCCATCGAATGTCGAGGCTGAACTTCGCGGCAAGATCTCTTTCTGATTCCTCTCCATCATGTCATGAGACCCCGGCAAGCCTACCCTGCCGGGGTTTTTTGTTGACTTCGCGCGGCCAAGCCGTCAAAGCGCCGCAATGACGCGCCCCGGCCCCCTGACCACCATCACGCCTGCGCATCTTGCATTGATTGTCATTGGCGGTGCTCTCCTGCTTCGGCTGGTGCTCGCAGCCGTGGTGGGGCTTGGCACGGACGAGATCTACACGCTTGCCGTCTCGCGGAAGCTGTCATGGTCCTATTTCGATCACCCGCCCCTTCACCAATGGCTTGCCCACGCGTCCGGATGGGTGCTCGGTGAAGGGCGGCAGGTGCGCCTGCCTTTCATCGTCCTGTTCGCAGCAACGTCCTGGCTGCTTTTCCTGATCACATCGAGGCTTTATGGCGCGGATGCCGGGCTCTGGGCCGTGGTCACGCTCAACCTCGCGGGGTTTTTCACGCTGTCCGCCGGAAGCTGGGTGGTGCCGGACGGCGTGTTGCTGTTCGCCCTCGCGCTGGCAGGGCATGCCTTGTCCCGAAGGTTTTTCGCACCAGGCGGTGAGCCTTCACATCCGTGGACAGACTGGTTACTGGCAGGGTTGGCGCTCGGCCTTGCGGGGCTGGCCAAATACCATGCGGCACTGGCAGCGCTGGGCATCGTGCTGTTTGTTCTGCTCACGCCGCGCGGCCGGGCCGAGCTTCGCCATCCTGCCCCATGGGTAGCTGCCGCACTGGCGCTCGTGCTGGTGCTGCCCGTGCTGGTCTGGAATGTCCAGAACGGCTGGGCCTCGTTCCTGTTCCAGGCAGGCCGCACGCAAGGTTCGGGCTTTGCCCCCTGGCTGGTCCCCGCCTCCTTGCTGGCCCAGGCCGGCTGGCTCCTGCCCTGGGTGTTCGCGCCGTTGCTGGCCGGTGCGCTGCTGGCCTGGCGAACGGCGCGTGACGAGCGCTTCGGGTTCCTGATGGCGCTGGCGCTGCCCAGCATTGTCGTGTTCACGCTTCTGCCGGCATTCGGCAACCTGGGCCTGCCGCACTGGGCCATGCCCGGCTGGTTCTTCATCATGCCGCTTGCGGGGCTTCACCTTGCGAAACTGGCCGAACTTGGCCCGAAGCCCGCCATCTGGAGCCGCCGCGCCGCCATCGGCTCGGTTGCCGTTCTGGCACTGGTGGCAAGCCATGCCGCGACGGGCTGGCTGGCCCGCATCATCCCCTCGCTGCCGCGCCATGACCCCACCCTTGAGACCTTCGGCTGGGACCAGTTGCGCAGCCAGCTTGCCGCACGGCAGCTTCTGTCGCCGGGTGATTTCATCATGGCGGACAGCTGGCAGAATGCCGGGCGGATCGATGTCGCCCTTGGCGGCACCGTTCCGGTCATGCCCGGCACGCCAGACCCGCGTCACTTCGCCTTCGTTATCAACCAGCACAGCCTCATGGGGCGCAATGCCACGGTCATCGTGCGGGCGCGGCGCGAGCAGCAGATGCGCGCCAGCCTGAAGGATCATTTCGCCAGTCTTGGCGCTGGCGTGCCCCTGTCATTGGGTCGTTCCGGGCTGGCCGAGATCGAACTCGTGGCCATTCCGGCTGCTGGGTTCATGCGGGCACTGCCATGGGCCTATGGGGTGCGCCCATGAGCAATTCCGCTGACATGCCCGTCATTGCCGAACTGACAGTGGTGGTCCCGACCTTCAACGAGGCCGACAATGTCGGCCCTCTGGTGCGCAAGCTGGAGGACGCGCTGGCGGCGATCCGCTATGAAATCATCTTTGTCGATGACGATTCGCCAGATGGCACGGCAGAGCGCGTGCGGGCGGAAAGCGAGCGCAATCCGCGCATCCGCTGCATCCGTCGCATCGGGCGGCGCGGCCTGTCCAGTGCCTGCGTGGAGGGCATGCTGGCTGGCCAGGGCAAGATCGTGGCCTTGATCGATGGCGATCTGCAGCATGACGAGACGGTGCTGCCACGCTTGTTCGCGCTGGTCAGCTCCGGGCAGGCCGACATCGCCGTCGCCAGCCGCTATGTCGATGGCGGCAGCGCGGCCTCCTTCAGCAATGCACGCGGCAAGGGCAGCCGTCTGGCCACCGATCTGGCACGCAAGGTTCTCAAAATCGATTTCAACGATCCGATGAGCGGCTTTTTCGCCACAAGGCGCGACGTCGTGGAGGCAGCTGCCCCGAAGCTGTCCGGCGAAGGTTTCAAGATCCTGCTCGACATCGCCGCCAGCCATCCCGCACCTTTGCGCGTGACGGAGGTGCCCTTCGTGTTCGGCACCCGTCTGCATGGCGAATCCAAGATGGACAACCGCGTGGTGGCCGATTTTCTCGGGCTTCTGGTCTCGAAAGCCACGGGCGGGCTGGTGTCGATCCGTTTCCTGACCTTTGCCGCCGTGGGCCTGTCAGGCGTTATCGTGCATCTGCTGGCCCTGCGCGGGCTTCTCGCCATTGGCTGGCTGCCCTTTGCCGCAGCCCAGGGGGGAGCGACGCTGGTGGCCATGACCACCAATTTCACACTCAACAACGGCCTCACTTACCGTGACAGGGCGCTGAAAGGGATGAGCTTCCTCACGGGCCTGCTGGGATTTTACATGGTCTGCAGCGTCGGGGCCCTCGCCAATGTCGGCGTTGCCACCTGGATGTTCGAAGGCCAGCAGCTCTGGTGGGTGGCAGGCCTCGCAGGGGCCGCCATGGGTGCCGTGTGGAACTATGTTTTCAGCGATCTGATCGTCTGGCGCAAGAAGCGCTGACACGGGGAACCTTGAAACAAGAAACGTCGAAGCGCACGGCAAAACGAGCGCGCGCTCAGCCCTCCGCGCTGACTTTCAAAGGCTGCATGATCCCCGCGCTAGCCGCGACAGCAGCCGTGTCGAAGAACTGGGTCAGCGACTTGATCTTCACGCCTTCGAGGATGATGTGGTCGAACACCTCGATCTGAAAGTGCTGGCCGGTGGCGATGGATGTCGACATGGCCGACCAGCGCACGGCCGCTGATGTCTCGTTGGCCACGATGTCCTCGACGAAGAAATCGCGCATCTTGAAATCCACGTAGATCAGTTCGATCATGCTGCGGATGTCCGCGTGCCCCGTGCGCTGGCCGGCAAAGGGCAGACCCGCCCCCTTGCCATGCAGCATCCAGCGCGCATCAGGTGTGAACGCAGACAGGAAAAGATCAAGTTCGTTCAGTGACAGCGCCTCGTAGGCGGCATCAAGCCGGTCGACAATCTCGATGAAGGGTTGGCCCATGGACATGATGTCGCGCCTTTGCAGAAATAAATCAATCACAACAAGCTGGGAAAATGAATGCGCGTCCCGCGTCAAGTCAGCGTCAATGTGGTTTTCAACGTTTCCGGACACGGAATGACGGCCATGAAAAAGGCCCTGCAATGATGCAGGGCCTTGGCCTTTGATCCCATAATCCCATGCCTGTCGCAGGCTGTCAGAACACGACGAACGAGATCAGGTCTTCAGTTCTTGCTCTTGTCCACCAGCGCCTTGGCCTTGATCCAGGGCATCATGTCACGCAACTTGGCGCCGACCTCTTCGATCGGGTGGGCTGCCATGCGGGCGCGGGTGGCCTTGAAGGAGGTCTGGTTGACCTTGTTCTCCAGCATCCAGTCCCGCGTGAACTTGCCCGATTGGATGTCGGTGAGCACGCGCTTCATCTCGGCCTTGGTTTCCGCCGTGATGATGCGCGGGCCGGTGACATACTCGCCGTATTCCGCCGTGTTGGAGATCGAGTAGTTCATGGTGGCGATGCCGCCTTCGAAGATCAGGTCGACGATGAGCTTCACCTCGTGCAGGCACTCGAAATAGGCCATCTCCGGCGCGTAGCCCGCTTCCACCAGTGTCTCGTAGCCCGCCTTGATCAATTCCACGAGGCCACCGCACAGCACCACCTGTTCGCCGAAGAGATCGGTCTCGCATTCTTCCTTGAACGTCGTCTCGATGATGCCCGCACGTCCGCCCCCATTGGCAGAGGCATAGGACAGCGCGAGATCATGCGCGTTGCCGGAGGCATCCTGGTGGATGGCGACCAACGTGGGCACGCCGCCGCCGCGTTGGTATTCGGAGCGCACGGTGTGGCCGGGGCCCTTGGGTGCGATCATGAACACGTCGAGATCGGCACGTGGCTCGATGAGATTGAAGTGGATGTTGAGGCCGTGGGCAAAGCAGAGCGCCGCGCCCTTCTTCATGTTGTCGTGCAATTCGTCGCGGTAGATGTCGCCCTGCAATTCGTCGGGCGTGAGCATCATCATGATATCGGCCCATTTGGCGGCTTCGGTCGGCGTCATGCACTTGAAACCGGCAGTCTCGGCCTTCTTGCGTGTGGCGGAACCAGCCTTGAGCGCGATCACCACGTCCTTGACGCCGCTGTCCTTCAGGTTGAGCGCGTGGGCATGGCCTTGGCTGCCATAGCCGACGATGCAGACCTTCTTGCCCTTGATCAGGTTGATGTCGGCATCACGGTCATAATAAACGCGCATGGGAGTTTTCCTCTGGAGGTTCAGGATCAGGTTTCTTGTGAAAGATTATGGCGCGTTCGGTAAGCCCGGCGCGGCGAAGGGTCAAGCCTTTGATGGTAGCAGGGTGCCCCCCAGTTCCACCACCATGATCTCCGGCGGCACACCGATACGGATCGGCGCAATCGAACAGCCGAGGCCGGAGGTGACGAGCAGATCGCGGCCATTTTCGCGGAAATGCCCATGGGCGTAGCGGGCGCTCAAAGGGGAAGCGGAGGCCGGACGCCACCCCAACAGGTTCACCTGGCCGCCATGGGTGTGGCCCGACAGCGTGAGCGCGAAACGCTCTGGTGCGCGGGGGAAGATATCTGGCTCATGTGCCAGTAGGATGGCGGGGGCCTCATCGGTGATGCGGCTGAGGAGCAGGGGCATGTCGTCGGACCCGCGTGGACCGGAGAGGCCGTTGCGTCGGCGCGCCCATTGGAAGGCAATCTGGTCGCCAAGTCCTGCCAACCAGAAGGGGCGGTTGTGCTGCACCAGACGCAAGGCCTCGTTCTCCAGCACACGGATGCCCACATCGCTCAGGGCCTTGCCTGCTGCGGGCGGGCCTTTGAGGCTGCGCATGGCGTCCTCGTCCTCCCACCAGTCGTGATTGCCCAGGATGGCATGGACGCCCAGTGGCGCTTTCAGGCGGGCGAGTTCGCGCGCCCAATCTGCCGGGGCGACGGCGCGGTGGGGCAAGCGCTTGCCGCTGATGTAATCCCCCAGGAGCAGGATGACATCGCCATCGAGCGTGTTGGCCGTGTCGACGATGGAGCGGATGCGGTTGATGCTCATCCACGGATCGCAGGCATGAAAATCCGACAATGTGACGATGCGCAGCTTCAGATCAGATGGCCAGCCCGCCGGCGTGATGGGATAGCGCACGATGCGCGGCCACAGCATGGGTTCCACGCCGATGGCATAGGCGCCGAGTGAGGTGAGGCTGGCCCCCAGCCAGGCCGCACCTTTCAGGAATGAGCGGCGTGAGAGCATCGGCCAGCTGTCTCCTTCCTCTCAGGGGATCACAACCCATCCGCTCCGCGCGAAATAGCGGCAACGCCGGTGCGCGACACTTCCACCAGACCAATGGCTGCCATCAGATTGATGAAGCGCTCGACATCCTCGGACGCACCGGTGATCTCGAAGACGAAGCTCTCGAACGTGGCATCCACGGGCTTGGCACCGAACGCGGTAGCCAGTCGAAGCGCCTCCATGCGGTGTTCGCCCTTGCCGCGCACCTTGATCAGGGCCAGTTCGCGCTCGATGGACGGGCCGGATGTCGTGAGGTCCATGACGCGGTGGACCGGCACCAGCCGCTCCAGTTGGGCCTTGATCTGATCCAGAACAGCGGCTGTGCCTTTGGTGATGATGGTGAGGCGCGAGATGTGTCGCTCGTGCTCGGTTTCCGTCACCGTCAGGCTCTCGATGTTGTAGCCGCGTCCCGAGAACATGCCCGCGATGCGGGCCAGCACGCCCGGCTCGTTGTCCACGATGATGGCATAGGTCCGGCGCTCGATGATCTGGGCGGTGGCGGGGTCGTTGTAGTGGGATTTCATGAGTTTGGCTTTGCGGAGTGAGTGCGATCAGGGGTGAATGACGGGGGGCTTGGCGAAGGAGCGGGAAGCACGCTTGATGAGTTGGCGATCGAACGTTGCGAATGCAGCGGTTTCAGCCGCCCCGGCCAGATGAAATGCGTCGGCAAAGTCCATCCCCGAGCGATAGGCGCTGAGTGCTGAGGAAAGCCGCAGCTGATTCTCAACCTTCAGACCTGCTGAGTTCGTCATAACATCAAGGACAGCGGCAATTTGCTGGCGATCATATCCGAATGTTTTCCGCAATACCCACTCAAGCTCCAGAAGTACTGTATCCAGCACGAAGCAGGTCTGTCTCGATATCAGACGTGCTGCAGCATAATGCTTCTTGGGGTCGTCGCGCGTTAAAAATCGCAAGAGCACATTCGTATCAAGCGCCACGCTCACGACCGAGAGTTCCTCTCCTTGCGCTCCCACCGTTCCCGCATGGCGGCATCAATGCCATCCTGGATCATTTGATCGGTCACCGGCGGCCCCTTGTAAGGCGGCAGAACGTTCATAAGATCCTCCAACGTGTATTGCTTAACTTGTGAAGGCAGCTTCAGCAGCAAGCCGTCGGGATGTTCAACGAATTCGACCTCGCTGCCAGGGGTTATACCCTTCGAGTCCCGAAGCGCCTTCGGAATGACGATTTGTCCCTTGGACGACATATGGGACTTGACCTTCGCAGCCGCGGCCATGGTCATTCTACCCTTCAGGAGATCAGTAAGACAGAAGTAAGACGATACCACGCTGGTGGTAGTGTTTCAACCGTCGCCATCTTCACACCAGCCCCCGGCCCTTCACATCAATCACATTCCCCAGATCACCCGCGAAATCCGGCATGATCATTTCGTTATGCGCCTTGCCGGACGGGATCATGGGGAAGCAGTTTTCTTCCTTCGCCACCAGGCAATCGAAGATCACCGGGCCGGGATAATCGATCATCTCCTGGATCTTCGCATCCAGCTCCTTGGGGTCAGAGCAGCGGATGCCCTTGGCGTGGTAGGCTTCGGCCAGCTTCACGAAATCCGGCAGCGCCTGCGAGTAGCTGTTGGAATAGCGCCCGCCATGCAGCAGCTCCTGCCACTGGCGCACCATGCCCATGTACTCGTTGTTGAGGATGAAGATTTTCACCGGCAGACGGTACTGCGCGGCGGTGGACATCTCTTGCATGTTCATCAAGATCGAGGCTTCGCCCGCCACGTCGATGACCAGCGCCTTGGGATGCGCCATCTGCACGCCGATGGCGGCGGGCAGGCCGTAGCCCATGGTGCCGAGACCGCCCGAGGTCATCCAGCGGTTGGGCTCCTCGAAATGCAGGTATTGCGCCGCCCACATCTGGTGCTGGCCGACCTCGGTGGTGATGTAGGTGTCGCGGTTCTTCGTCAGCTCATAGAGGCGCTGCACGGCATATTGCGGCTTGATGATGGTGTCGGAGTTACGGAAGGCGAGGCTTTTGCGATCCCGCCACGTGTTCACTTGCCCCCACCAGTCCTTCACTTCCGGCCGGGCCTTGTGTTTCTTCTCGCGCCAGATCCACAGCATCTCGCTCATCACCCGGCCAGCATCACCCACGATGCCCACATCCGCCTTGACGATCTTGTTGATCGAGGAGGGGTCGATATCGACATGGATCTTGGTCGAGCCGGGCGAGAAGGCGTCAATGCGCCCGGTGATGCGGTCGTCAAAGCGGGCGCCGATGTTGATCATCAGGTCGCAGTCATGCATCGCCCAGTTGGCTTCGTAGGTGCCATGCATCCCCAACATGCCGAGCCAGCTCGGGCCGCTGGCAGGATAGGCCCCAAGACCCATCAGCGTGGAGGTGATTGGAAAGCCTGTGGCCTTCACCAGCTCACGTAGCACCTTTGACGCCTCGGGACCGGCATTGATGATGCCGCCGCCGGTGTAGAATACTGGCCGCTTGGCACGGCTCATCATCTCGACAGCCGCCTCGATGCGGCGCGGGTCGCCATCAACGCGCGGCTTGTAGGTGCGGTGCTCAATGTCCTTGGGGCCAACATAGGTGCCGGTCTTGAACTGGATGTCCTTAGGGATGTCGATGACGACAGGGCCGGGGCGACCGTGCTGCGCCACGTAAAACGCCTCGTGGATGATGCGCGGCAGGTCTTCCAGCCGCTTCACCAGGTAGTTGTGCTTGGTGCAGTGGCGGGTGATGCCGACAGTATCGCATTCCTGGAACGCGTCCGAGCCGATGAGGTGGGTGGGCACTTGTCCGGTGAAACAAACCACGGGAATGGAATCGAGCAGTGCATCCGTAAGGCCCGTCACGGCGTTGGTCGCGCCTGGTCCCGAGGTCACAAGGACAACCCCGACCTTGCCCGAGGAGCGCGCATACCCCTCGGCTGCATGGACCGCGCCTTGTTCGTGGCGCACCAGAATATGCTCGACGCCGCCCATCTGGAACAGAGCGTCATAGATCGGCAGCACCGCGCCACCGGGATAGCCGAAGATGTGCTCGACACCTTGGTCTTGCAGCGCCTGCACCACCATTTCCGCGCCGGTCATCACCAGTGAGGCGGGGGTCTTTGCCGATTGTGTTGCCATCTTGGGCGAGGCCTTTTTTGCGGTTGCAGTGCTCATGGCTTGGTCCTTGAAGTCTCTCGGGGGTCTTTTCGGGAACGTCAGGCAAGAAAAAAGGGCCTCTGGGGCCCTTGGGTTAAGCGCTAGCGGCGGGAATGTCGTGGGTTACCCACGTCCCTTGGCCAGCGCCGTTCGTACAATAAGAATGCTCATAGGAAATCCATTAGCCTGCGTTCGTGAGGATGGTCAAGACCGATCTGGTGCGGCAAGAATCAAGTCCGTTGTGCCAGACGCTGCGCCATTTCCATGATCTGCTGCTGCGGCAGACGGGCAACAATCAGTTCGTCCACTCCTTTGCGTGTCCATGAGGCCAGGACCAACGCATTGTGCATTTCCAGCGATGGCACGCGAGTCGTCTCTCGGCTGCGCTTCAGGCAAAACGCCAGCGCGATCCTGTCCGTCGTCTCGAAAACAATCTGGATCAGCGGTGCATCTTCGAACTCCAGCACTTGAGCGCGCTTGAAGTTCAAGTCGGCAAGCACGTGAGTGATCCCTGGCAACGGGCGGCCCAATGCCTGCGAGACAACAGCCAGTTGCTGGCTGACGTCTTCAGGTGAGGGATTGAGCCCCGCTGTCGTCGCCATGCCGTAGAGTGCATGATACTGCGCGACGGCCTCCCGCCAGTCACCAGACGGGCCGCGACGCTGCATGATCAGACCCGTTGCGAGGCTGCCGATAGCAAAACTGGCGGCGGTCGCCAGGCCGAGTGCAAACCGCCGTCGTGATGTGTGCGTGGCCGATGCTTCCGACACGATTGCCATTTCCTTTTGGA
Organism: Hyphomicrobiales bacterium; assembly: GCA_031378805.1. Classification (GTDB taxonomy): domain Bacteria; phylum Pseudomonadota; class Alphaproteobacteria; order Rhizobiales; family Beijerinckiaceae; genus JADCCX01. The sequence goes on from JANNEO010000011.1 coordinate 9,546, forward strand.
CAGCATGACTGCGCACCCTGGCTTCAAGATTCGGCGGCAACTCGGAAAGCAATGGCCGGAATGCTTCTTCCAGCACAGGCGTCCCGTCAGTAAGGAGAGCGATGCGAGAAGCTACGTCTGCATCCTTGCGAGCCAGCACAATGATGGCCTCGCGCCTTTCTGGCGACAAACGGTTGTCGACAAAGGCGACGAGGTCTGCGGTGGTCACGGGGTCATTGCGGTCAGTCATGGTAGGATCTGTCTTGTGGCAGGGGCGGCGCGCTCGGGTTTAGGATTGCGGCCAATGCAGTCTTGGCCGCAGCCAGACGGCTCATCAACGTTCCCAGTGGAACATCTAGAACACCAGCCGCATCCTGATAGCTCAGATGCTCGACGTAGACGAGGAAGACCGGATTGCGCTGCCATTCTGGCAAGGAAGTCACTGCATTCATGAGTTGCGACCTCAGTATCGCGTCATCTGCCTTGCCGACCTGGCCGTCATCCCAGAGATCTGCCGCATCTACAGTCCCCAGACCGCGTCGAACTTTCTCTGCACGCAGGTAATTTTTCCACATCGAGACCAAAATTGCGAACATCCAGTGATCCAGTCGCGTTCCGGGCATGAATTGGTGCCGACGCTCAAGTGCGCGCTGACAGGTTTGCTGAACCAGATCTTCCGCAAGAGATTTCTGGCGGGACTGCGCCATGGCGAATCGCCAAAGGCGGGGCAGAAGCGCCACCATCTCGTCCAGAAACGCATCGCGTGTCTTTTTTTCGTTTCTCACGACTTTTGATGTCGCTCAGGTGTTGAGCTGATGTCAACAAAACCAAGAGGAATCGTCATGACGCTCAAGACCACGCTTGCCACCGCTCTCATCGCGTTGGGGCTGTCCACTGCTGCCATCGCCCAAGAATCACCTTCGCCCGCAGGATCAAAGGTCTATTTCATCAACCTGAAGGATGGTGACACCGTCTCCAACCCTGTGGTGGTCAAATTTGGCCTCGCCGGTATGGGCATTGCGCCTGCTGGTCTGCAGGGCGACGCAACGGCAGGCACCGGCCATCATCATCTCCTGATCAACAAGGAATTGACCGGAGCGGCCCTCAAGGACGTGATCCCGATGGATGACGCTCATCGCCATTTCGGCAAGGGACAGACTGAAGCGACGATCACGCTTCCTGCGGGCACCCATACGTTGCAGCTTGTGCTGGCCGACTGGACGCATGTTCCGCATGTGCCGCCAGTGATGTCGGAGCGTATCAAGATCACCGTGAAATGAGAGAGAAGGGGTCAGGACGAAGGTGCTGACCCCGACTGCCGCCAGCCTGTCATAAAGCGCCGCGCCCAGGTGCCTTGGCGACGTGCATAGTTCCTGGTGTCCTGTTGTCCCAAGCGGATCGCCTCATCGAGGGTTATCTCACCTGTGAGGTGGCGAATAAGATGCGGCATACCATGGGCTTTCATGACGCCCCGGTTGGCCGGGAGGTTGAGTGAAGCGATGTGCCGGGCTTCATCCAGCGCGCCTTCACCCATCATGCGCCGGAAGCGCTGGTCGATCCGCGCGTAAAGTTCTGCGCGGTCGGGATCCAAGCAGAGTCCGGCCCAGCTTCCGTTGGCCAGCACCGGCGCCGTGGCCTCGCGCTGCCAGTCACCCAGGGTCCGCCCCGTGGCGAGCTTAACCGAAACCGCGCGTTGCAGGCGCGGCTGGTCAGCCGGAGCCAGGCGTGCTGCAGAGGCAGGGTCTTCCCGTTGCAGCCAGTGGTGCAGTGAAAGGCCCGCAGCCTCCATGCGCTCGACTTCCGCCATGGCCGCGCCTGGTATGTCGGGTATCTCGACCAGTCCATCGGTCAGCGCCCTGAAATAGAGACCTGTTCCACCAACGACTACGGCGAGCCGGCCTGCGGCTTTCAGCTCCCCCAAAACCGGCGTGACCATGCGAACATAATCCCCAGCAGAAAAAGCGATGCGAGGGGCGACGCATCCATAGAGCCGGTGCTCGACCGCAGCCTCTTCCTCCGCCGTCGGGCGTGCCGTGAGGACGCGGATGCCGTCATAGATCTGCATGGAATCGGCATTGACTATTGCGCCGCCTGTCGCCTGCGCCACGGCAATGGCGAGAGCGGACTTGCCGCTCGCAGTCGGACCTGCGATGAGCAGCGCGTCGCGTCCATTCACATCCCCCAGCAGTTTTTCCAGTAGCTCTTCCGCCATGGCCTTTGTCGCAATCCTTGTCTCGAATCCTGCTGCGCCTGCCGTCGATGCCGCGCTGATGTCTGCCGTATCAGCTCTGCTCCCGGGTGCTGCGCCGGCGCGCTGGTTGAACAGCGGTATCGCGGCGGAGATATCCTTCGCAAGGGCAGAAGCGCCGTCCTCCGAGGTGACGGCCCGTCTGCGCGAGGCAATCGCCGACCTTCCGGTCGATGTCGCCGTGCTGCCGGAAGCCGATCGACGCAAGAAGCTGCTGCTGGCCGATATGGACTCAACCATGATCGAGCAGGAATGCATCGATGAACTCGCGGCTTACGTGGGCCTCAAGGATCAAGTGTCCGCCATCACGGCACGGGCGATGCGTGGCGAAATCGCCTTCGAACCCGCGCTTCGTGAACGCGTCGCCCTGCTCAAGGGGCTGCCTGACACTGTGGTGGACGAGATCATCGCCCGGCACATCACCCTGATGCCCGGGGGGCAGGTGCTGATCGCCACAATGAAGGCGAATGGAGCCTACACGGCGCTGGTATCGGGCGGGTTCACCGTCTTTACGTCCATGATTGGTCGGACGCTCGGCTTTGACGAAGATCGCTCGAACATCCTTGAGATCGAAGACGGCAAGCTTGCAGGCGTGGTGCGCGATCCGATCCTTGGCAAGGAAGCAAAGCAGGAGCGGCTGGTCGCTCTGCGCAGTCTGCGCAATCTTCGACCGCAAGAAACCATGGCGGTGGGCGATGGGGCCAATGACCTCGCCATGCTGGGCGAAGCGGGGCTGGGCGTGGCGTTGCACGCAAAGCCTGCTGTTGCTGCCGCAGCGCATGTGCGCATCGATCACGGCGACCTGACGGCGCTGCTGTATCTCCAAGGGTATCGCGCAGAGGAATTCGTGACGGGTTAGGACTCTTATAAAAAAAACCGCCCCGGAGGGCGGTTTTTCAATGCTTTGTTGTGATGCTCAGGCTTGCTGCTGGCCGCACAGTACCCAGGAGCGCCCTGCACCTTCACGTCGGAAAGTCCAGATCTCGACCGATTCCTCGGGCTGATTGGCGTTGCCCGAAACCGTTTTGCCCGTGGCGCGCTCGATCATCACGTCTGTCATGGTGAAACGCATGGCAACGGAGGCGAACGCTGCGCTGTCCTCATACCAGGATTCTGCCAGGTCACCCTGCAGGAGTTCAGGCTGGCCGATGCGGTTGACCACGCCCTTCTGCTGGTTCTCGTGCAATTCGCGGATGAATTGCGCAGCCACATCAGGCGTTGCCAAGCGGCGAATGCCCGCCAAGTCCTCGTTGGAATAAGCGGCCATCAGGTCGTTGAGCACGCCCTGGAAGGCGGTATAATCGTCAGGTCCAATGCCGACATTGTCTACAGCTTGCGGAGCGGCTGCTTGGTGCATAGTGGGCTGGGCGCCAGCCATGGCAGCCCCAGTCGCACCCGCCATCTCAGGTGAAGGCGCGCGGGCGTATCCGGCTGGAGCGGCAGTTTGCGGCTGGTTGGCCTGCTGGCGATTGCGGAAAAAGTTCCAGGCCAAACGTGCAAGGAGCGCGATCAGGGCGACCTGAAGCAACAATCCGAGAAAGCCCATAATGCCGGAGAGGTTGCCGAAGAGTCCGCTGCCGGATAGCAGGCCGAAAAGACCGGCACCGATCAGACCCATGGCGAAACCCTTGGCCATTGTCGACATCATCGATGGCTTGGCAGCCTGTGCTGCGGCTGCCGCGGCGGGACGGCCCGGAACGGCTGCGGGTGACGATGGCCCACCCGTCGTGGTGCGAGGCGCAGTCGGCGTGGATGGCACGGATGCATCGGAGCGCGAACTGCGGTTGCCCGAGCTGCTGCCCTTGCCTGGCTTGGCGTCAACAGTGGACACGGCAAAGCCGAGGGCAATCACGGATGCCAGCACGGCCAGCGACTTGCGGCGGAATGAGAAAGGCATGGTTCCTCCTGATAGCTTCATGCAACACCAGATATAGGGCGTATCGCAGGGAATTTAAACGTTTGTTACGTTGAATGTTGGGGATGCGACAAAACTTGCTGATTGGCGACTGAGTGAGCCTTTGATGGTGGGCTGAAGCGCCATGAAGACGTATTTTTCCGTGGCTGGGGATCTTTCTATTTACTGCATCATTGATGTGAGAAATTGCGTCCACTGCCACAGGCTACAATCGCTGATTGCGTCATGACCGATGTGGAAGCTTCCGTCCGTAAGCCCTTGCTAAAATGCAAGGATAGCGCGGCGTTGCATCAGTAATGCCTCGAGAAAGCTTCGAGGATTGCCACGTGACAAACGAGAAACCAGTGATATTGTCTTGCTCGGAAGCAATGGCGAATCTGCTGGGGGCTTCTGAACCAAGATCGCACTTGAGGAGGAATTCGATGGATCATCTGGCCGATATCAAGAAGTATGCAGCCAAAGCCGACGAGGCTGCTGTGCAAGGCATGTCGAAGAACTACGCGCTTGTCATGAGCAAGCCGGACACCAAGTGGGTCGCAGCCAGCGATCCAACGGAAATCCAGCGTGTTGTCGATAACTTCCTGAAGAAGAAGCTCGGTCGCAAGGAGAGCAATGATGCGCTCATCGCCGCGTGCAAGGCTATCGGCGAGAAAATGAAGGCGGACCGCAACAAGTCGCGGATCGTGTTCTATTACCTTCTGGCTGAGCATTTTGGCGCACTTGCGATGTTCCATCCCAAGAAGAAATAAGACCACTCGTCGACAGAGTGCAGCCGGGCAAGCGAAACGTCCCTGCATCATTGATGTCAACAGAAATCAAAAACCCTTCGCCCAATGGCGGAGGGTTTTTGCTTGTGAGAAAGCGCTGCCGGTGCAGCGACAGAAAAGATGAATCGGTGTAAAGCGCTATCATGCGTCAATATCATGATCTCATGGCCCGAATCCTCGACCAGGGCGTTGCAAAATCCGACCGCACGGGAACCGGAACGCTGTCAGTATTCGGGCACCAGATGCGGTTTGACCTGTCCCAGGGCTTTCCTCTGTTGACGACGAAGAAACTGCATCTCAAGTCGATTATTCACGAACTGATCTGGTTTCTGGCGGGCGATACCAACATCCGGTATCTCAAGGACAACGGTGTCGGCATCTGGGACGAATGGGCCGATGCGCAGGGCAATCTCGGGCCGGTCTATGGAAAACAGTGGCGTTCCTGGGCGAAGCCGGATGGCGGCACGGTCGATCAGATCAGCTGGTTGTTGAACGAGATCAAGCACAACCCCGATTCGCGCCGTCTCATCGTTTCGGCTTGGAATCCGGCAGAAATTGACCAGATGGCCTTGGCACCGTGCCATTGCCTCTTCCAGTTCTATGTGGCGGAGGGGCGGTTGTCCTGCCAGCTTTACCAGCGCTCGGCTGATGTCTTCCTGGGTGTGCCGTTCAACATTGCGAGCTATGCGCTGCTGACACAGATGCTGGCTCAGGTCTCGAACTTGCAGGTGGGCGACTTCGTGCATACCCTTGGGGATGCGCATCTTTATTCGAACCATTTCGAGCAAGCTCGCCTGCAGCTTTCGCGTGATCCCAGGCCATTGCCGGGGCTTAAGTTGAACCCGGCAGTGCGCTCGATCTTCGACTTCCGCTTCGAGGACGTGATCATTGAAAATTACGATCCGCACCCGCATATCAAGGCACCGGTGGCGGTGTGAGCATGAAAACCGCGCTGATCTGTGCCGTTGCGCGCAATCGCGTGATCGGCCGCGACAACCAGCTTTTATGGCGGTTGAAGAGTGATTTGCGCCATTTTCGAGACCTGACAACGGGCAAGCCAGTCATCATGGGGCGCAAGACGCATGAATCCATTGGCCGTCCCTTACCCAACCGCGACAACATCGTGGTGACGCGCGACAAAGCCTTCAGCAGCGAAGGTATCCTTGTCGCCCATGGGTTGGAAGACGCCTTCCACCTGGCCGAGGCTTGCGCCAAAAAGCGGGATGCCGATGAGATCATGATCGCTGGGGGCGGCGATGTTTATGCCCAGACCATCGGGACCGCACATGCGCTCTACCTCACGGAGGTGGACATTGAATGCGACGGCGATGCCTGGTTCCCGGTGGTCGATGGTGCGATATGGCGTGAAAATAGCCGAAAGCCTTACCCAAAAGGTCCGGACGATGAGGCTGCCTTCAGTTTCGTTCACTATCTGCGGCACTGAAGCACCGGCTTGCCGTTGACCTTTGCGCACAAACACACCATTTCGGTTTGAAGCGAGGTCTTCACGCAATCGAAAAGTACGTCCTTCACGGGTGTGCTGTTCCAAGCGAAGCCCGCGCAAGGGATCACCGGCTGAAATCAGCCGCAGGACAGAGGAATTTCATGCCCTGGAATAATGAAGGCGGCGGCGGACCATGGCAGCCCAAGAACCAAGGCCCTAAAAGTCAGGGGCCATGGGGGCAGGGGCCTGGCGGTGGCAACAATGGCAATAATGACGGCGGTGGCAAAAAGGGCGGTGGTCAGCCGCCGGACCTTGAGGAACTGCTGCGCCGCAGCAAGGACAAATTCAAGAACGTGCTGCCGCCCGGTGCTGGCGGAACGGGCCTTGGAAGCATTGGGGGCAAGGGCATTGCTGCGCTTGTTCTGTTGGCCATCCTCGGCTGGCTCGCAACTGGCCTCTATATCGTGCGCACCAACGAGGTGGCGCTGAAGACGGTGTTCGGGCGCTTCATCGGCAAGACAGGCGAAGGCTGGGATTACAACTGGCCCTACCCGATCGGTGGTGTCTACAAGGTGCCGGTACTTGACCGGAAGAACATCGAGATCGGTCGCGCCCCGACGGACCCGCGCCGCGCTGGTGCCACTTCAGATACGCTGATGCTGACGGCGGACGAGAACATCGTTGATATCGGGTTCAACCTGCAATGGCGCATCTCGGCGCGTCGCCCTGAGGATTTCGTCTTCAACATCCAGAACCCTGAGGGCACGATCAAGGCGGTGGCGGAAAGTGCCATGCGCGAGGTCATAGGACGGCGTAACCTACAGAACGTGCTGCCAAGCCAGGTGGCGTCCGTGGCTGTCGTGCCTCCGACGACGCCGGGCGGAAGCCCGATTGTCGTTCCTGCCGTAGTCGCACCTGCTTCGGCCGGCGCCCAGTCCGAAATTCAGGACGAGGTGCTCAAGACCATGCAGACCGTGCTCGACTCCTACAAGGCTGGTGTCGATATCCTTCTGGTGAACGTCACGCGCATCGCGCCACCTCAGGACGTGCTGACCTCATTCCGCGAGGTGCAGGCCGCCGTGCAGGATCAAGCTCGAATGCGCAACGAGGCCGAAACCCATGCCAGCCGCGTCGTGCCTGAAGCGCGCGGCAAGGCCGAGAGCATCATCCAGGAATCACAGGCCTATCGTGAACGCACTGTCGCGGAAGCGCAGGGTGCTGCCTCGCGCTTTCGGGCCGTCTATGAGGAATACCGCAAGGCGCCAGATGTGACGCGCGAGCGCATTTTCCTCGAGACGATGGAACGCGTGTTCGGTGGCATGGACAAGATCATCATCGACAACAACAGCAACGGCAACGGACAGGGAGCCATTCCTTATCTGCCGCTCAACGAGTTGCAGCGCCGTCCGCCACAGCAGCAGCCTCAGGGGACCACGCGATGAACCAGGGTAAAGGGCTTATCGCCCTCATCGGACTTGGCCTGATCGGCTTCTTCATCGTCAACTCGGCCTTCATTGTGCCGCAGACCTCATCGGCCATCGTGTTCCAGCTGGGTCGCGTGGCACGAGCACCCATCGTGGAGCCGGGGCTGTATTTCAAACTGCCGTTCATGGAGAACGTGGTGTTCATCGACAACCGCGTGCTCGACAACGACTTGCCACCGCAGGAAGTGCTGGCTTCGGATCAGAAGAACCTGGTGGTCGATGCCTTCACACGCTACCGCATCACCGACCCGCTGAAATTCTACCAGACCTTGAACAATGTGCGGAACGGCAACCTGACGCTTGAGCGCATCGTCAATTCGCGTGTGCGGTCTGTCCTTGCGGGTGCGTCTACCACGCAGATCATCGACAAGGACCGTTCCAAACTGATGGATCGCATCCAGGACGATGTGAACAAGGAAACGCAGGCCCTTGGTATTACGGTTGTGGATGTGCGCCTGTCGCGTGTGGAATTGCCCCGCGAAACATCGCAGGCCGTGTTCCAGCGCATGAAGACTGATCGTGATCGTGAGGCTGCGGAAATCCGGGCTCAGGGCGCACAGATTTCGCAGACAATCCGGGCACGCGCAGATCGTGACGTGCAGGTGATCTTCGGTGAAGCCAATAAGAAATCCGAGGAATTCCGCGGAGAGGGCGATGCCACCAAGAACCGGGTGTTTGCGGAAGCTTTTGGGCGTGATCCGGAGTTCTTCCGGTTCTACCGTTCCATGCAGGCCTATGAAGTGGGATTGAAGCAAGGTGACACACGCCTCGTGCTGTCGCCCAATTCGGACTTCTTTCGCTACTTCAACGATGCGAGCGGCAAGAATAACTCCGGCAGCAAAAAGCCGAATTGAGGAGCAGTCGCGCGGCCATGGAAGACTTTCTGGCCGCGCTGGCTCTTCTCTTCGTGATCGAAGGGCTGCTCTTTGCGGCCTTTCCCAATGCCACGCGCCGCGCGATGCTTGAAGCCGCGCATACCCCTGACGCGACGGTCCGCAAGATCGGAATCGCCTGCGCTGTGGCTGGTGTGTTAGCCCTGTGGTTGGTGCGCCGGTTGATGTGACGTTTCGCGGCGCTCTGACGAAACTGTGATCGGGGCAAAAATCGTTCCCTTGCAACTGTCGCTCTTCAGCCACATTTGATACCTTGATACAACGCTTGTGGGCGACACCACACAACCGACCAGAGGGGCATATGCCTTCCATGACGACTTCACGGTCCTCACGTTCAAAAACGTCCCGCTTCGCAAGCCTTGCCAGCGCATTCCTGATCTCGACGGCGCTGGTGGCTGCGCCCATGACGCCGTTGCTGACACCGGCCATCGCGCGAGGTGCGCCTGAGTCCTTCGCGCCGCTCGTCGAGCAGGTGATTGACGCGGTGGTCAACATTTCGGCGTCCCAAACGGTCGAGAACCGCTCGGTGCCGCTGCCGCAGGTTCCACCGGGTGCGCCTTTCGAAGATTTCTTCAACGACTTCTTCAATCGCCGGGGTGAGGGCGGAGACGGTCGGCAAGGCCCCCAGGCACCGCAGGGCCAGCCCAACCAGCGCAGGGGCGAGACCCAGCCGAACCCGCGCCGTGGTGAGGGCCAGCCCAACCAGGGGCCGGGCCAGCAGCGCCGCTCCAACTCGCTGGGTTCCGGTTTCGTGATCGACGCATCGGGTATCGTCATCACCAACAACCATGTGATTGGCGAGGCCAACGATATCACGGTGAATTTCAACGATGGCACAAAGCTCAAGGCCGAGGTGATCGGCAAGGATCCCAAAACCGATCTTGCCGTCCTCAAAGTGAAGTCCGACAAGCCGTTGAAATTCGTCAAGTTCGGTGATGACCAGGCATCTCGCGTGGGCGACTGGGTGGTCGCCATCGGCAACCCGTTCGGCTTCGACTCGTCGGTATCGGCCGGCATCCTGTCGGCGCGCAACCGTCGCATCAACAGCGGTCCCTATGACAACTTCATCCAGACCGACGCGGCGATCAACCGGGGCAATTCGGGCGGTCCGTTGTTCAACGCACAGGGCGAGGTGATCGGCATCAACACGGCGATAATCTCACCCTCTGGCGGGTCGATCGGCATCGGCTTTGCCGTGCCCGCTTCCACAGCAATTCCCGTGATCGACCAACTCCGCAACTTCGGCGAGACCCGCCGGGGATGGCTGGGCGTGCGCATCCAGGAGGTGGATGACAGCATTGCCGAGAGCCTGGGCCTGGGCAAGGTGCGCGGTGCCATGGTGGCGGGCGTCGACGAAAAGGGCCCTGCCAAGCCTGCCGGAATCGAGGCGGGTGATGTCATCATCAAGTTCGATGGCAAGGATGTGAAGGACAGCCGCGAGTTACCGCGCATCGTCGCCACCACGGCGGTGGGCAAGGCTGTCGATGTGCTCGTGTTCCGCAAGGGCAAGGAGCAGACGCTGAAGGTCACGCTCGCTCGCCTGGAGGATGGTGAGCGGCAGGCCTCCGCCGCCAAGCCCGCCGAGCCAGGCAACGCAGCAGCCCCTGTGGTGCGTCGGGCACTGGGGTTGGAACTGACCCAGATGACGGCGGACACGCGCAAGCGCTTCAACCTGAAGGACGGGCAAAAGGGCGTGGTGATCAACCGCGTCGAACCCAATTCCAATGCCGCGACGAAGCGGCTGGCAGCGGGCGACGTGATCGTGGAGGTGGGCCAGGAAGCCGTGAACACGCCGGCGGAACTGACGGACCGCATCGACAAGCTGAAGAAGGAGAGCCGCAAGTCGGCGCTGCTTCTGGTGGCCAATGCGCAGGGTGAATTGCGGTTCGTGGCTGTGGCGATCGAGTGAGTGCTGGTTGATCGGAGAGATTAAGAAGCCGTCCTTCGGGGCGGCTTTTTGTTGGGCGGTTGCGGTTATTCGGCAGCCAAAGGAAACGGGTTTTGCTCGCTGGACACCGCAAAGAAAAGTGCATCCTCAAGGATGTCATCCCCGTTCAGTGCTTGCCTGATTTCCCGATAGCTGCGGGCTTTCGGCATGTCCTCGCCGGTGTCCTCGCGCCAATGCCTGCCAAGCAATGCGATGAGTTCATGCGCCCTGACGAATGCTTCATCGAGTGTGTCACCTGCCGTGACGTGTCCGGGCAGATCAGGGAATGAAACCCCGAAGCTGCTGTCATCTTCCTTGTGGATCAATCCGATATAGACCGTCATGACTCTGTTCCGCCAGTCAATCGCGCTTCCAACCAGCTTGCTCATAAATTGATCGAACGGTCTTGAGAGGCAAGTCTTTTTTGGGATGGACAACAGTAACCCGGCGGCGAGAGTTTGGATGGATGAACTGGTGATGCGAGCCGGTGACGCGCAGCAATTCGAACCTCTCATGTTTGAGACGCTGGATAATTCTGCGGCTGTCTGTAAGCATGGAGATGCCTAACGAATTGCTTCAAGAACATCTGCCATATTGTTCCGTATTTCATTCTCTACAACAATCTTGCCGTACTCATTCACATGTTAAAGACCTCACCCTGCCTCCACATAACTCTCCAGCACCATCTTCCGCCCGGCTTTATCAAAATCCACCGTGAGCTTGTTGCCGTCCACAGCGACCACACTGCCCGCGCCGAACTTCACGTGGAATACTCTCGCGCCATCGCGGAACCGAGAACTTGCTCCCGACGATTTAGCAATCAACTCGCCTTCGATCATCAGCGTCTTGCGCCCTGCCGCGCCGCCTGCGCGGTAGGTTTCCTGCGGTCCGGCATCGAAACCACCGCGCGTTGTGTCATTGCGTTGCTGCGCCCGCTGCCAGCCCGGCGTCTGGTAGCTTGATCCCTGAAATGGCGTCATGCGGTCGAAGCGGCTGGCGCCGCCGCCAAAGTTTCCTGCCGTATAGCCCCCTCTGCCATGCGCGAAGGCAGATTGCGTGCTCATCACCTCCACATTTGCTTCTGGCAACTCGTCCACGAAGCGGGAGGGAATGGAGGCGTTCCAGGAGCCATGGATGCGGCGGTTGGAGGCAAAATAGATTTTCGCCCGCTCCTTGGCGCGGGTCAGGCCCACATAGGCGAGCCGACGCTCTTCTTCGAGGCCGGCGCGGCCCTGCTCGTCCAGTGCGCGCGGATGGGGAAACAGTCCTTCCTCCCAGCCCGGCAGGAACACCGTCTCGAATTCCAGCCCCTTGGCACCGTGCAGGGTCATCAGCGTGACGCGGTCTTCGCTCTCACCCTGTGCCGCTTCCATCACCAGGCTGACATGCTCGAGAAAGCCTTGCATGTTCTCGAATTCCTCCATGGAGCGGATCAGTTCCTTGAGGTTCTCCAGCCGCCCTGCTGCATCGGCCGAGCGATCCTTCTTCCACATGTCGATATAGCCGCTCTCCTCCAGGATGGTTTCGGCTACCTCGGTGTGGCGTTGCGTCTCCAGCATCGCGGCCCAGCGGTCGAAACCAGCCGTGAGATCGCGCAGGGTCTGGCGCACCTTGGGCTTCAGTTCCTCGGTCTCGATGAGCTGGCGCATGGCTTGCGTCAGCGGCATGGCATTGGCACGGGCATAAGCGTGAAGCTCATTCAGCGTAGCATCGCCCAGGCCGCGCTTGGGCGTGTTGAAGATGCGCTCGAAGGCGAGATCATCGGCTGGCTGGCGCGTGATGCGGAAATAGGCGAGCGCATCGCGCACCTCCTTGCGTTCATAGAATCGCGGGCCACCAATCACGCGGTAGGGCAGTCCGAGCGTGATGAAGCGCTCCTCGAACTCGCGCATCTGGAACGAGGCGCGCACCAGGATCGCAATCTCGTTGAGAGCATGTCCCTTGACCTGCAACGCTTCGATCTCGTCACCGATCAGGCGGGCCTCTTCCTCGCTGTCCCAGGAACCCGATACCGTGACCTTGTGACCATCATCGCCATCGGTGAACAGCGTCTTTCCCAGCCGACCCTCGTTGTGGGTGATGAGGCTGGAGGCCGTCGCCAGGATATGGCCGGTTGAGCGGTAATTGCGCTCCAGGCGGATGACCTTCGCGCCGGGAAAGTCCTTGTCGAATTTCAGGATGTTGTCGACCTCGGCGCCGCGCCAGCCGTAGATCGACTGATCGTCATCACCGACGCAGCAGATGTTCTGCGGTCTGTCTTTTGCCGAGGCTGATCGCTGCGCGAGCAGTCGCAACCACAGATACTGCGCAACGTTGGTGTCCTGATACTCGTCGACCAGGATATAGCGGAAGCGGTCCTGATACTGCGCCAGCACTTCCGGATTTTCCTGCAAGAGCCGGATGCATTCCAGCAGCAGGTCGCCGAAATCGCAGGCGTTCAGCGTCTTCAACCGCGCCTGATAATCCGCATAGAGCTTCCGGCCCTTGCCACCCGCGAACGCTTCCGCCTCTCCCGGCGGCACCTTGGCGGGAACCAGCCCGCGATTTTTCCAGCCATCGATGATCGTGGCAAGCACGCGCGCAGGCCAGCGCTTCTCGTCGATGTTCTCTGCCTGCAGCAATTGCTTCATCAAGCGGATCTGGTCGTCGGTGTCGAGAATGGTGAAATCCGGGCGCAGGTCTACCAGTTCGGCGTGGCGGCGCAGCAGCTTGGTACCGATGGAATGGAAGGTGCCCAGCCAGGGCATCCCTTCGGCCACGCCGCCGATGAGGTGGCCGATGCGCTCCTTCATCTCGCGCGCCGCCTTGTTGGTAAACGTGACGGAGAGGATCTGCGATGGGAAAGCACGTCCCGTCGCAACGATATGGGCGATGCGCGTGGTCAGCACACGGGTCTTGCCGGTGCCGGCTCCAGCCAGCACCAGCACCGGTCCATCGAGTGTTTCAACCGCTTCGCGCTGTTCCGTGTTCAGCCCCGCAAGATACAGCGTGGCGGGCGAAGCGCCCGCCACGGCACGCGCCGCAAGGCCACCCGCACGCGGCTGATGGGCCGGGGCAGGTTCGGGCAGGTCATCAATGGCGAAAGGATCGGACATCACGGCCAAAGTTCACGAATCGTTTCCGTTAGATTTGGGGGAGTGAGGCGGGTTTGTCGACACGCTGACCGATTTAAAGCGGGCTTAAACCTTCGGCGGTAGTGTTGATGCCGTATTCGGAAACCTGCCATGTCGCTTGCTATCCCCTCGCAAAACCCCACTCAGAGCACTGACAGCGCCGCCTTGTCGCCTGTCCGTGCGGAACCGCGCATCATCCCACTCGATGGCTTGCGCGGCCTCATGACGATTTTCGTGGTGATCTCGCACTATTTCGCCGAACTGCCGCATGGGCAGAAAGCGTTTGCCGTGGGCTGGATCGGGGTCGAGATGTTCTTCGTGCTGAGTGGTTTCCTGGTGGGCAGCCTGATCCTCGACAAGGCACATCACGGCAACTTCCTGAAGGTGTTCTATATCCGCCGGGTGTGCCGGACATTTCCTGTGTATTTCGGCTCGGTTGCGGTGATCGTGGCGCTGATGGCGCTGCTAGGGCCCCGCGATTGGCTGGGCGGATTGAATGCCATTCCGCTGTGGTCCTATTTCACCTTCACCCAGAACCTCTACATGGCCGCCAGCAATGATGTCGGCATGGGGTGGCTGGCGCCCACATGGACACTGGCGGTCGAAGAACAGTTCTATCTGATTGTCCCCGCGCTGTTCCTGTTGACGCCGCGTCGGCATCTCGTGGCTGTCCTGCTGGCCATCGGCGTGGCCGCCATCGGCCTTCGGAGCTACAATGTGCTCACCAATCCCCACAACCTCGTGGCGGCCCTGGCGCTGATCCACGTCCGGGCGGACACGCTGGTTTCCGGCCTTCTGCTCGCCGTGCTGTGGAAGCAGGGCCGGATCGACTATGCCCGCCATGCGCTGCTCGTGCGCAGCATTCCGCTGGTGATCATCCTGATCATGCTTGGCATTTCGACGTTCACATCGCCCAATGATCCGCTCTTCATCATCCTGAGTGGCCCGCTGATGGGGCTGGCGTGCTCGGCCTTCATCCTGATGCTGGTGGAGAACGCGCCGGAGGCGGAGCGCTTTCATTCGCCGTTCCTTCGCTTCTTCAGCCGCACATCCTACGCGATCTACCTGACGCATCTCATGGTGCTGGGCCTGATGCATGGCCTGATCCTCGGTGCGAAGCCTGATCTCGCCACGATTCCGCAGGTGCTTGTGACGCTTGCTGCACTGCCGATGTGCGTGGCGCTGGGCTATGCGATGACCCGCATCTTCGAGGAACCGTTGACGGCCTATGGGCGCAGTCACAAATGGAGTATCGATACGCGCAATGCCCCAAGGGCAGATGCCCGGTTCTGATGCATTGGCTTTTGACTGAACCCGGCCTATCTCTTGGACAGCATGTTTCTTTCCCGCCTCAAGCTTATCTGGCGTGTGCTCTTGCGCGTCTATGACGGTCTTTACCGCCATGATGGCTGGGCCATCGCCAGCCACATCGCGCTGTCTGCGCTGCTGGCGCTGTTTCCGTTCCTGATCTTTCTCACAGCACTTGGGTCATTCTTCGGCACCAAGGAAATGGCGGATGCCATCGTCAAGATTCTGATCGAAGCGCTGCCCGAAGCTGTCGCCAACCCGATCTCGACAGAAGTGCGCAACGTGCTGACGGGTCAGCGACGCGATCTCCTGACCATCGGCGGGGCACTTGCGATCTGGTTTTCGTCCTCGGGTGTGGAAAGCCTGCGGGTCGGCCTCAACCGCGCTTACGGCGCTGACGAGACGCGCTATTGGGTGCAGACAAGGCTGCAGAGCATCGTCTTCGTGCTGATGGGGGCTGCGGGACTGCTGATGCTGGGTTTTCTGGTGGTGCTGGCACCTGCCGCCATCGCCGCCACCAATTCGGCGTTTCTCGACATCCAGAAATTCGCGGTGGAGCATGACCTGGTGCGTGGCGGAGCGACCTTGCCCGATTTTCAGCGCGTCGTGGCGCAATACGATCTCATCCGTTACGGCGCGACCTCGGCCATCCTGCTGACCGGCCTGATGATGGCCCATGTCTGGCTGCCGGCGGGACGAAGAAAGCTGGCCTCGGTACTGCCGGGAATTGCAGTGACCCTCGCATTCTGGCTGGCCTCGGCAATCATTTTTGGCGCTTATCTGGCGCGTTTCTCGACCTATGCCTCGACCTATGCGGGGTTTGCCGCGCCAATGATGGCGCTGGTGTTCCTGTATTTTCTTGCGGTCATCTTTATCGCAGGTGGTGAGTTGAACGCCGCCATTATCGAAGAGCGCAAGCTTTCGGAGATCACATGATCCAGCCGTGGCGCTCATCCGTTCATCACCCAGCAAGATGTTGCGGCCTATCCCGTCGCCACACGCTACCCACGGAGACCACCCATGCGTCTTGATGCCATCGCCATCGGCCGGAACCCGCCGCACGACGTGAACGTGATCATCGAGGTGCAGATCGGTGGCGAGCCGGTCAAATACGAGATGGACAAGGAAGCGGGCACGCTGGTTGTCGATCGCTTCCTCTACACGCCGATGCGCTATCCAGGGAATTACGGGTTCGTGCCCCACACGCTGTCGGATGACGGCGATCCCATCGACGTGCTGGTGGCCAACACCCGGCCAATCATCCCCGGCGCAGTGATCAACGTGAAGCCCATCGGCGTGCTGCGCATGGAAGACGACGGTGGCGGCGACGAGAAAATCATCGCGGTGCCCTCGGACAAGCTGACGGCGCGCTATGCCAACGTCCACAACTACACCGACATGCCCGAGATCACCTGGAAGCAGATCGAGCATTTCTTCCTGCATTACAAGGATCTGGAACCCGGCAAATGGGTGAAGCTGCTGGGCTGGGGCGATGCGGACGAGGCAAGACGGCTGATCGTCGAGGCCATTGAACGAGCACGGTCCAAGGGGAAGTAAGGCCGGTGGATAGCTCCTGTAGCGACGATGAGCCGCTTGAGCCTCAATAGTCCTACTCGCCCCTTCCCGCTGTGCATCGCTGCTGCTAAAGCCCCAGCCATAAACCAACCTCGCACAGGCCCCCTATGTCGTTGCTGAAGCCTCCCAACAAAGTCGTCCTCGCCTATTCCGGCGGTCTCGATACCTCCGTCATCCTGAAGTGGTTGCAGACCGAATACGGTTGCGAGGTCGTGACGTTCACGGCTGATCTGGGGCAGGGCGAGGAGCTGGAGCCTGCGCGCAAGAAGGCGCTGCTGCTGGGCATCAAGCCGGAGAACATCTTCATCGAGGATGTGCGCGAGGAATTCGTGCGCGACTATGTGTTCCCGATGTTCCGAATGAACGCGCTTTACGAGGGCCAGTATCTACTGGGCACCTCCATCGCGCGTCCCCTGATCTCGAAGAAACAGATCGAGATCGCCCACAAGGTGGGGGCTGACGCCGTGGCGCACGGCGCGACCGGCAAGGGCAATGATCAGGTGCGCTTCGAGCTGACGTATTATGCGCTTGATCCCAACATCAGGATCATCGCGCCGTGGCGTGAATGGGATTTGACGTCGCGCACCCGTCTGATCGAATTCGCTGAAAGGCACCAGATTCCCATCGCCAAGGACAAGTATGGCGAGGCCCCGTTCTCGGTGGATGCAAACCTGTTGCACTCGTCGTCCGAGGGCAAGGTGCTGGAAGACCCGGCAGTGGATGCGCCCGAGATGGTCTATATGCGGACGATTTCTCCCGAGGCGGCACCGGACAAGGCCACCGTGATTACAATCGATTTCATGCAGGGTGATGCTGTCGCGGTGAATGGCAAGACGATGTCGCCCGCCACCTTGCTGACCAAGCTGAACGAACTGGGTCGTGCCAACGGCATCGGGCGGCTTGACCTTGTCGAGAACCGTTTTGTCGGGATGAAATCGCGCGGCATCTACGAGACGCCGGGCGGCACAATCCTGCATCAGGCCCATCGCGGCATCGAGAGCATCACGCTCGACCGCGAAGCGATGCACCTGAAAGAGTCACTGATGCCGCGCTATGCGGAGCTTGTCTATTACGGCTTCTGGTTCGCGCCAGAGCGCGAGATGTTGCAAGCGCTCGTCGACAAGAGCCAGGAATTCGTGACCGGTCGTGTGACGATGAAGCTCTACAAGGGCAATGCCACGGTCATCGGCCGCGAAAGCCCGTACTCGCTCTACGATCAGGAGCTGGTGACGTTCGAGGAGGGCGCTGTGGCTTATGATCACCGGGATGCAGCGGGTTTCATCAAGTTGAATGCGCTGCGCCTCAGGACATATGCCGTGCGGAAGGCACGCGGGGCGAAGAAGCCGTGATACTGTATTTTCCTCCCTTCTCCCCCTCGCGGGAGAAGGAATAGACTTCGCCTTACCCCGCCAGCGCGTCGATTTCGCTGTCTTCCAGATCGCCGGGAACAATCGTCACGGGAATGGGCAATCCCAGGCCACCCTTGACCGCCAGCGAAGCCACAAGCGGGCCAGGCCCTTCAGCGCCGACACCAGCAGCCAGGATGAGTGACGAGATATCCTCGTCCTGCTCGATCAACAGGCCGATCTCATGGGCCGTCACGCCCTCGCGCACCACGCGTTCCGGTTCGATGGCCGCCACGACGCGGGCTCGCTCTGCGGCTGTGGCAAGCAACGCCTCCGCTTTGTCCTCGGCTTCCGCCTTCATGAGGTCGCCGACGCCAAGCCAGACCTGTGTCTCGCCCACGGGAATGACATTGAGCATCACAAGGCCAGCGCCAAGCCGTGCGGCCCTGCGCGCTGCGTAATACAAGGCGCGGTCTGCCTCTGGTGTTTCGTCCACCACCACGAGGAGTTTGGGCCGGTGTCCGGTTTCGAAGCTTCGCCGTTTGCGCATCTGGACTGAAGCTTAGGCGTTTCGCACGAAACCGACAATATCCTTCACGGCATCCATGTTGGGTTTGGCGATGGCCCTTGCGCGGGTTGCGCCGTCAGCGAGTACGCTGTCGACATAGGCGAGGTCGGCCAGCAGTCGCCGCATTTCGGCAGCGATGGGAGCAAGCCGCTCCACGGCGACATCGCCGAGTGCCTGCTTGAAGCGTGAGAACTGGCCGCCGCCATATTCCGCCAGCACGGCCTCGGGTGTTTCATCTGCCAGGGCGGCATAGATGGTCACGAGATTTTCGGCCTCGGGTCGTGTCGACAATCCCTCGACTTCCGTCGGAAGCGGCTCGGGGTCAGTCTTGGCCCTGCGGATCTTGTTGGCGATGGCGTCCGCATCATCCGTGAGGTTGATGCGCGACAGGTCCGACGGATCGGATTTCGACATCTTCTTCTTGCCGTCCTTGAGACTCATCACCCGCGTCGCCGGGCCTGTGACCATCGAATCGGTCAGCGGGAAATACTCCTCGTCGAAGCCGAAGCCTCTGATCTGTTTGCGGAAATCGTGGTTGAATTTCTTGGCGATATCGCGCGTCAGCTCGAGATGTTGCTTCTGGTCATCACCGACCGGCACACCCGTGGCCTTGTAGAGCAGGATATCCGCCGCCATCAGAGACGGGTAGGCGAAGAGCCCGAGCGACACCGCTTCGGAATTCTCGCCGCCTTCGGCGCCGGCCTTGTCCTTGAACTGGGTCATTCGCGTCATCCAGCCGACGCGGGCGACACAGTTGAAGATCCAGGCCA
>JANNEO010000029.1:0-95042 GCA_031378805.1 Hyphomicrobiales bacterium
GATTTCGTTGCTTTTCGCCAGCAGTTGCACCTCGACATTGCGCAGCGGCGCGGCATCAGCCAGCGAACGCACCAGCACATGCACACCTTCGCCGGAGGAGAAGCTTGTCAGGCCAAGGTCCGACACGACGAACCACTGGGCGCTGGAGCCGCCCTCGTCGGAATCGTCATCCTCCGCCGCACGCGGTGTGGCCGTCTCTGCTTGCCCCGTGACCGCACGCGCCACCATGAGATAAACGCCGGGCTGCAGCTTGCCGAGCGCTTCCGTCACCGGGAACGCTGTCGTCACGTCCTTATTGAGGTCCGGCTTGATGTCCATCGTGCCGGACCAGACCTTCTGCCCTCGCGTTTCCGACAATTCCTTGATCTCCGAGCGGGAAACCTCGCTGAGGAAATCCGAGCCATGCACGGTGTTGATCAGGTTGCGATCGCCCACGCGCACGATATCCAGCCCGACCTTGGCCGTGTTGACCGAAACCAGCGGCAGGCCCTGCTGGCCCGTGCGGGGCAGCACGTAGTTCTTGCCGGTGAAGCGCACGGACGGCGCACGGTCACGGACGTAAATCTCGTAATCCGCATTCTTGAGCAGCACCTCGCCAGGGATGGCGGAGGGAATGCCCTGGCGCAGCACGATGCCATAGCGCTCGCCGTGGCGCAGGCCTTCGACACAGACCTGGGAGTCCTCGGCCGTCACTGCGGTGTCGGCCCTGGCGCCCGTCACGGCGACGAAGGGCGCGAAATCGACACGGCCCCGCGCCAGGGGTTCCGAGAAGGTGAAGCACGCACGCGGCGTGGCAGAATCCGCATCCGTCTTGTTCTCGGTCACGCGGAAGCCTCGCTTCTCACGCAATTCATCATAAGACTTGCGTGCCTCAGCATTGTCCTGGGCATCCAAACTCAGGCGATAGCTGGTGAGCGCGGGACGCCACATCTCGCGCTGCTCGAACACAGCGGCGAGTGTGCGCAGCGAGGCCGCCTCGTCCGGTTTCGTGCCCGAGCGCTGGTAGGCGAGATAGGCAGCGGCCAGCGCACGTTCCTGCAATTCATAGCGCTCGCGGTAGTCCTTCGGATCGATGGCACGGGCAACGCGCGACATCAGCCGCCACCCATCCGGCGAGCGCGGATCGGCAATCACAGCCTGATTGGCCAGCGGAAGCGCGCGGCGGGCCTCGTTGCGGGCAAGCAGCGCCTCGGCCTGGCGGACAAGCGCCCGCGCATCGACCGCGCCTGACACTGCAACCTCACGCTTGAGGCGCTCCTCCAGAGTGACGCCGCTGGCAGCCAGATCATCACGGACAAAGGCCTTCTGCGCCTGGACGGCACTGGCGAGCAGGCCAACAAGAAGTGCTGCAGCAAAGGCAAACGAGCGTGAAACCGACATCATCAAATCCCCCGTGCAAATTCCCTGTACAAAATCCCGAAGCAACGACGCGATCCAGTGCAGGGCAGCATCACGGCGGGATCATGGCAATGAGGACAGGCTAGCAGGCTGCGGGAGGAGCGCAATGGTGCTGTGGGGCGGGGGCAGAGCTAACCAGTGGACTGCATCCGCTTTGTGGAGCGGAGCGCTTGCGGAATCCCAGGAGAGGGCTGGGCGTGCTGACGATGCACATGAAATCATGTCCCCGTACTGCCCTAATGCCCATGGCCGTTTAAAAAACCGTCCTGAAATGCGTCCATCTCACCAGGTGAGGCGCGCCCCGCCTTCCACGCGATGGGCGTTGGAGTTAGAGCGATATTCCCCGGAGTATCCGGCAAACATCCTGAACCTCGAGGTAAGCTCGGCAGTGAGCTTGACACTCGCATTGAACGCATCGCGCCCTGGCCCGGCTGTCTGCAGCAACATGGGCTGATCAACAAGGTTCGCGCGGAACGATGTGGTGGAGTCGCTGAGGCTGCGCCCCCAGGCAAGGCTGGCTTCCGGTAAGAACACTATGCCATTGGGCCCTGCAATTGTCGCACCGAAGGCAAGACCCGCGCGGCCTTGCACGCTTGCGAAGCGCTGACCGGGGAAACTCAAGCCAAATGCTCCTGCGCCCGTCTCTGCAAAAGCCGAACGCTTCAGGTCTCCATAAGAAAGCCCGATGAAAGGCTTCACCCAGAGTGGAACTCCGGCTGTGAAGCGGAAGCGGTGGCCCACCTCGGCATTGCCGATTAACCCGAGGCCGCCGGTGGAGGACAAAGCAACTGTGGAGGCGCCGCCGAACGTCATCGTTCGCTGCGTGCTGAATTCGGAATAGGTGAGGCCGGCCAGGGCATCCACCTCAAAGCCGTCCTTCGAGAAAGACCCGTACACCGCTCCAAGATAGCTTGTCGTATCGCCCGAGAGGCCTTCACCGGTGGTCCGGCTGCGCGCATAGCTTGCTGCGGCCCCCAGCACGAAGGTCGAGGTCAATGGGATATCGCCACCGATGACCAGGCCGCCGCCGCTGGCGCGGGTGCCAGGTGTGCCGGCTTCTCCTCCGGTACGGGACCATTGACCGAACAATTTTCCCCATACAGAGGGCCCCTCGGCACGGATCGAGCCGGAGCTTGCGGGCTCTCCAAGCGGCGCGTAACTCGCCACCATTTGGCCAGCCGCCAAGGATAGACCGCCACCTCCGGACATAGCCATGATGGGTAGTGACCCGCCGGAACCTGCACCTCCAGACCGCAAGGCCCCGATCCGATCGCCAATCAGCCCTGAGAATTGCTGGCCCGAAGCGAAGGCGCTGCGGAGCGAAGCAGCATGTCCGGAACCCGACATCTGCTGCAGAGCCGAGGAAATTTCCTGGGGTCCGAGCCAGGAAAGCCGTTCGAAAATCTCTGTGGCGGGTCCGCTGACGGCTCCCGTCGCCCCATTCTGCATCCGGTCAAGCGCCTGGCCGACCGCTGATTGGCTGCGGCTGAGGTTAATCCCGTGGGCACTCAGGTTGGCAAATGAGGTTGGCATGACAGCCAGCGTGATCGACGTCGAATCGTAGAGCAGCGCCATGCGGGTGTTGGGACCGAGTCCCGAGACGCCGTTCTCATCCACCTCCGTCTCAATTCGCGCGAAGCGCCCAAGGACGCGTGCGCCGTCTTCCGCCAAGACAACCCGGAAACGATCTCCGATGTGCGGGGTGAAGGTGTTATCCGCGCCCTCATCCTGGCCCCGGAAGCTGGCAAGAAAGCTGCCTCCAGCCTGGAAGGTTTTGCCGGCGCCGAAAATGACAAGTCGACTGTAGCTGCCAGGGCCGCCTGCGTCTGAAATGCCGTCGATATCGGCCTGGAATTGTCCGCCCGCTTTTACCGTGACGTTGCCGTTCACGTACATTTCCGATGGCCCGACACCCGGCTTGAGGGATCCGTTCACGACAACGTCGCCAAAGACCAGGCCGTCGCCCAGCAAGCGTGCGTTTGCTCCAACCGTTACGGTCGGAGTGCGCAAGGTGCCCTCGACCACCAGATCTCCCGAGGATATGGTAACGCCGCCGCGAAACTCTGCAACGCCGGCTATGATGAGGTCGCCGTCATTCGCGCCGCGGTTGCCGCTGCGCGTGCCCTGCACATTCAATTCACGGTCCGTGCTGATCGGCGCGGCCCAGGTCTGGGTCTGGCCGGCCGGAATGTTCTGCACGAATGTATCGGGGATCGCGTCGATCTGCGGACCAGCCGCTAGCGCCTTGTCGAGCCGCACAAGGCCGTGGCCATAGATGCGGTCCACGCCTCGGTCGCCCAGATCATCGGCCGTGGCGAACATGAGGCGGATGATGTCCCGCGCGCTGTAATTGGGGTAGGCTTCCATCAGCACCGCAATGACGCCCGAGACATGGGGCGTGGCCATAGAGGTGCCGTTCTTGAACGCGTAGCCGAGATTGGCGTCTGGCCCGATGTATGGGACAGCCTGTGAGGGATTGGGCGAAGAGCTTGGCAGTCCCTGGACGACAGTGGACAGGATGCCGTTGCTTGTGCCGCCATTGGTGCCGCCACCTGGTGCGGAAATGCACCATGCCGCCGCAACGCCGCAGCGGTTGGAGTCCGCAGAGATAACGAAATTGTGGTCGAGATTGGCGACGGCAACAATGAAACCGGGCATCCGGCTTAGCGCGGAGAAGTCGTAGTTTCTGCCGCCGTCATCATAGGCGCCAAACCGCGCATTGACCGGCCGAATGAAGGGAAACAGGGGAACGCCTGTTGGATTCTGCGCTTGAATGGGCGCGGTCGCAAAATCGTTGCCGGTGGCGTAGACTAACACCTTCCCGGCTGCGACCGCGCTCTGTACGGCGTTGAATTCGGCGCCCAGTGAGCCTGTGACCCAGGTGAGCTCTCCAGGCGATGCTGAAGGCCCGTAGCTGCCATTGATGATGCGCACATCCGCTTGACTTGCAGCGTAGTGAAGCGACTGCACCGTATCGCCTCCGGTCGCAACGCCCTTGAGGGCAATAATGTTCGCGCTTGGCGCGATTCCCATCATGCCAATGCCGTTCAGGTTGGCCGCAATCGTTCCCGCCACATGAGTGCCATGTGAACCGCGATCATCCATGATGTCGAGATCGAAGGTGCCGTCGACGCGCACCCGTCGGCTGCGGATATCCAGTCGTCCGGCCAAATCCGGATGAACGTAGGCGAAGCCCTGGTTCTGATCGTTGGGGTTGTTGAAGCGTGCATCTATCCCGCTGTCGATGACGGCAATCGTGACGCCGCGTCCGCGCCAGCCGTTCAGGCCATTTGGGCCTGTCAGATTGAGGGCAAACGCCTGCCCGATCGCAGTATTGCCCCAGTTGGCCCCAAACTCGCGGCGGAATATATCCGTGTAGAGCGGAATCAGATCGGTACGCTGCGGGGCCCACCCGTAGTTATCCTGCACGGTGAACGGAGCGATGCGGGCTGGAAAATAGCCCCAGGAATCGAACACGGAGGCCGAACGGGTGGCCGAGACGCGTGCCGTGACCGGCAGAGCCGTTCCAACCCCATCTGCAGAACGTTGCGTGGACGCGCGAGTCGCGGACAAGGCCGCTGCAAACACGTCTGTGCGCGCTGGCGAGTAAGCCTGCGTGGCCAGAAGCACGCCGATCTCGCCGGCGCGTCCAAAGTCAGCAAGGCCATCGGGCAGAAGCGACGCTGCGAAGCCTACGATGGCGTCGCGGGAATCGGGTTTTTGGCGGGTCTGGTTCACAACCTCGGCGATCAGTGTCCGCCGCCCTCGCGCCCCGCGCTCCAAAAGCGCCTTGATGCCATCCGCCGACACAGGCGCTGCTTTCGTGATGGTCTTTGGTTTATCTGGTGCAGCGGTTGCGGCATGACTGGTTAGAACCTGAGCACCCAGTCCAAGGCAGAGTACCAGAGCCAGGTAACTTGTGGTCGACCGCGCCGTCGAATTTACACCCAAACGAACCGAACGGCTCCCTGGCGTCTTTAGAATATCTATCCACCATCGCAGCGCCCAAAAATGGCGACCGATGTCAAACACCCTGCGATTGCCCCCAAATCGTGCCGGCTTCAGGCCAGATTCTAAATGCATTCTGATGTCTATGGACGTTGTCCGCGCTGGAGATCGCGCCTGGGAGATAAAATCTGAACGCACATCTGCCCCCTCTTCATTCCGTCCAGATCGATATTGGATCGTATGCGCAAGTCCAGGTCCATTTTTGGACATATTCTAGAGCTGCTGGGGGTGGGCCGGACGAATTTCACAGTCTGCAGCACCCCGCCTTTTGATTGGATCTGGCATTTCGGCGTTACGGCGTTACGGACGTTACGGGCATTACGAGCGTTACGGGGGGCGTTACGGGCGTTACGGGGACACGATCTCAATTGCATGAATACGCTGTCCCAACATTCCGCCTCATCCTGCTCGCAAAGCGATAACAGCTTCCGGTTTCTTCCGCTGCGCTCCAGAAAACGGTAGCAGTCCCCGTTTTGCTCTCTCACCACACCTCCCGCTTGGTCGGATCGAACCGCTTCTTCATGTCCGCCCAGCAGTCGATGTAATCCTTCTGCAGTCCGGCCAGACCCGCCGCATACTTCGTCACGCGCTGTGGCAGGCGTGTTTCGAACATGAACGCCATGGTGCCAGTCAACTTGTGCGGCTTCAGTTCCACCGTGCTGGCCTTCTCGTAGGCTGGCGCATCGGGCCCGTGCGGCAACATCATGTTGTGCAGGCTGAAGCCGCCAGGCACGAAACCCTCCGGCTTGGCGTCATAGACGCCGTAGATCAGCCCCATGAACTCGCTCATGATGTTGCGATGATACCACGGCGGGCGGAAGGTATTCTCGGCCACCATCCAGCGCTCGGGGAAGATCACGAAATCGATGTTGGCCGTGCCGGGTTCGCCGGACGGCGAGGTCATCACCGTGAAGATCGACGGGTCCGGGTGGTCGAAGCCGATGGCACCCACGGGCGAGAAAGTGCGCAGGTCGTATTTGTAGGGCGCGTAATTGCCATGCCAGGCCACCACATCCAGCGGGGATTGGCTGATTTCCGTGGCATAGAGCTGCCCGCCCCATTTCACATGCAGCAGCGCCTTGCCCTCCTTGTCCTCATAAGCTGCGACCGGCGTGAGGAAATCACGTGGGTTGGCCAGGCAGTTGGCGCCGATGGGGCCGCGATCCGGCAGCGTGAGTGCGCCGCCATAATTCTCGCAGACATAGGCACGCGCAGGAACTGGTCCATTTTCCCCGTCAATCAGTTCGACCCGGAAAATGACGCCGCGCGGAATGATGACGATCTCGCCGGGTATGGCGTCGATCACGCCGAACTCCGTGCAGAAGCGCAAGGCACCCTGCTGCGGCACGATCATCAGTTCGCCATCCGCATTGAAGAAGTACTCGTCCAGCATCGAACGTGTGACGAGCGCGACATGCGCGGCCATGCCGCTTTGCGAATCCGCATCGCCCGCAACCGTGATTGTGGCGAGACCTTCGACAAAGTTCTGCTTCGCTTTCGGCAGCGCGATGGGATCCCAGCGCAACTGGCCGATCGGCATGTCGTGCTCGTCGCGGTCAAGGCCACCGGTGCGAATGAGGCCGCGATCCACTTTTTTGAACTTGCGGGTATGCTTCACGGTAGGGCGGATGCGGTACAGCCAGGAGCGCTGGTTGGTGGCCTGCGGTGCCGTGAAGGGCGAGCCGGAGAGCTGCTCGGCATACAACCCATAGGCCGGTCGCTGCGGCGAATTGCGGCCCACTGGCAAGGCGCCGGGCAGCGTTTCAGTCTCGAAGCTGTTGCCGAAGCCGGACATGTAGCGCGTGTCGGTGACCGAAAGCGCCTCTGGCTTGCCCCGCGAAACGGGCGCGACGTGCTTGTTCATGGAACGGACCTCATGATTAAATTAGTTGCGTATGTAACTAATTTTCGCTGTCTTGACCAGTGTCATCTCCCCCTTGGCGTCCGGCCTGGGGCATTCAGCCCCGGTTCAATTCGGCGCGGCCACACTGCGAACAATGTTTGCTGAGATCGGAAAATCAGGTAAGAGGCTGAAACCATGACTCTTTCACGCTTGATCAGAACATTGTCGCTGGGCGCCTCGGCGCTCCTCATCGCTGTGGCGGTGCCCGCACGGGCTCAGGACGCGGCGGAACTGATGCTGCGCATCGACCGCATGGAGAATCTCATCCGCCAGCTCAACGGGCAGGTCGAGCAGGCGCAAAACCAGAACCGACGGCTTGAAGAGCAGCTCAAGCGCTTCCAAAGCGATACGGATTTTCGCTTCAAGGAAATCGGTGGCGGACGCCAGCCCGGTGCAACACCAGCGCCAGCGGGACAGCCCCCACGCCAACAGCGCAGCGATGTGTTCGATCCCAATGCCAATCCGCAGGCCGCGGGCACGCCGCTGCCCCTGGGATCACCGGGTTCAGCCACACAGCCTCGGCCACAGCGCCAGGCTGGGACAGGCGTCGTCACGAACCCCGGCCAGATCATCGCGGGGGAGGAGAATGCCATCGGGCGTGATCCGCGCCAGCCGACAGAACTCAACCCGCAGCGCCCACAGCCAGCCAACACGGGTGCCATTCCGACGACGGCAAAGGGACAGATCGACCTGGGCAAGCAGCAGTTGCAGGGCGGAGAGTATGAAGCTGCGGAAGGCACGTTTCGAGAGTTCACGCGTTCAAAGCCCAAGGATCGCCTGCTGCCTGACGCCGTGATGGGCCTGGGTGACAGCTATTTCCAGCGTCAGCGCTGGCGGGAAGCGGCGGAGCAATATGTCGACATGACCACGAAATTCGCCAAGTCCGGACGTGCAGCGGAAGCCGAGCTAAAACTCGGGATTTCTCTGCGGGGGCTGGGCGCAGCCAAGGAAGCCTGTGACGTGCTCAACAATCACGGCCAGAAATATCCTGCCGCGCCCTCCACCATCAAGCAGGGCGTCACCCGCGAATTGCAGCGCGCGCGCTGCGGCGGATGATCGAACGGCGACCGCAAGCCGAGGCTGAACCGCTTGGTGATGCGGAGGCTGCGGCGGTGTTTGCCCCTCTCCTCGGTCACGCCAGCGGCATCCTCCTTGGCGTGTCAGGCGGTCCCGATTCGATGGCGTTGCTCGGACTTCTGGCATCCTGGGCAGGGTGTCCGCCGCTTGCTGTTGCGACAGTCGACCATCAACTGCGTGCCGAGGCCGCAGACGAAGCCAGGCAGGTGGCAGCGGTCTGCAAAGTGCTGCAAATCCCGCACGCAACCCTGCCTTGGGAGGGTGAAAAGCCAACGACCGGCGTGCAGGAAGCAGCCAGGGAGGCGCGGTATGCACTGCTGGCACATCACGCCAGAACGCTCGGGTTCAGCCACATCGTCACGGCACATCACGCGGATGATCAGGCCGAAACGGTGCTGATGCGTCTGCTCGCGGGCAGTGGCATGAGCGGTCTTTCGGGTATGCGGCGCGTAACCACAAAAGCTGGTTGTACCCATGTCAGGCCCCTTCTCGGCATGTCCAAGGCACGCCTTGTATTGACCTGCCAGACGCGAGCGCTGGCCTATGTCGATGATCCGGCCAACACAGGCGGGCGCAGCGGGCGGGCGCATGTCCGTCGCCTGCTGGTCGATCTTGCAGGCGAGGGGCTGACGGCGGAACGCCTGACCCGACTGGCTTGCAGGGCGGCACGTGCAGATGAGGCGCTGGAAAGTGCGGTCAGCGCGGTTCTTGATGGCGCAGCCGTCATGGTCGAGAACAGGATGGTCAGCGCGGATTGGCGAAAGGTTTCTCTCGCGCCAGCCGAACTGCGCCTTCGGGTGCTGCAGCGGCTGCTGGCAATGGGCAGAGAGCACACCCGGCCACAGCGACTTGAACGGATGGAGGCTTTGCTGGCCGCCATCGACACGGCAACAAGCGGCGATCACAGGCTGCGGCGCAGCATTGCTGACCGCATCGTCACCTTGCAGAGCCATGGGCTGCTGACGATCACCATGACCAGCCTTCGACGGCGCGGCATGGTTCTTGATCCCTGATGTGTCCAGGTGTTGGAGCAGGCTGTTCATTGCCCTGTTCCGATCCATTGGACAGCGCAGCTTGCTCCAATCGGGAGCAACCCGTTACAATGAGGGACAGCTACAATGCAGGAGAGCGAGAGTTTTCTCGTCACGCCGGTCGGCTCGCAAGCCACCCTGCACGAGGGACAACCCGTCTGTTCCATATCCTTCCTGCGCTTTGCCCAGCATGACAGCATCCTGCCGGATTGGCGGACGCTCGAGGCCAAGGCGCTTGAGCCCAATCCCTTCCTCTCACCAGATTTCCTGATCCCCGCGCGCAGCCATCTTGTGGACGGGACGGAGATGGGTTTGGCGCTCGCCTGGGAGGAACAGGATGGCCTGCGCAGACTGACAGGGCTTTTCCCGCTCATGCCCCGGTCGCGGGGCTTTGGTGCCCATTGGCTCCGATCCGGGCGAACCACGCTTTGGCACCATCCCTTGCAAGCCATGGGAGGCGCACTGCTCATCAACGATGCCGATCAGGCATCCCGCGCGGTGGCAAGCTTTCTCAACTGGCTGCGGACTCTTCATCCTCGCCCGGTAGCCTGCGATATTCGCTCGCTCTCCCGTCATGGCCCAACATCGCGTCTGTTCGCATTGGAGGCAGCCCGAATGGGCCTTGATGTCGCGCATATCCGCGATCCGGCGCATACCCGCGGTCTCGATTTTCGCCCCAAGGGCCTGCCGCCATTGGTCGATCAAGTGAGCATCGACAGCACGCCACTTGGTGTCCGGCTGGCGGTGGAACGCCTCATCTGCCTTGATCGCCTGGCGCAGCGCGAGGAGAAAGCCTCGATCCTGGGTGATTCCAGGCGCGTTGCCTTTCTGCGTGCCGCCACGCGGAGTTTTTCCCTCAATGGCACTCTCGCGGCAGCACTGATTGACACCGGACCGGTCAAGGCGGGAGCGCTCATCCTGCGCAGCCGTGACAGGGCCTTCCTGTGGTGGCTCGCCGGACCCTCCGCGACCGATCCGATGGTGGAAGCCGCAATCGCCAGAAAGGCAGAACAGCAGCTTGGTTTGCCCTTGGTCGCCGCGACACAAAGTCCGCTCTCCGGACTCGGACTGGAGCCATTGGTCACCGAAAGCCTGGTGATCGGGTTGCAGGGTCAAGCCGATCTCGCACCCGATGCCTTTGGTGCCCCTTTCGCAGCACCCACTCAGTCTTTGCCAGCAAAAACCCAGCGCATGTAGGCCGCGGCGAATTCCGGGGTGCGGGCTTCGTTGATATCCGCAGGTGATCGCACAATTGCGAAATCCGCAAGCTCCTGATCCGTGTGCGTTGCCAGTCGCTCCAGCAGCATGTCCCGCGCAGTCCTGGCATCATGGATCAGCCGGGCAGGCTTCAGGAACGCCGCCCGATAGGTCTCGGCAACCAGTACCCAAGAGTCCGTGATGCTCACTTCATCCGGCCGCAAGCCTGTCTCCTCGAACAACTCGCGCCGCAGACTTCCCGCCAGGTCGACCCTGTCATCCACTGTCACGTCATTCATGTCGGGCGTGCCGCCTGGAAAATAGATTTTCCCGGCATTGGCCGTGTGATCGCCCATCACGCCCAACAGGAAGGCACCGTCGCTGCCTTGCAAGGCGGCCATGGCAAAGCCGTTGCGGCGCGCGCTGCCAGGCTGGCCAAAATGAATCCAGGTCAGGAAACTGGCATAGTCCACCGGCGTGTAGGCCGTGGAATAGACACCGTTCTCCAGGCTCCAGCGGTGCTGCATCAGAACCGTGCCATTGAACATCCTGGGCTTGGCGGCTACCTGCTTGGCCCAGTGCGCGTCGATCTCTTCACGTCTGTCACGTGCGAAATCCCATTCCACGGGTTCGAGCGTGGCATCAACCCGCAGCAGCGGGGTGATCTGGGCCGTGGGGCTGCTCACAGGTTGATCGTACCTTCCGAGACGATGACCGCACCACCACCAATTGTTGCTTCGTTCAAAGCCCCGCGCTCGACATCAAGGGTCAGCACGATCTCGGAAGGCCGCCCCATTTCCACGCCCTGCAGGATGATGTGCTGCTGCTCGCGCCCGTCCGCAGGCTTCTCGAAGGCCATGATGGTGCCCGCGAAAGCTGCAGCAGCCGCGCCTGTCGCGGGATCCTCGACGATGCCATGGCTGGGTGCGAACATCCGGGTCTGCCAGGTGCGCGCACCTGTCTTGACGTAAAGGTAGCACCAGGGGCTTGGCGTGCCGCCGAAGGCCGCTTCGTAATCGGGCGACGCAACGGAACGGGCGCGCGAGAGTGAATCGAGGCTCTTCAAGGGAACCATCGTGAAGGCAACACCCGCCGCGAAATTGGCGCAGTGGTGGCCATCGAACCCGATGTCATCGGCATCAAGGCCCAGCGCCTTGGCGATCTGCATGGCGTTGCGGGGCGGCTCAGCCACCATCACCGGCAACTTCGGGATGGCGAAGACACCCCGCGCAGCCCTACCCTGCCGCTTCGACACATCGACCTTCACCAGACCGATTGTCTCTTCCAGCGCGATGACGATGCCGGAGCTGCCCACCATTTCGGGCGCCCGCAGCTGGGCCAGCAGCACCGCCGTTCCCACCGTCGGATGGCCCGCGAAAGGCAGCTCGGATCCCGGCGTGAAAATGCGGATCTTGGCCGTGTTCACCGGGTCGTCGGGCGGCAGGACAAAGACGGTTTCGGACAGATTGAACTCACGCGTGATGGCCTGCATCCGGGCGGTGTCCAGGCCCTCGCAGTCATGCACGACGGCCAGCGGATTTCCAGCAAGTGCATGATCGGTGAAGACGTCGAGGGTGTGGAAACAACGTGGCATGGGGACTTTCTCCTTCTCCCTCGGGAGAAGGAGGTTGGCGGAGCCAACCGGATGAGGGAGAATCACTGATCTCAGGGATTCTCCCTCATCCGTCATGCTCCGCATGACACCTTCCCCCAATGGGGGAAGGCCAAAACCGCTTTAGTGATTGTCCCTTGGCACACCGTAAGTCTTGTGGATTTTCTGGTATTTCACGGCCGGCTTCAGCACCATGCCGTTGGACAGCTCATCCACGATGCCGCGCTGGATCTCCTGCCACGGTGTCTGGCTCTTGGGGTATTTATAGCCGCCAGCTTTCTCGAATGCGGCGCGGCGTTTCGCCATCTCTGCATCGGAAATGAGGACATCCGCCCGGCGCTTCTTCAGGTCGATGCGCACTCTGTCACCAGACTTGAGCAGCGCCAGACCGCCACCGGTGGCCGCCTCCGGTGAGGCATTGAGAATGGAGGGCGAGCCTGATGTGCCGGACTGCCTGCCATCACCGATGCAGGGCAGCGAGGTAATGCCCTTCTTGATCAGGTAGGAGGGGGGCCGCATGTTCACGACCTCGGCCGCACCAGGATAGCCCACGGGGCCTGCGCCGCGCATGAAAAGCAGCGTGTTGCCGTCCATCTTCAGCTTCGGATCATCGATGCGGTGATGGTAGTCCTCAGGACCATCAAAGACCATGGCGTTGCCCTCGAAGGCCATGGGATCCTTTGGGTTGGAGAGGTAACGCTTGCGGAATTCTTCCGAGATCACGCTCATCTTCATGATGCCGCTGTCGAAGAGGTTGCCCTTGAGATTGAGGAAGCCCGCCTGCTTCCGCATCGGTTTGGCAAAGGGGAGGATGACCTTGGGATTGTTGGTGAAGCGCCCCTCGCAGTTGGCGTGCAGGGTCTTGCCGTTCACTGTCAGATGCGACTTGTCGATCTTGCCCGCCTTGATCAGCTCGGCGATCACCGCAGGCACACCGCCAGCACGGTAATACTCCTCGCCCAGATACTCGCCGGCAGGCTGCATGTTGACCAGCAGGGGGATATCATAGCCGAACTTCTCCCAGTCGTCATTGGTGAGTTCCACGCCGATGTGCCGCGCGATCGCGTTCAGGTGGACAGGAGCGTTGGTCGAGCCGCCGATGGCGGAATTCACTTTGATGGCGTTCTCGAATGCGGCGCGCGTCAGCACCTTGGAGGGTGTCAGGTCTTCCCAGACCATATCGACGATGCGTTGGCCCGTGCGATAGGCCATTTCATAACGATCGCGGTAGGGCGCTGGAATGGCCGCGCAGCCCGGCAGGCTCATGCCCAGCGCTTCCGCCAGGCTGTTCATGGTCGAGGCCGTGCCCATGGTGTTGCAATGCCCGGCTGAGGGTGCCGACGAGGCGATCAGCTCCACGAAACCGGCATCGTCCAGCTTGCCCCCCGCGTGCAGTTCACGGGCTTTCCAGACGATCGTGCCGGACCCCGTCCGCTCGTTGTTGTGCCAGCCATTCAGCATCGGACCGCCAGAGAGCACGATGGCCGGGATATCCACTGTGGCCGCCGCCATGATCTGCGCAGGCGTGGTCTTGTCGCAGCCTGTCGTGAGCACCACGGCATCCAGCGGATAGCCATAGAGAATTTCGACAAGGCTGAGATACTGCAGGTTACGGTCGAGGCTCGCAGTCGGGCGCTTGCAGGTCTCCTGGATCGGATGGATTGGAAACTCGAACGGCACACCGCCCATCTCCCGGATACCATCACGGATGCGTGGCGAAAGCTCGATGTGGTGGCGATTGCAGGGCGCGATGTCGGATCCGGTCTGGGCAATGCCGATGATCGGGCGACCGGACTGCAACTCTTCCCTTGAAAGGCCGAAGTTCATGGTGCGCTCGATATAGAGCGCAGTCATGTCGATGTTGGCGGGGTTGTTGAACCAGGCGCGGGAGCGGAGCCGATCAATCTGCGCCTTGGTGGGTTTCCTTGCCATCGCCTGTCGTCTCCCGGTCACCCGCTTGTCACGGATCAGTGTCCACTTGGTCAAGCCTGACTGTCAGCAAAACCGCAGCCGGTGGCAAGCCGCAATTCACCAGGATGGACTGGAAAAACAAAGGCTGCAGCGAATTGCAGCTACAGCGAATTGATGGAATGCCCACCATCAACCGTAATGATGGTGCCCGTGATGTAGCGGGACGCCCCGTGCGCCAGCAGGCGGAATGGCGCATCCAGATCGGCCAACTGACCGATACGACGCATGGGAACCCGCTTGATCAGTTTTTCACCCGCATCAGTGCGGAAGAAGTCGTCGTTAATTTCGGTCTCGACGTAGCCCGGTGCAAGCGCATTCACCCGGATATCGTGACGCGCCCACTCCAGCGCCAACGCCTTCGTCATCTGCACTACGGCAGCCTTGGAGATCGCATAGGCTGCCAGGTTGTTGGCGACACGCAGTCCGAGAATCGAAGCGATATTGACAATGTCACCACCGCCGCACGCCTTCATCAGGCGCGCAGACTCCACCGCGCAGGCCCAGACACCCCGCAGGTTGACATCCATGACCCGATCAAAATCCTTCATGGTCGTGTCGAGAGCAGCGGCCGTTTCGGCAATGCCGGCATTGTTGACAAGGATATCCAGCCGTCGCTCGCCCTTCGAGATGGTGGCAAAGACGTTGTGGATGCTGGCTTCATCCGTCACATCCAGTGGCAGGACAATGACGCGACCAGCGCCGAGGCGCATACACTCCTCGGCAACCGCATTGAGCTTGTCCGTGCGTCGCGCCGCGAGCGCCAGCGTGCCAATGCCGTCCGCTGCCAGCAGTTGCGCGAAATGGGCTCCAAGGCCGGATGATGCGCCGGTCACAAGCGCGACGCGACGAGCAGATTGTCGGGACTGTGCGTGCTCAGCGTCGTTCCGCTCACTCATGCCGCAATCCCTTCAAGTCCATACCTGCGATCTTGCTGCGGTGCAATATTACAAATCGGCAGAGTTATAAACCCCTTCATTGGTTGGACAATCGGGTTCGCAAGTCCCTAGCAACCTGCATAATTCATGGGATACCGACGCATCCGGCGTTGACGGGGCGTTGCGGTGGATTCTAGGCTTGTGTAGATAAGATATTGACTCGCAAGAGTTTCACCGACGCTTGATGATGGTATCAATTGCCCCATGAATGACGCGTCCCTCCCCCTTGCATCGGCGTTGCAGCGCCTTGGGTCTGCCATCGATCTCCTGGATGCCGCCGCAGCCCGTCGCCTTTCCGGCGACCGCAACGATGCGGCACGCTCCACCGAACTAGAGCTGATGCGTGGCGACCGCGCCAAGTTGGCCGAATTGCTGGACCAGGCTTTGTCGCGCGGCCGGGCTCTTGAAGCCGTTCAGGACGAACTCTCCGGGCGGATTGACCGGGCGATTGACCTTGTGAAGGGTGCTCTTGATCAAGCCTCAGCGGAACCAGCACTGCCGGGAAAGGACACCTGACATGGGACAGGTGACAGTCACCATCGATGGCAAGGCGTATCGCATGGCGTGCGAGGATGGCGAAGAGGCCCATCTGGAAGGGCTGGCGGGCTATTTCGACGGCCGCGTGCAGGAAATGCGCACATCTTTCGGAGAGATCGGCGACATGCGGCTGACCATCATGGCGGCCATTACGGCGGCCGATGAAATCATGGAATTGCGTCGCAAAACCGCTGCAGCCGAGGCTGAGGTGGCTGCCTTACGCGAAACATTCGCCGCGACTGACAAGGGGCAGGATGAGCGTGATCGCCGGACTGCCGAGGCCATGACCGCGCTGTCAGAGCGTGTCGAGCGCATCGCCAAGGGGCTGGCTGCAGTTTAGCGCGTGTTGACACACTGGCCAGGCTTGATTTTGACATTTGCTCTTTCTACCGACCCTTTCGGAGGCTTTGATGCCCATTCTCGACAAGCTTGAGACCGCACCGCCTGACAAGCGGGAGAAGAGCCAGTTCAAGGAACTCCGCGCCCTCCTCGACTTCGCCAAGAGCAAGGCGCCCGCGCTGCGCCGGCAACTCAAGGGCATCGATACCAAGGGCTTGAAGGACCGGGCTGCGCTGGCCGCCGTTCCCGTGTTGCGCAAAGCGGAGCTGCTGGCGATGCAGCAGGTGACGCCACCTTTTGCCGGCCTGGTCACGGTGAAGCCGGGGCAACTCGCACGCCTGCTCATCTCGCCAGGCCCCATCGCCGATCCCGAAGGCATCTACATGGATTGGTGGGGTGCGGCGCGGTCTCTCGCGGCGGCAGGGTTTGCCAAGGGGGATGTGGTGCTGAACACCTTCAGCTATCACTTCACGCCCGGTGGATTCATCATGGATTCGGGTGCTCAAGCGTTGGGCTGCGCCGTGATTCCGGCCGGTCCAGGCAATGTGGAGCAGCAATTGCAGGCCATTGCGATGTTTCGTCCCTCGGCCTATTGCGGCACGCCAGATTTCCTCAAGATCCTCTTCGACAAGGCTGCGGAAGCCAAGGCCGACATCTCCTGCATCAGGAAAGCCATGGTCTCCGGCGCGGCCTTTCCGGCCTCGCTGCAAGCCGAAGTGAAGAAGCTGGGCGTCGATGCGTATCAAAGCTACGCCACCGCCGACCTCGGTGTCGTCGCCTATGAGAGCGATGCGCGGCAGGGCCTGATCTGCAACGAGGGGCTGATCGTCGAGATCGTGCGTCCTGGCACTGATGATCCTGTCCCGGAGGGCGAGGTGGGCGAAATCGTCGTGACCCGGCTGAACGAGGAATATCCGCTGCTCAGGTTCGGGACGGGTGATCTTTCGAAATTTTTGCCCGGCCCCTCTCCCTGCGGGCGCACCAACCGCCGACTCGCAGGCTGGATGGGGCGTGCCGACCAGCGCACCAAGGTGAAGGGCATGTTTGTCGATCCCGCGCAGGTTGATGCCGTCGGCAAACGGCACCCGGAACTGGGGCGCCTCAGGCTTGTCGTCACGCGCGCCAACGAGCAGGACGTCATGGTTTTGCGTGCGGAAGCGCAGGGTGCTGCGTCTGGGCTGGCGGAGAAAGTGGGCGAGACGCTGGCGGCGGTGCTGAAGCTGAAGGGCGCGGTTGATCTGGTGAAGCCGGGAAGTTTGCCGAACGATGGCAAGGTGATCAGCGACGAGCGGGGGTGAGTTCCCTAATTTTTTGCATGACTTGGAAACTTCAGCAACAACCACTCCAGCACTTTTAGCTGGTCGTCTCCTGTGGCTCGACGAATCTGGATCAGCAGCTTCTGCACGGATGGTCGGTCAAGCGTCAGATTCTTTGAACCTTCGTTGCAGACTGAGCATATCGCCCGCAAATTGCCGGCTTCATCAGAACCGCCCATGCTTTTGTCAACGACGTGACCGATGTGAAGCCTCGTTTTTCGCCCTGCGTCATAGGGGTGAGCCTCTCCAGCAACAGCACCACATTGCTGGCAGGTAAAGCCGTTGCGATCAAGAACCAAAGCTCTTGTTTCCTTTGAGATCGTGCGGGCAAAAGCCGGAACCGGCTTTGCGGACTCGAGCAGGTACTGACCGGGCTTGAGGTCGGAACGGTCATTGTGCGTGAGAATTTGAAAGCCTTCCTCATCCCTCAGTTCGCGTACACGCCTTGCCCACTCGCTGATGTCACCCGATGCGTGTCTGAGCTCATCCGAACTCAGCACCTTGCCGAGATTCTCAAGAAAATGAGCGCGCAATTTTGTCCGTGCGCCTTGCGAAGCACTCCGCGCCATCAGGCTACCATCATGTGTCGTTGAGCGGAGAGTGCAACTTTTAACTGACGGGCCATTGCCGTTGCGACCGGCGGCGGAAAAGCGTTGCCGACCTGACGATAGGCTGCCGTCTTGCGGCCAACAAAATGCCAGTCATCCGGGAAGCCTTGCAACCTGGCAACCATGCGAACGGTCAGACGCGGCATCCCTTTAAAGTCGGCATCAGGGGCTTCCTCGGCAAGCGAGATGCCGTTGACGCCCATCTCGGCCCAGGCTTTGCGTGCTCGCGTCGGACCAAGGTCAGGACCGCCGTGTTTCTTCGAGCCGCCGACCACCGTCGGGGCAATGTAACCTGCCTTGACCTGCCAGTCCGCAGCTCCAACCCAACCCTTGGCATTCATCAGGTCTGCAAGAGCAGTCCCGACCGTTGGAGTGTCTCCTCTGTGCGCTTCTGGCCAAACAAAATTATCTGCGAGATCAGCTCTCAAGGCGACAATAATGACACGGGGCCTGAGTTGCGGAACACCAAAATCCGAAGCATTCAGAAGCCGCCATTCCGTCACGTAGCCGAGTTTACTAAGCTGCTCTTTCAGATACCGCCGATAGTCCTCGAAGGATGCACCGAGGAACCCGCGTACATTCTCTATCATTACGGCTTTTGGCCGAATTTCATCGACAAGACGCAATGCGGCAGGAAAAAGATTACGTTCATCCCGCTCACCCAGTTGCTTTCCCGCAATCGAAAATGGTGGGCATGGAAGCCCGCCTGCCAGAAGATCGACGCCCTTGTAAGGGCGGCCGTCAAAACCCGACAGATCAGTACATTGAACATTCCATTGTGGTCTATTGAACCGGAGTGTTTTACAAAAGTCTTCTTCGATCTCGACGAGCGCAGTATGTTTAAATCCGGCACGCTCGAGCCCGAGAGCCTGGCCACCAGCCCCTGCACACATCTCAACCGAAAAGAACGACATAGAATGACCTTAGATACTCTAAATCACTACTGTTCTGTTTTCGTTCTGTCCAGAGACAAATAAAAACTTCAACAGATTTGCACCCTCAAACCCCTCACTCCCTGACCAAGATATTCCGGAACTGCCATGGATCGCGCTTGTCGATGTCTTCGGGGAAGAACCCGGGACGTCCCACCAGAGGGTTCCAGTCCGTGTAGTGCCCGACAACCGGACCAAGATAGGGCGACTGCACTTCCAGGCAGCGCTTGTAGTCCATGTCGTCGGCCTCGACGATGCCCATCGCCGGGTTCTCCAAGGCATAGACCATGCCAGCCAGTACGGCGGATGAGACCTGCATCCCTGTCGCATTCTGGTATGGCGCGATGCGGCGCGTCTCCTCGATGGAAAGCTGCGAGCCATACCAATAGGCGTTTTTCCTGTGGCCGTAGAGCAGCACGCCCAGCTCATCGATGCCGTCGACGATCTCCTTCTCGTCGAGGATGTGGTTGGCAGGCTGCTTGGCACCTGCAGCGCCGAACATCTCGTGCAATGACAGCACGGCGTCGTTTGCGGGATGGTAGGCGTAGTGGCATGTCGGGCGATATGCCACCTTCGCGCCATCCCTCACGGTGAAATAATCCGCGATGGAGATCGCCTCGTTGTGTGTCACCAGAAAACCATACTGTGGGCCTGGCGTTGGACACCAGGAGCGCACGCGGGTGTTCGCACCGGCTTGCAGCAGATAGATCGCGGCACCGCAGCCCTTCTTGTGCGAGCGGGCATTGGCTGGCCGCCATTTCTCATGTGTGCCCCAGCCCAGTTCGGCTGGCTGCAACCCTTCCGAGACGAAGCCTTCGACCGACCAGGTGTTGACGAACACGTTTGGTGGTTTGGGCTTCTTCGAGCGTTGCGTGTCGCGCTCAGCGATATGAATGCCTTTGACGCCGGCCTTCTTCATCAGGGCAGCCCAGTCCGCCTTGGTCTTGGGATCCTTGTATTTCAGGCCCAAATCTGCCGCCAGGTTGACGAGTGCCTGCTTGACGAACCACGACACCATGCCGGGATTGGCACCGCAACAAGACACTGCGGTGATGCCGCCAGGGTTGCGGCGGCGGGCATCGAGAACGATTTCGCGCAAAGCGTAGTTCGAGCGCTCCTCCGGACCTTTGTTGGCGTCGAAATAGAACCCGGCCCACGGCTCGGCCACAGTGTCGATGTAGAAGCAGTTCAGAGAACGGCAGAGCTCCATGATCTCAACGGAAGAGGTGTCGACCGAGAGGTTGACGCAGAAACCCTGCCCGCCACCTTCGGTGAGCAATGGCTTGAGCAGCTTCTTGTAGTTTGCCTTGGTCACATGCTCCTTGATGAAGCGCACCTTGTGCTTCTTCAAGATGGCGATGTCCTTGTCATCGGGATCGATCACGACGAGGCGCTTCTTGTCGAACTTGAAGTGACGTTCGATCAGCGGCAGCGTGCCCTTGCCGATGGAACCGAAGCCGATCATCACGATGGGGCCGGTGATTTCGCCGTGAACGGGCCAGATGGACATGGGAGAACTCCGGAAGGGACAAAGAATGAGCGCCAATGCCTATTGCACGGCGCTCGTTCAGGTCAAATTCTCAATCTCTTTTTTGCCGCTCAAGCCGCCCTGCGCTCAAGCGCGGTGCTTCGTACAGAACGGCGGAGCATCGGTGCGCGTGTGCCTGTGGCCAAGACGAGGCCTCTGGCGTTTGCGAGAGCGACTTCGGCAAGTTCCACACCGAGGAAACGCGCACGATCCACTGGTCCGGGCAGCACAAGGCCTTCCGTCAACCCGGCAGTAAAGCCGAAGCGGCTATAATAGGGCGCATCGCCCACCAGCAACGCCGCCTTGTGGCCACGCAATGTCGCCTCGGCCAGCGCATGGCGCATCAGCTTCGAACCAAGTCCCATGCCCTCATGGCTCCGCGCCACGGCCAAAGGTCCAAGCAACAGCGCGGGCACTCCTCCGGCGCAGATGTTCCACAGGCGAATCGTGCCGACGAGCTTGCCATTCGCCTTCAGCGTGAAGGCCAGGCCGTCCGCAGGAAGCCGCCCTTCGCGCAACCGCTCGGAGGTCTTTTCGTGGCGATCCGCACCGAAGGCGGCATCGAGCAGTTGCTCGCGCAAAGGCGCGTCGAAGCGTGTCTCGGCTGCAATTGCGAGAGTGGGGATGTGGACAGCGCAGTCCATGGAAAGCCTCCAGCGAAGGAAGCCCTCGCACCAGCCGTGAGGCCGCCGAACGGGAATGTTGGGAAAACTCCCTCCCTCGATACCGAGAGAGGGAAAGCGATTGCAGCCCTCAGATCACGATTTGTCGGAGGCCGGGCATACCGTTGAAGTCGCGGCTCGAATACGTCGTCGTATACGCGCCGGTTCCCTCAATGAGCACCTTGTCGCCGATCTCCAGGCTGAAGGGCAGCATGTAGGGTGTCTTCTCATACATGACATCCACACTATCGCAGGTGGGTCCGGCAAGAACGCAGGGGCCCAGCTCCGAGTGATCGTGCCGGGTGCGGATCGGATAGCGGATCGCTTCGTCCATGGTCTCGGCGAGGCCATGGAACTTGCCAATGTCGAGATAGACCCAGCGCACGGTGTCCTTGTCAGCCTTCTTGGAGACGAGAACGACCTCGCTCTCGATGATGCCGGCATTGCCCACCATGCCGCGGCCTGGCTCGATGATCGTCTCGGGGATGTTGTTGCCGAAGTGCTTGCGAAGCGCCCGGAAGATGGCCGAGCCGTAGCTCTCCACTGCCGGGATCTCCTTGAGGTACTTCGTGGCAAAACCGCCACCGAGATTGACCATGCTGAGCGTGATGCCACGCTCTGCCATTTCGCGGAAAATCCAGGCCGACGAAGCCAATGCGCCGTCCCACATTTCGGTGTTGCGCTGCTGCGAACCGACATGGAAGGACACACCATAGGCCTTCAGACCCAGGCGATGCGCATGTTCCAGCACGCGCGGTGCCATCTCGACCTCGCAACCGAACTTGCGCGACAGTGGCCATTCGGCGTCCTTGCCATCGCACAGGATGCGGCAGAATACGCGCGAACCGGGCGCAGCGCGGGCGATTTTCTCGACTTCGACCTCGCAATCGACCGCGAAAAGGCTGATGCCCTTCTCAAAGGCCTTCGCAACATCGCGCTCCTTCTTGATGGTGTTGCCAAAAGAAATGCGATCTGCGGTTGCGCCAGCAGCCAGCACCATCTCGATTTCGCCGATCGAGGCACAATCGAAGCAGGAGCCGAGCTGCGTGAGCATCTCGAGGATCTGCATGTCTGGGTTGGCCTTGACGGCGTAGAATACGCGCGTGTCAGGCAGTGCCTTGGCGAAGGACAGGTAGTTGTCGCGCACAACAGACTTGTCGACCACGAGGATCGGGCCGTCTTCATGTCGGTTGCGAAGGAAGTCACGGATACGGTCGGTCATTTTTCAATCCCCCAAGACGGCTGGGTGGAGCCGCTTCAGAGTGAACCCAGTGGATGCTTCGCCGCTTGCTGCGCATTGTGGAGACGCGCAACATTCGGATCGCACCCGGTGCTGACTTTCGTCAGCGCGAATGACGCCGTGAGCGCATATCTCCCACAAAGCTTGACGCTTCAAAAGAGAAAAACGCTTTCGATTGGGGGGATCATTCCCTCCGCACAGCCGGCAAGATGGACAAGCCTCTTTAGTTCGCCGGCCTTTGGAGGGGCCGACACGAGTCTAAAAAAGCCCGCTCCGTCGTTGCTTTGAGCTGCGTCACCTGCTTCGGGCAGGGCCGCCGGTTTTCGCCTCCGGCTGCCGGTCCGCGAAGTGTTCAGCGATGGAAGTTTCCATCAAAACACTTCAAGCACTGTTGGCGTTTTTCCGGCCTCTTGTCCGGAGATCCACCGACCGGCACGCAACCACAGGCACGTGCGAAATTGGGCAAACGGAGGAATACTACAGTTCCCCCCCATTGCAAGCGAAAATGGCCCGCAATGGTGAATTTGCGGCATTAAATTTCGGCAATGTGGGCACATCCTGACCACCTGTTTATCAAGCCGCTGAAATTCCGTGACTTTTTGCCTTGACGTTGCCCAGATTCAGCGGGAAGACGACGGCGATTTTCAGGGGTTCAGGGCTCATGGACAGACGTCAACTTCTCGGAGGCGTGGCAAGCGCGGTCTTCCTGGTTGTCCAAGGGGGAGCCAACGGGCAGAATCGTGCGCCTCAGACGCCGCCTTCGCAATCTCCCGCGGCGCCGCCTGCGCCGCCACAGGCCCGCTTCAGCTTTGAAGAGGTGATCAAGCGGGCGCGGGACATGGCCTCGGCAGCCCACGAAGTGCCCACGCCCCTGCCCGAAGCCCTTGCCAAGCTTGATTTCGACACCTGGCGCGATATCCGCTTTCGTCCGGACAGGGCTCTCCTCCAGGGTCAGGGCAGCACTTTCCGTCTGCAAACCTTCCATCCCGGCTTTCTCTACACAAGGCCGGTCACAATCAACCTGATCCGGGAGGGCGTGGCCGCACCCATTCCTTATGCCGCCAACCTCTTCGACTATGGCCGCAACCGCTTCGAACGACCCTTGCCGGTCAACACAGGCTTTGCAGGGTTTCGGCTTCACTACCCACTCAATGACCCGCGGCTGCATGATGAACTGGTGTCATTCCTGGGGGCATCCTATTTCCGCTTCCTGGGAGAGGGTCAGAAATACGGACTTTCCGCCAGGGGTCTTTCTATTGGCGTGGGCGCGAAGGAAACCGAAGAGTTTCCCGTGTTCCGCGAATTCTGGCTGGAGCAACCTGAGGCCGGCAGCGATCGCGCGGTTGTCTATGCACTGCTTGACAGCG
Source organism: Hyphomicrobiales bacterium (assembly GCA_031378805.1). Classification (GTDB taxonomy): domain Bacteria; phylum Pseudomonadota; class Alphaproteobacteria; order Rhizobiales; family Beijerinckiaceae; genus JADCCX01. The sequence goes on from JANNEO010000029.1 coordinate 23,662, forward strand.
AAAGCGTCACGGGAGCCTATCGGTTCGATATCTATGCTGCGAAAGAGACGGTCGTCGAAGTCACAGCGATGCTGTTTGCCCGCAAGCGGATCGAAAAGCTTGGGATCGCGCCGCTGACCTCGATGTTCTTCACGGGCGAAAATGATCGCCGCTATGCCGATGACTTCCGGCCGGAACTGCATGATTCCGATGGCCTGCTCATCCACACTGGCGCTGGAGAATGGATCTGGCGTCCCTTGCGCAATCCGACGCGGATCGAGGCGGCAGCCTTCATGGACAGCAACGTGCGCGGATTCGGCCTGATGCAGCGTGACCGCACCTTCGAGCACTACCAGGATCTCGACCTGAACTACGAGCTCCGCCCAAGCTACTGGGTGGAGCCACTGGAGGGCTGGGGCGACGGCAAGATCGAGCTCTTCGAAATTCCAACATCGGATGAAACGAACGACAACATCGTCGCGCAATGGGCACCGGCCCAGCCGATGGAGGCTGGCCACAGCCGGACATGGCGCTACAAGATCACGGCCACAATGGAAGAGGGCGAACTCACACCGGGCGGTGTGGCACGCAACACCTACCGCACCAAGCCCAAGGCGCTGGGATCATCCGAGCCGGTGACGCCAACAATGACCCGCTTCATCATTGATTTCACAGATGGCCAATTGCCGTTCTTCGCCAAGGCCGCCGATCAGGTACAGGTGGTGCCGTCGATCTCGGGCGGGCGAATCGTGCGGACCTTCCTCGTTCACAACCCACAGACGGGCGGCTTCCGTGCGGGAATCGATGTTGATGTGCCAGCGGGGCATTCCGCCGACATCCGGGCCTTCCTGCGAGCGGGCAACAAGACGTTGACGGAAACCTGGACCTATCCGTGGCGACCTGAGTGAAGCACGATAGCCTCATCCTGAGCCTGTCGAAGGATGAGGACTTGAGGATGACATGACGGACCAGGCCCGCATCCGCCTCGACAAATGGCTCTGGTTCGCACGTGTCGTGAAAACGCGGGCTATCGCGCAGGAACTTGCGACCTCCGGCCACGTCCGCATCAACGGCCAGCGCGTGGACAGCGCCTCCCGGACCGTCCGCATGGGCGATGTGCTGACCATCGCGTTGCCATCCCGTGTTCGTGTGCTGAAAGTGCTCGGTGTCGCTGAAAGGCGCGGGTCGGCAAAAGAGGCGTCGGAACTCCATGAAGAGTTGGGCTGACAGAACCGGTCCGACGGCTTAACAGGCATCCATGCTCATGCGGTCGCCCGTTCCCCAATACGCATCCATCCAGATCCTGCGGGCCGTGGCCGCGCTTGCCATCACCATCCACCACGCCATGCATGAGGCGGACGGCGTGGCGCGCAAGGTGGGCGGCACATTCGCCTGGCAACACACGCTGCCGCTGGAGGCGGGCGTGGACCTGTTTTTCGTGATTTCTGGTTTTGTGATGGTTCATGCCTCGCGGGACATGTTCGGGTCGCCAGCCTCCATACTGCCGTTCCTGCGGCGCAGACTGGCACGAATCGTGCCGATATACTGGCTGACAACACTGCTGTTCCTGGGTCTGGCCTCCTTCAGCCTCTCGCCTGCCACCCGCCCCTTCCCGACAGGGGATGAGATTGTCGCGTCCCTGCTGTTCCTTCCCTACCTGCGACCTGATGGATATCTCCAGCCGGTTTACAGCCTGGGCTGGACGCTGAACTACGAGATGTTCTTCTATCTGCTGTTTGCGCTGGTGCTGCCCTGGCCACGCGAGAAAGCCGTTCCGGCGCTGGTCTGTGTCTTGATGCTGCTGGTCGCGGCGGGGCATCTGATCCCTTCGGCAGCAACCGCACCCTATTTCTGGACACGGTCGATAATCCTGGAGTTTGGCCTGGGCATGATCATCGGCCACATGGGCCTGAGTGGCGTGCGGCCCTCGCGCGCTGTCGCCTTTGTCCTGTTCGGGGCCGCAGTGGTCTGGCTCGTGCTGGGCAAGGTTGCACCCGCCCTGATCCCGGATCGGGTGCTGATCTATGGCCTGCCTGCCGCACTGCTCGTCGTGGCGGCTCTCGCTTTCGAGGGAGAAGGGCAAGGCAACCCGCTGATGCGCGGGCTGTCACACCTCGGCGATGCCTCCTATGCGATCTATCTGCTGCATCCCTTCGTGTTGCGCGGGCTTGCCTTGACCGTTGGACCCGCCTTGGCGGTGATTTCCCCGGCGTTGTTCCTGATTCTGGGCGTGACACTCGCCAGCATCGCGGCCATGATCGCATGGCGGGGTTTCGAAAAGCCGCTGACCAGAGCCTTGCAAGGGCCAAAATAGCCTTGCAGCGGCTGAGAAACAGCTGATCCGGGAGGATCGCCATGAACACGTCGTCCAACATATACGACGGATTGAAACTCCATCGTGGCATCGTCAATGGACAACGCCTGGAGGTTGCGGATGGGCGGACGCTGGATTGCATCTGCCCTTCCGATGGACTTCCCTTTGCGGTGATTGGGCGGAGTGGCCAGCGCGAGATCAACTGCGCCGTTGTCGCTGCGCGCGCTGCCTTCGAAACCGGGCCTTGGGGACGAATGACCGCAACCGAGCGGGGGCGTCTGCTGGTCAAGCTGGGCGAGGCAATCCTGACGCATCACGAGGCACTGGCGCAGCTCGAGGCGCAAGACTGTGGCAAGCCTCTGAAACAAGCCCGGGCGGACATTACTTCAACTGCCCGCTACTTCGAGTTCTACGGCGCATCCGCCGACAAGGTGCATGGCGAGACCATTCCGTTCCTCAACGGCTACACCGTCGCCATCGTGCGCGATCCGCATGGCGTGACCGGGCATATCGTGCCGTGGAACTACCCCGCCCAGATTTTCGGTCGTTCGGTGGCAGCATCGCTGGCCTGCGGCAACACCTGCGTGGTCAAACCAGCTGAGGATGCCTGCTTGTCGCTGATCCGCATCACGGAACTGGCGCTGGAGGTGGGCTTTCCGCCCGGTGTGCTCAATATCGTCACCGGCCTTGGCAGCGAGGCCGGTGCGGCGCTTGCCAACCACCCCGGCATCGATTTCCTGTCCTTCACGGGGTCACCTGACACAGGGACCATCATCCAGCAGGCGGCGGCCCGCAATCACATTGGCTGCACGCTGGAGCTTGGCGGCAAGTCACCGCAGGTGATCTTCGCCGATGCCGATTTTGACACGGCACTTCCTGTTTTGATCAATGCGATCATCCAGAACGGCGGGCAGACCTGCTCTGCCGGATCGCGCATTCTGATCGAGCAGAGCGCCTATGATGCACTTGTTCCGGCCCTTGCCGAGCGTTTCAGCCGGATTGCCATCGGACGCCACGGCGACGACCGCGATATGGGTGCGATGATCAACCCCAAGCAGCAGCAACGGGTGGCGATGTTCACGCAGCAAGCGTTGGACGAGGGGATTGCGGTACTCGCGCGGGTGGCTGTGCCTGCGGATATGCCAGCGGGAGGGTTCTACACCTCTCCCATGCTGTTCGGGCCAGTGCCACGCGCCAGCAGCCTGGCGAAGGACGAGGTGTTCGGACCCGTGCTTTCGGTGATCCCCTTTGTGGACGAGGCCGACGCCGTGATGCTCGCCAATGACACCCCCTACGGGCTGGTGGCTGGAATCTGGACCAGGGACGCCAAGCGCTCGATGCGACTGGCCCGGGCGATGCGCTGCGGGCAGGTTTTCGTCAATGGCTATGGCGCGGGCGGAGGGATTGAACTGCCCTTCGGCGGCGTCAAGAAATCCGGCCATGGGCGTGAAAAGGGCTTCGAGGCGCTCTACGAGTTCTCAGCATCGAAAACCATCGTCATCAACCACGGATAGACACCATGCGTCTCAAGGGAAGAACTGCCATCATCACCGGCGCGGCACAAGGCTTCGGCTATGGCATTGCGGAGACATATTTGCGCGAGGGTGCACGGGTCTGCGTCATGGACATCAACACGGACAAGGCGCGGGAAGCCGCCAAGGCACTGGGCCGGAAGGCGTTTGCTGTTGGCTGTGATGTGGCCAAGTCGGCCAGTGTCGGCAAATCTTTCGCGCGGGCCATCGAGAAGCTCGGACGCCTCGATATCCTGGTGAACAATGCGGGCATCAGCCATCGCAACCAGCCGATGTTGCAGGTTCCCGAGGCTGATTTCGACCGGCTCTTCGCCGTCAACGTCAAGTCGATCTATCTGACTGCACTCGCCGTTGTGCCGCATTTCCGGGCGCATGGCGGTGGCGTGATCATCAACATTGGCTCCACGGCGGGCATCCGGCCAAGGCCCGGCCTCACCTGGTATAACGGCACCAAAGGCGCGGTGAACCTGCTGTCGAAATCGATGGCGGTGGAATTGGCGCCCGATAAAATTCGTGTTTGCTGCATCGCGCCTGTTGCGGGCGAAACGCCGCTGCTGGCGACCTTCATGGGCGAGGACACGCCGGAGAAGCGGGCCATGTTCAAGGCGACAATTCCGCTGGGGCGGCTGTCCACTCCCAACGATATCGCCAATGCGGCGCTGTTCCTGGCATCGGATGACGCCGCCATGGTGACCGGCAACGTGCTGGAGGTCGATGGCGGTCGCTGCATCTGAGCAGAAGCCGGACGTTGCACCGTTTGCACGCCACCGAGGGTTGCCCTAAACTCGACAAATGCGACGGGAAGGAAATCTGGTGCAGGACATCATGCAGCGTCTGGGACTTCCGGCTGAAGCCGACACGGCGGTTGATCCGCATCAAGCGGCGATTGCTTTGGCCGTCGCCATGAACGAAGCCCGGCAGGACATGGCGGACAAGGCCAATCTCAGGACGGAAGCACTGCACTATGGCACCGCGAAGCTGGACGCCCTGCGCAAGCGGCTTGAGCCGCTCTATGCCGCCATTCCAAGCGATGTGGAACTCTTCGATCTCGGCCTTGTGACGCCAGAACGACCGCGCCTTTATGTCGATATCCTGTCCTACATCGAGATGAATCGTGACCAGACCGCCTTCCGCTTCGTGCAAGAGACCCGCACGGGTCGGATAACCCTGGCGGAAACGACGGATGAGAAAGCGATTGTCGATGACGTGACGCGGTATGTCGCAAAGCGGCTGGTGGAGCGCGAAAAGGCACTTGCAACGGCGGCCCCGGTGCGGGTGAACAAACTTCGTCCTGAGCCTGTCGAAGGACCGAAGGCTGCTCCAATCGCTGGATCATTGACTCTTCGACATGATCTGGGTGAAGGCGCACGACAGGCTGAGGATCAGGCCGCGCGCCCAGACTATTCCGCGAAAACTCTGTCACCGGGCCAGTCGACCACACCGCTATTGCCCAAGGCTGCGCCCGCGTTACCCATGAATGCGGAGGAAGCCTTTCGGCAGTGGACGCGCCCTGTGTTGGAAACGGTATCCACTCCCCCATCGGCGCCGGCTCCGGAGGTGATCGCGCCGTTGGTCAAGGCTGCGGAGATCGCGGTCGCCGTGCCAGACAGCGCCATCAAGGACGACCTGTTGGCGGCAACACACGCTATCGCAGAACATCCGGAAACCGTGGCTGCTTCAGGCGCGGACTCATCGGCCGTGGGGGCGAGAGCAGCGGCGATTGCTGCACCTATCAGTCGTGCCGAAAACAGATCTGCCGAAAGCATACCTTCCGTCAGCATGGCGACCGTGAGGACGACACCTGCGCAGCTTCCCACCATCCAACGCAGTTCGGGTGGCGGGTGGCTCTGGGCTTTGCTCGCATTGTTGATCGGCATAGGTATGGGGGCACTCGCCCTTTATCTCTATGCCGCCAACATGATGCGGTAGGGTTCAGCACGCTGCTGGCGTGATCGGCCCCGAGATTACAGCCGCATCATTGCGTCGAAGACGGGCAAGGCTCTCTGATGGCAGCACGGATCCCTTTGCCGAGATCTCAGGACGAGACACGCCGCGCTTGTGTCCTGCGACATCGACAAGGTGGTGCGACGGATCGCTGAAAAATGACTCGGCAAGCGCGGAGTGCACATCGCTGCGCAAGAGGCCAATATCCTTGAGGGCGCGATCATCAAGATCGTTGAGACGCGCGACTTCGCGGCGGCTTTTCAGGGCCGTCAGTGCCTGCTTCACAAAACGCATGAAGATACCAGCAAGCGCGAGGGTCAGGGTTGAGCCACTTGTGGCTGTGGGCGCAGAACGGGGCATGTCACTCTCCATCAAGTGCTGAGGAATCAGGCTGGTTCATCAACCAAATGAATATGCTGTCGATTGATGCATATATAAAACGAATGTTTTTGAGCTTGAACATCACAAATAATGACATAAGATGCCGACAACAGCTTTCTGGGGGACTTTGCATGGCGCATCTGCTCGACATCGATCAACTCCGCACGCTGATCGCCATTGCCGATACCGGTTCATTCACCAAGGCAGCCGATATCGTTCACAAGACCCAATCCGCCGTCTCGATGCAGATGAAGCGGCTGGAGGAGCGGGTGGGCCGCGACATCTTCGAAAAGGATGGCCGGGCCTCCAGGCTGACGGAGGATGGTGAGCGGTTGCTGGATTATGCACGGCGCATCGTCAGCCTTAACCACGACTGCATCATGAGCTTCACCGATGCTGCCCTGTCAGGACGCGTCAAACTGGGCGTGCCGGATGACTATGCCGATCGGTATCTGCCAGAGATCCTGGCACGCTTCACCCGCTCCAACAGCAAGGTCGAGGTCACCGTGATCTGCGAGCCGACACCGATGCTGGTGGAGCGTATCCAGGCCAACGAGCTTGATCTCGCCATCATCACCCATTCCGATCATCGAGGCGCGGCAGAGGTAATCCGCCATGAGCGTTTGCTCTGGGTGACGTCCTCACGCTCGCAGGTGCATGAGGAAAATCCGGTTCCGCTGGCGCTTGGTAGGCCCACCTGCCAGTGGCGACAGGCCGCAACTGAGCGGCTGGAGCGGATTGGCCGCCCCTTCCGCGTGCTCTACGCCAGTTGGAATTCCACAGCCGTGGGTGCCACCGTGACAGCGGGCCTCGCTGTGTCCGTACTGCCCGAGAGCGCCATCCGCCCCGGGATGCGCGTGCTGGGGCCATCGGATGGCTATCCTGCCCTGCCCTCGGTCAAGATCGCGCTGATGCGCAACCGGCTGGAACCGTCTCCGCTCATGGACAAACTGGCAGAACACATCGTCTCGAGCCTCGACAACCTCTCGGGACGGGAACCGGAAGCGCCACCGGCCATCGCGGCGGAATAACACGGATTTTCACATGACGACTGTTCTCATCACCGGCGCGAACCGGGGCATTGGCTATGCGCTGGCCGAAACTCTGGTGAAGCGTGGCGACCGCGTCATCGCCATGGTGCGCGATCCGTTCCGGCTGCCAGACCTCCTGAAGACCGCGTCGCGCGAGCAGATGATGGTGATCGGCATGGATGTGACGGACGACCGCTCCGTGAATCGTGCCGCCGCTGCGGTGAAGGAGCCGATTGACGCCCTTGTAAACAACGCCGGCATCTACGGACCGCGCGACGCAACGGGGCTGGATGTCGATCTGGCCGCCTTCGCAGAGGTGCTCGCGGTCAATACAATCGCCCCCCTGCGTGTGGCACGCGCCTTCCTCCCACAGTTGAGACAGGGACAGAATCCGCGCATTCTCACCGTGTCGAGTCAAATGGGAGCGCTCTCCGGCAGTGCGCAGGGTTCGATTGCCTACCGCACGTCAAAAGCGGCGGTGAACAAGACGATGCAGTCGCTGGCTGCTGACCTGAAGCCAGAAGGCATTGCAGTGATCGTGCTGCATCCTGGTTGGGTTCAAACCGACATGGGTGGCAGTGCTGCCGACATCACGCCTGCGCAAAGTGCTGCGGGGATCGCGGGTCTGATCGACAGGATACGCCTGAAGGATACGGGTAAGTTCTTCCGCTGGGATGGCACAATCCACCCCTGGTGAATCTCAGGGATTGTCTGTTTCAGGGATTCATGCGTCTCGCAGCGCCGATGATGGCCCCGGGCTTCTTCTCCGTACCCATCTGGACCAGCACGATCACGCCTTCGGCATCAGCGGTGACCGCTGTCGCCGGAATATCAATAGCCAAGGCCTCGCCGTTCCATGTGGCAACACGTGAGACGCCCCGCACCACGTTGGAGTAGGTCACGCTGCGACCGGTGTTTTCGCCTCGTCCGATCTGCACCAGGCGTTCCTTCACCATTGGCAGTACCCAGATATGGCCGGACAAGCCCTGCGTGGCAGGAACAATAGCCTTTAGCCCATTCTCGCCTTTTTCGATGCGCACATCGACGGACAGTACACCGGCCTGGTTGCGTGTTGCCAGGATCGCCCTGTCGATGGAGGCAGGCTCGGAGCCGACGGCATGGGCCGCGCCGTTGATGACGGCTTGCGGCGTATAGACCTGCCGGTCACCGCGCATGGCGGAATAAGACTTCTGTCGGGAGGTGAAGGCGGCATGTGCCAGCGTATCTTTCCACCCCAGATAATCCCAGTAGTCCACCGGCAGCGTCAGCACGATGAGGCTTGGATCCTTGGCCAGTTCGGTCATCAGCTTGTCCGCCGGTGGGCAGGACGAGCAGCCCTGGCTGGTGAACAGCTCGATCACGGCGCGGGGCCGATCCGGCGCAACCGTCTGCGCCCGCGCGGGAAGCGCAGCCACCAGGCTGGAGAGCAGAAGGAAGAGAGCTGTTTTCATCGTTCCAAGAGTTTAATGTCTGCCTCTAAAGAAACCATTCCGCCTGTCACTGGAAAGTCACGTTCACTTGATCGGAGCGCCCTCAGTCTGACCAGCCGATTTCGCACCAGTCAACGGCGGCCTCCACCGGCGGTGCATCCAGAGCCATTGTTCAGGATGCTCGCGCACCCAACCATCCACCACCTTGGTCATGGCGGCCATGGCCGCAGTGACATCCACCACACCGTTGGCATCGCGTGGCAGATCAAGCGGCGGCGTGAGTTCAATGCGGAACCGATATCCGGGCAAGCGAATGACGCGTACGCCATGGACGGGACAATCGAAGTACTTCGCAAATTTGCCCAGCACAGGATTGGTGAAGGCGGGTCGTCCCATAAAATCCACGGCAACGCCTCGCGTGAAATGCTGGTCGATCAACATGCCGAGGTGCCCACCCTTCTCCAGCACGTCACGCATGGCGTAGGACGCGCCTGGCCCGGCCGCCGCCAGCCCGCCCATGGTACCGCTGCGGATTGAACCGATAATTGCACGTGCGGCATCGTTGTTGGGCGCACGAAACACCGCTGTTGCGTCAAGCCCATAGCGTGCCGCGCAGATTGCGGGCAGTTCCCAATTGCCGAGATGGGCCGAGAAGATCAGGCCGGGGTTGCCATCATCCCTCAGCGCATTGAAATGCTCGATACCCTCGACCGATGTACGCCCCGCATCGGGGTTCTCCACGTCCCAATCGAAGAGATGGTGGAGATGGGCATATTCCGCGCCAGTGCGGCCGAGATTTTCCCATGCGCCAGCCGCTATGCGGCGCACCTCGGCATCGGGAAGCTCAGGGAACACAGCGCGGATGTTTGAAAGTGCCGTCTTGTGGGCCGGGAGCAATGGACCAACATGGCGTGTGAGCCACCCCCCGAGATTGGATGCACGCTCCGGACCAAGCAGGCGCAGGAAGCCGAACACGAGATTGACAAGGCCAATCGTGACGAGGGTCAACAGCTTCTGCAGCAAGGCAAAGAAAGACTTCACAAAGGTTCCAATATAAACAACTCGTGGCCGTTGCAGAACAGGCGGCTTTACGTCAAGCGGCAATCAGTCCTTTTGACATCTTGAGGTCTTGCGGCCTATCTCCTGTCACATGCAATCCACATTGACACCGCTTATTCCCGCCCGGTCCACGCGCTCGCTGATTTTCCTGCTGATCGCCCTGCTGATCGTCACTGCTGTTTCGGCGTTGGGGTCTTCAGCCACGACGCCATCGATTCCGACCTGGTATGCCGCACTGAACAAGCCCTGGTTCAACCCCCCGAACTGGGTTTTCCCACTGGCCTGGACCTCCCTGTTCCTGCTGATGGCGTTCAGCTTCTGGCGCATCCTGCGGCAGGTTGATGGTGGAGCGCCGCGCAAAACGGCGATTCTGGCGTTCCTGCTGCAACTCGTGGCCAACATGGCGTGGTCCTTCGCCTTTTTTGGCGCGAACAGCCCGGGCGCGGGCATTGTTGTCGCCGTCGCGCTGGTCGCAGGCGTGGCCTGGATGGTGCTGGCCTACAGTCGCATGGACAGCCTCGCGGCTTGGCTGCAACTGCCATATCTTGGCTGGGTAACGTTCGCACTGATCCTCAACATTGCGATCTGGCGAATCAACTAGCAGCTGTTTCAGCCAGGGCCAGAACCGCCGCATAGAGCGCCTGCGCCGCCTTGCCGATATCCTCCGATGTCGTGAATTCATCGGGGTGATGGCTCAGGCCATCTTTGGAGCGCACGAACAGCATGGCCTGCGGGCAGACCGTGCGAAACACCATGGCATCGTGGCCCGCGCCTGAAACGAGCGTGCGGGGATTTCCACCTTGCGCAGTGATCGCGGATGCAAGCGCCTCCATGAGGGCAGGATCGGAGGTTGCGGCAGGTGTCGCGCCCGTCATCTCGATATCGATGCCAAGGCCACGCTCCTCGGCGATTTCACGGGCCCGGCCCATGGCCAACGCCAGCGCCTTCACGCGGACGGCGTCTCTCGAACTGCGGATGTCGTAGACCAGGCTGACCTTGCCGGGGATAACGTTTCCTGCGCCGGGTGAAACCGTGAGATTGCCAACCGTTGCCACGAGGTCGTCAGTGTCGCGTCCGAGTTTTTCGAGAGCCAGGACGATTTCAGCGGCAGCCGCCAATGCGTCCTTGCGCAGGTCCATCGGCGTGGTGCCCGCATGGCCTGCCTTGCCGGTGATGGTGATGCGCCCGCGCGACAGACCCACTATGGCCGAGACAACCCCCAGGACTTCATCATGGGCTTCCAGCACAGGGCCTTGCTCGATATGGAGTTCCAGATACCCCACAAGGTTTGCGGGATGACGCTTGACTGCGCTCCACAATGCGGGATCGCAGCCGAAAGCCTTGAGCGCCTCGGCGCGACTGATGCCGTCCTTGTCGCGCTCCTCAAGCAGCTTCTGATCGAAGGTTCCGGCGACTGCCCGCGACGAACTGAAGGGCGATGGAAAGCGCACGCCCTCTTCATCGGAAAAAGCCAGTACCTCGATATCGAAGGGTAGGCGCTTGCCCTGCCGTGCCAGTTCCTCGACAACAGCGAGGCCAGCCATGACGCCCAGCGGACCATCATAGATGCCGCCATTGGGCACAGTATCGAGATGCGAGCCAATGAGCAGGGTCTTCGCATCGTTGCGGCCGCTGGCGTATCGGCCAGCGACTGAACCCAGCGGATCGATCTCGGCCGTCATGCCCGCGGCGCGAAACAATCCCAGCACCTCCTGCGCCGCTGTGCGATGGGCAGGCGACAATGACAGCCGCGTCATCTCACCCGGCACATCGGTGTGCTGCGCCAGTGCCTTGAGGCGGGCGACTATGGCTGCGCCGGAAAGGGGGAATGAGATGTATGTCATGGCAATGATCGGTGTCACAGGTTGAGCGCGGCAAAGCAGCGGCTTGCGTTTCGCCCCTGGATAAGGGCAAAACGCCGGAACGACAAATGGTTCCGAGCGACGATTCATGACACCTGGCCTAGACGCCTACCTGATGGAATGGGGCAGCCTGCTGCTGCGCTGGCTGCACGTGATCACCGGCATTGCCTGGATCGGCTCGTCGTTCTTCTTCATGCATCTCGATGCCAGCCTGCGCGCCACGCCTGACATGCCGGCCACCCAGGGCAAACATGCGTGGCAAGTGCATGGCGGCGGCTTCTACGAGATGAAGAAGTGGTTCGTGGCCCCCGCCAATATGCCCGCAGAGCTGACCTGGCACAAATGGCAGAGCTACTGGACCTGGATCTCGGGGTTTTTCCTGCTGGTCTGGATCTACTATGCCCAGGCGACGCTCTATCTCATCGATCCCACGATCATGGTATTGACCACATGGCAGGCCTCCCTGATCGGCCTGGGAGGCTTGGCTGGGGGCTGGATCGTCTATGATGCCTTGTGCAAATCCCCCATTGGCAAGAATGACAATCTGCTGGCGCTGGCGGGCTTCGGCTTCGTGATCTTGATGGCATGGGTGTTCTCGCAGACCTTTTCCGGCCGTGGCGCATTGATCCATACCGGTGCGCTGATGGCGACCATCATGACCGCCAATGTCTTCTTCGTCATCATACCCAACCAGACCATCGTGGTGGCGGACCTGGTGGCAGGGCGCACGCCTGACCCCAAATACGGCAAGATCGGCAAACAGCGCTCCACCCATAACAACTACATCACCCTGCCCGTGGTGTTCCTGATGCTGTCGAACCACTACCCCGTGACCTATGCCAACAACGCGGTCATCCCCGCCATCGTCACGCTGGTCATCATCGCTGGCGCCATCATCCGGCATTTCTACAACGTGCGGCATGGCGACCATGCGCAATCACCGTGGTGGACCTGGTTCGTGGCGGCAGCCTGCCTGTGGCTGGCATTCTGGGTGGCGATGGCATCATCGCCCGGCGGGCGGGAGCGGCTGGGGATGAAGGCGCTTGAAGATCGGCGCGTGGCCCTGGCCGGATTGTCACTGCCGCCAGACCCGGTGACCAACATCATCAATGGCCGCTGCGCGATGTGCCATGCGCCCGAACCTGTCTGGCCCGGCATCCAGATTGCGCCGAAGAACGTGATGCTGGACACGCCCGCCGCCATTGCATTGCAGGCCGACGCCATCCGAATGCACGCAGTGCTGACTCACGCCATGCCGCCCAACAACCTGACAGGCATGACGCGGGAAGAACGTCATGAAGTCGCGGGTTGGCTCAAGGCGCAAAAATCGAAATAAATCAATTTATTCATAGTTATAGGCTAATTTTATTCGTGGCATGTTTTTTGAGCCGGCGAAATGAATTGACATCGTATCCAGCCTGGATTCTGATTTGATCCAGACAAGGAAACATAACCGTTGGACGGCCATACTTTTCTTTTGAACCTGATGGGCGCCATCGCGCTCCTCATCTGGTCGATCCGCATGGTGAAAACCGGCGTATTGCGGGCCTTCGGCGACCGCTTCCGGCAGACCATCGCACGGGCGACCTCCAACAGGCTCACCGCCTGTCTTGCGGGTGCGGGCGTGGCGACCGCCGTGCAAAGCTCCGCTGCCACTGGCCTGATCGTCGCGGGTTTCGCGGAACGCGGCATGATCACCCTGGCTCCTGCGCTGGCCGTGATGCTGGGGGCGGATATTGGCTCCACCATCGTTGTGCAGGCGCTGGCGTTCAACCTGCAAGCGCTGGTGCCGGTGTTGCTGGTGCTGGGTGTGGGGCTTTTCCTCCTGGCTGATAAGCCGATCCCCAAGCAACTCGGGCGCATCATTATCGGCCTTGCACTGATGATTATTGCGCTGGGCATGGCCAAGGCCGCAGCGGAACCGTTGAAGCAAAGTCCCCTGCTGGCGATGGTGATGCAGCGGCTTGGCAACGATCCGATCATGGCAGTCATCCTCGGTGCGCTGATTGCCTGGCTGATGCATTCCAGTGTCGCGGCGATCCTGCTGATCATGTCGCTGGCCGCCACCGGAGCCATCGCGGTGGCACCGGCCCTTGCGCTTGTGCTGGGTTGCAATATCGGGTCCGCGCTGATTCCCCTCGGCCTGTCGCTGCGTGGGCCGCTGGCCTCACGGCGCATCCTGGTGGGCAACCTGGCCTTCCGCACCATTGGCGTGATCCTGGCGCTGCTGTTCCTGCCGCAGGTGGTCGATGCCTCGACCTGGTTTGCCAGCGATCCCTCGCGGCAAATCGCCAACCTGCACACGCTGTTCAACATTGGCGTGGCCCTGCTCTTCCTGCCGCTTACGGGGTTTGCGGCGGCGTGGCTGGAGGGGCTGCTGCCTGACACGAAGGGTGCTGACCAGCGGCAGGTTGCCCATCTCGACGACAGCCTGCTGGAACGCCCGCAAGTGGCGCTCGCCGCTGCCCAGCGGGAGGTGATGAAGATGGCGGATCATGTCGAGATCATGCTGCGCGATACGCTGCTGGCTTTCGAGAACAGCGACGAGCAGCGCCGCCAGGACATCAAGGCGCTCGACAACGAGGTGGACCGACGCCAGGAGGAGGTGAAGCTCTATCTTACCCGTCTGACCCGCCAGCCTCTCTCCGATGCGGACAGCCGCAAGGCGTTCGATCTCATCTTGTTCACCACCAACCTCGAGCATGTGGGCGACATCATCGACAAGAGCCTGCTGGAACTGGCTGCTAAGAAGCAGCGGCTGAAGGTGGAGTTCTCACCGGCAGGATGGGGGGAGATCAAGTCGCTGCATAACCGCGTGGTCGAGCAGATGCGCCTCGCCATGACCGTGTTCATGACAGGAGACATGAGCATGGCGCGCGAACTGGTGGCGGAGAAGGACCGCATCCGGGCCGCAGAGCGCGAGGCCATGGAAAACCACCTGCAGCGGCTGCGCGACGGCACGCTGGCCTCCATCGATACCAGCGCGCTGCATCTCGATATCCTGCGGGATCTCAAGAGGATCAACGCGCATGTGACGGCGGTGGCTTATCCGAGCCTGGAGGCATCGGGGGTGTTGCGGGGGAGCAGATTGCGGGCGGATGCGGCGTGATCAATCCGAGGTCAAAACCTCGACACCCAGGCTTGCGGCCGATTGCACCATTTGCTTGTCAAACGTCATCAACCTTGCCCCAAGACGCATTGCGATAACCAGATGAAGGGCATCCGGCGTTCTGAGTGGCAATTCAAGGCCGTGAATCCAGGCAATCGCCTGCTTCAGGTCATGCCGGGTCATTTCGACAGAATTGGTATACTGGCCGATCCAGGCATCACCATTGCCGATGCATTTCACAGCCTGAGCTTTCGTCAGTTCAAGCGTGCGAAAGCGTCGCGCAACGACAGACGAGAACTCTGCCACCGTAAGATCGCTCACGACGACCTGACGTGTCCATGAACTGATCAAAGCTGTGGCACGACCGCTCAGCGCATCGTCAACATGCAACGGAACAAAGGCGCTGGCATCGAGATAAAGGCTATCGGTGGGGATATTCACCGCCAGTCTTCGTCCCGCATCTGCCGGATCAATTCTGCGGCGTTCAGCGTTGCCGGACGCTCCGGTGTAACCCGATTGGTAATGAGCCAGTCAATTGCTTCTTTGGTAACAACACGTCCTGCCTTCACAACAGGACGTATCTCCACAACCGGAGTGCCATGGCGCGTGATGATGACCTCGTCGCCAGCAAGCGCACGATCAATCAGGCTGGAAAGGTGGCTTTTGGCCTCGGCGACACTGTGTTTGCCCATGTAGGAATTATAGCTATCAGATGACCATAACTCAAGTCACCGCTTCCGCATCATCCCCCACACCTTCGGCCCCACCAGCGCCAGCACAGCCAGCGCAAGCAGGCTGGCCGAAATCGGCCTGGTGAGAAACGCTGTCATGTCGCCCTGGCTGATCGTCATGGCCTGGCGAAAGTTCTGCTCCGCCAGCGGCCCCAGGATCATGCCGATGATCACCGGCGCAGTGGGAAAATCATAGCGGCGCATGAAGAAGCCCATCACGCCCATGGCATAGAGCAGCAGGAGGTCGACCACCGAGCGGCTGATGCCATAGGTGCCGATGGTGGCGAAGACCAGGATGCCGCCATAGAGCAGCGGCGTGGGGATACGCAGGATCTTCACCCACAGGCCAACCAGCGGCAGGTTGAGCACCAGCAGCATCACATTGCCGATATAGAGCGAGGCGATAAGGCCCCAAACCAGTTCCGGCTTGGTGGCGAAAAGCTGCGGGCCGGGATTGATGTTGTAGCTCTGGAACGCTGACAGCATGATCGCGGCCGTGGCCGAGGTTGGCAAACCCAACGCCAGCATAGGCACCAGAACGCCAGCGGCGGAGGCGTTGTTGGCCGCTTCTGGCCCGGCCACGCCCTCAATGGCGCCGTGACCGAATTCCTCGGGATACTTCGTCAGCTTCTTCTCGGTGTAATAGCTGAGGAACGTGGGGATTTCCGCGCCACCCGCTGGCATCGCGCCAATGGGAAAACCGATGAAGGCGCCGCGAATCCAGGGTTTCCACGAGCGCGCCCAATCCGCCTTCGACATCCAGAGAGAATCCTTGACCTCGAGCACGCTGTCGTCCTGAGTTTTCGAGGATTTCTGGAAGGCGAGGTAGAGCGTCTCACCCACTGCGAAGAGGCCGACGGCCACCACGATGACGTTGATGCCATCGAACAGCTCTGTGACGCCAAAGGTGAAACGCGCCTGCCCGGTCTGGTTATCGATGCCGATCATGCCAAGGAAGATGCCGATGGCCAGCGCTGTGAGGCCACGCACGGCCGAGGAGCCGAGAACTGCAGAGACTGTCACGAACGACAGGATCATCAGGGCAAAATAGTCGGCAGGGCCGAACATCAGGGCAAGATTGACCACCGGCTCGGCCAGGAAGGTGATGCCGATGGTGCCGATGGGGGCGGCCACGATGGAGCCGATGGCGGCGGTTGCGAGTGCGGCACCTGCACGGCCCTTCTTGGCCATCTTGTTGCCTTCCAGCGACGTGACAATGGAGGCACTTTCACCCGGTGTGTTCAGCAGGATCGACGTGGTCGAACCGCCGTACATCGCGCCGTAGTAGATGCCAGCGAAGAGGATCAGCGCAGCAGTAGGCTCGACCTTGTAGGTCAGTGGTAACAGAAGCGCGATGGTGAGCGCAGGTCCCAGCCCCGGCAGCACACCGATGGCCGTGCCGACGGTGACACCGACGAAGGCCCACAAAAGATTCATGGGCTGCAGCGCAACGCCGAAGCCGTTCATGAGATGGCCGAAGGTGTTCATATCAATGCCTCGATCAGGCCGGAGCCGATCTTGTAGCCCAGCACTCTGTCGAATCCGACATAGGCGACGAATGCGAGCAGGAAACCGATGATGGCATCACGCACAAGACTGGTGCTGCCAAAAGCTTTCGCAGTGAAGACCAGCAGACATGTGGAAGACAGGATGAAGCCAATATAATCGATCAACGCGGCATTGATCGCAAGACCTCCGACGAGCCAGAGTCCTCCAGGCCAATCAACCTCGCCAAACTCGTCCGTCTCATGCGACCAACCGCCGGTGAGCGCATCCTTGACGAGGAACAGCCCCATCACAACCAGCAGGAATGAGGTGGCCCAGGCAAAGGCGCGCGGTCCGACAGAGGCGTAAGCGGGCTGCGCAATTTCAGTCGTCTGCCACCCTGCGATCAAACCCAGCACCACGACGCCAATGGCGATGCCGAGATCACCCTTCGCCAGTCCGCGTGGTACGGCAGCGGATGTTTGCTCGCCCGTCATTCCATTCCCCCTGATCCTCCCCCCATGAAGGGAAAAGAATACTTGTCTACATTCAGCTCGACAGGCCCAGATCCTTTAGGATGCCGGTGATCCGCTCGATCTCGGCCGTGAGGAAAGCACCATAGGCGTCGCCGGAGAGATACACACCTGTCCAGTCCTTCTTCTCAAGCTCGGACTTCCAGGCCGGACCGGCGACCATCTTGTCGAACAAGGCAATCAGGGCGGCACGTTGAACCGCGGAGATGCCCGGCGCACCAAACACGCCACGCCAGTTGAACAGTTCGACATCAATGCCCTGCTCCTTGAAGGTCGGGACATCAATTCCTGGCAGACGCTTGTCGGAAGAAATTGCCAAAAGGCGCATCTTGCCGGCCTTCACCTGCTCGGAAAACTCGCCGTAGCCGGAAATACCTGCCGAGACCTGCGAACCCAGGATCGCGGCCTGGGCCGGTCCACCGCCGGAGAACGCAACATAAGCCACTTTCTTGGCCTCGACTCCGAGTGCTTTCGCCATCATACCCGCCAGGATATGATCCGACCCACCGGCAGAACCACCCGCGATCGATACCTTGCCCGGATCAGCCTTCATCGCCTTTGCCACGTCGTCGAGCTTCTGGAAGGGCGATGACGCGGGAACCGCGAGCACCAGCGCTTCACCCGTGAGACGCGCGAGCGGAACGAGATCGGTCATCTTGACGGGAGACTTGTTGGCGATGAGCGAACCCACCATTACCATTCCACCGACCATCACGGCGTTGTCCTTGCCCTTCTTCGCGCCCAGGAATTTCGGCAGGCCAACCGCGCCACCCGCGCCAGGTGCGTGCTCGAACTGGAAATTGGAAATGATGCCATCGGTCCGCATTGCCAGCTCGATCGAACGTCCAGTCTGGTCCCAGCCGCCGCCGGGCGCGGCCGGAATGAACATCTCGATGGTGCTCAGCGCCTGCGCTTGGGCTGGCAAGCCCAACGTCGCGGCAGCGCCAGCGACGAGGCCAAGCTGAAGGGTGTGACGGCGGGTAATCATGGTGACCTCCTGAAGACAATTTTGTTCGTTGCATCCTGTTTAAGACATCAGGTTCAAGAGTCCAGTCTCTCCAGATATCCTACCTCCCGCCCGCATATCCTGGTCTCGCCCTGCAAGGAGATGAAAGCGCCAAGGATAAGCTGACGATCAGCCAAAGCTTGTGCGCTGCGCAAACCTGCATCAAGTGCTTCATTCCGCAGGGTTGATGGCAAGGCATCGACGCCAACCGTGACGGCGCGATCACCCAAATCCGAATCCGGGTCCAGGCTGCGTGCAGCGGCACGGCGCACGGCACCATGATTCACGGTCACGGCGTTGGCGATCATGGTCGCGGCGGCATCGGCGGCGGCGCAGGAGTGCGCGACGACCGTTACGGCATCAGCGATGCCGAGCGAGAAGGAGCGCCCACGCCACCCCGAGGTAGCGATGCCGCCAATGCTGCCAGAGCCATCGATGACGATTTGCCCCAGTTGTGCGGGAGAGCCTGGATCGGGAACCACACCGATGCGGAGGCTGTGTCCGGGCATGGCAGAAACCGCGATATCGCCGCCATTGTTGACATAGACCGTGCTGAGATCGGCCACCGTCCGCATCGCATCCAGGACTTCGTCGGCGACAGCGCCTGCCACAGCGGCCATCGGCGTGATAAAGTGAGTCCGGTGCGGCCAGCACGCCGCGATCATGCGCCTTGCAACGGGCGTATCCGCAATTGGAGGCGTTTCGCCCGTCAGGGCCCCCCGCAGCAAAGGCAATTCACTCGACAATTCACCCAGGATGGTCTGGAATCGCTTGACTGCCCCATCATAAGCCCTGCGCAGGCTGCTGGCGTTGCCCTCGGCCTTGATCACCAGATCGATGGGACCATGGTGAAGGTGCAGGCGTCCGCCCGGCAGCTCACCCATCTGGGGTGACTGCCAGTTCACCCGCCAGCTTTCAACGGCCAGGGATTGCGCGGCGGCATTGGCTCGATCCGCGCAGTATCGCCAAAGGCTCGCACGACATCCGAGACAGGAATGATCTCGCCTCCATGCCCTCCGCTCGATTCATAGAGCGCGCGCGGCAAGGTGAATTCCATGGGAGCCACCAGCGCTGGAGTCGGCACATATCCGAAGGCATTCTTCGGCAAACGCGTGACATCCACCATCACGGTGATGCCGCCACCCGGCCATAGCATTGCCGGTGCTCCACCCAGCGTGACGCGCGTCGTGCCGTCCTGAACGGAGCGCGTGAGCAGCACCGGGTTCTCCGTGACACCCGCCCGGAGGCTGCCACCGGCACCGGCCATGAACAGCACGGTACACAATGAGGGCTCGCAGTTCTCGCCGATACGGTCCACCACGGCGCGCACGCCAGCAGGCATCTCTGCAGGTTGCGGCACGAGATCCTTGTCCAGAACGCACCACAGGGCGTCTTCTCCCGTGGTCGAGGTCAACAACAAGCGAAGTCCAGGCCAGGCCGTGGCGGGATCAATCCGCTGGATGATCGCCAGCGGGTCGGTAATGTCGGTGCCGCCCCAGCCCATGCCGGGGCTGGCAACCTGGAAGTAGCGGCCAGGAGTGGATTTGCGGCCACGCACGCGGATACCGGCGGGACGCATATCGAGCACCCTGCCCGCCTGGTGCTCGGTCAGCACACCGGTGATGTGATCATCCACGACGATCACCTCGTCGACCTGCCCCAGCCATTGCTTCGCAAATATGCCAATGGTTGCGGAACCGCAGCCTACCCGCATTCGGCTTTCTTGCCTGCCATCAACGATGGGGGCCTTGCCTGCCTGCACGATGACGGAATGCCCTGCGTCGATCGTCAACTCAACGGCTTCACCATTGCAGAGATTGAGCAACACTTCGCAGGTGACGTTGCCTTCTTTCTTGGAACCACCGGTGAGATGGCGCACGCCGCCCAGAGATAGCATCTGGGAGCCGTATTCGGCTGTCGTGACATGCCCCACCTGCTCGCCCGCCACCCGAATGGCGGCCGCTTCCGGACCAAGATGCCGGTCGGTGTCGATCTTCACCTTCACGCCGCAGTAGCTGAAGATGCCCTCGGTGACGACCGTGACTGTGTCGACGCCATCATGTGTCTGTGAAACGATAAAGGGCGCAGGCTTGTAATCGGGATAGGTGGTGCCCGCACCAATGCCGGTCACGAAGGTACGCGCTGGGTTGAGAATGGCTCCGTCCCACTCCGCAGACCCATCCGCAAAGGGAACCAGCATTTGTCCCGTCTCGACGGCCTGTTGCAGCAACACCACGGGATCGGTGCGGACCAGCATCCCATCCTGATTGGCGTAGCGTGCGCAGGCCCCCGAGCGCCCAGGGCGGATGCGGCACAGCACAGGGCAGGCATCGCAGCGAATGATTCCCTCATTTCCCTCGGCAGCACCGAATTTGGCGGAGCGCTCGGCAAGGGAGGTTGTGGCCGCGGATGTCATGGTTGCTCCGCCCGCATCAATTCCCACAGCCGATGCGGCAGGAGTGGCGCTTTACGCGGGATGACACCGACGGCGTGGCGAACGGCTGAGAAGATCGCAGGCGCTGTCGGGATGAGCGCCGGTTCGCCGATGCCCTTGGCGCCTGATGGCCCCAGCGGCTCGTGGGCCTCGACCAGAATGATCTCGATCTCCGGCATGTCGCCAAATGTGGGGATCAGATAATCGTGCAGGTTCTCGGTGCGACCGGGAATGAACTCCTCCATCAGGGCCAGGCCAAGGCCCTGCGCGATACCGCCATGGATCTGCCCCTCCACCAGCATCGGGTTGATGGACCGCCCGACATCGTGGGCAGCGATGATCTTGCGGACCTGGACCGTCCCCAATTCCCGATCCACATCGAGGGATACGGCCTGCGCCGCAAAACCATAAGTGGCATAGGGGACGCCTTGTCCCTGCGCATCAAGCGGTGTGGTGGGCGGATCGAAAGCGCCGATGCCCTGCAACACACAGCCATCAGGATGCAGTGGCAATGCGTCAAGGTCGAGCGTGATCTCGCGGCCATTGTCATCGACCGTCAGTACGGACTGGCCAAAGCCGATGACAGCCTGTGAACCGGCATTGGTGAGCCGCAGAATCTCCGCTCGCAGCGCCATCCCGGCCAATTCCGCAGCCTTGCCGGACACAAAGGTCTGGCGAGAGGCGGATGTCTTTCCGGCATCGAAGGTCTTGTCCGTATCGCCCACAACCGAGCGGATGAGATGCACAGGCGCTCCCAGAGCATCCGCAGCGATCTGGCCGAGCACGGTGGTCGATCCCTGTCCGATATCCACCGCGCCATTCCAGAACGTGATCACCCCCGACGCATCAAGCGACAGGCGCATCGTGGACGGATTGGACATGGAGGTGTTGCCGATACCGTACCACATGCAGGCGATGCCAACGCCTCGGCTGAGGGGTCCGCCAACGCTGTTGAACGCGGCTGCATCCGCCAGCATGGCCTGCCAGCCCGGCCTGAGCCTTTCCAGGCATTCCGCCAGGCCCGCACTGGCCAGCAGCACATGCCCCGTCGGCGTGCTGTCCCCCACGCGTAGGGCGTTGATCAGCCGGAACTGCAATCGGTCGATACCCGCTTTTGCGGCGAGCGTGTCATAGAGCGATTCCTGCGCGATGGCCGCTTGCGGGATACCGAAGCCACGGAAGGCTCCAGCAGGTGTCTCGTTGGTGTAGATCGCCCGCGTACGGTTGCGGACATGGGGAACCTTGTAGGGACCAGTGGCATGAACCGGCACGCGGTTTGCCACGGTTGGTCCCCAGGAGGCATAGGCGCCCGTATTGAAATCCGCGTCCATCTCGAAGGAGAGCAGGCGTCCGTCGGCATCGCAGCTGGCGCGCGCGAAAACCTCGGCGGGGTGGCGCTTGGTCGTGGATGCCATGCTCTCGATGCGGCTGTAGACACAGCGCACGGGCGTGCCGGGGCAATGCCAGGCCGCAAGCGCGATGAGTGGCTGCACCGAGATGTCGAGCTTGCCACCAAAACCGCCACCACAAGCGGAGGCAAGGATCACGACATCGCTCAGGGGAAGGCCCAGCACGCGGGCCACCTCGTCGCGGTCCATCATGGGCGCTTGCGTGCAAGCAAAAACCTCGACCTTGTCGCCTCGCCGGACGGCATAACCGGCCTCAGGCTCGATATAGGCGTGCTCCACGAAGCCAGTCTCGTAGTGCCCCTCGGCACTAAAGGCAGCGGTGGACAAGGCCGCCACCACATCGCCCCGCTCCACTAGACCGCGCGACAGCACATTGTCGGGCTTGAACGCGTGCAGCGGAGGGGCCGCTTTCAGGCCCGCGGCGATGCCGATGGCAGCGGGTTGCACCTGCCAGGTGATCGGCAATGCGTCGATGCTCACTGCGTCAACTGCTGCCCGCTCACCAAGGATGGCAAGGATGGCCTCGCCACGATAGCGCACATGGCCATCAGCCAGAACAGGCTGGTCTTTGAGATCGGGATAGACACCAAAAGAGTTATGACCAGGCACATCGTGGGCGGTGAAGACGCGCCTGATGCCAGGGTTTCCCTTCACCCAGGCCGCCAGATCACCCAGTGTGAACTGCGCGCGGGCATGGGGCGAGCGTATGGCCCGCAGCCACAATGCACCCGAAAGTGCAGCATCGGCACCGAAAAGGGCAGAGCCATCAATGCGGGATGCACCGTCAAGCTTGGGAATGCGCTGGCCGATGCTTCCCTTCTGGTTTGGCCGAAAGTGACTGCCGGAGGTGGTCGGAAGAGCGAGAGTCGCGGCCGCCACTGCCTCCACGATCTTCTCGTATCCCGTGCAGCGACAAAGCACGCCGCCCAGCGCATCCATGATCTCGCTGCGGGAAGGCGCTTTGTTGCGCGAAAGAAGATCAGTGGCGGCCATCAGCATACCAGGCGTGCAGATACCGCATTGGGCCGCGCCATGGTTGGCAAAACTGGCTTGCAATCGCCGTCCTGCCTCTGACTCCGCAAGTCCTTCGACTGTGATGACCTGCGCACCATCAGCCTGCGCCGCCGGAACAAGGCAGGCGCAGACCTGCTGGCCCGCAAGGCTGATCGTGCAGGCCCCGCAATCGCCCGCATCGCAGCCCACCTTGGTGCCGGTGAAGCCCAGATGATCTCGCAGCACCTCGCTCAGGCGTGTTGCTGGGGAAATGTTCAGCAGATGATCTTTCCCGTTGACGGTCAGGCCGATCGCAATGCCTTCAGGCCGAATATGCTGCGTCATGCCGCCAGCTCCTGCGGTACCGCCAGGGCAGCGAGAGCGCGGCGAACAAGGGTTTGGGCCGCCTCGATTCGATAGGCAGCCGTGGCTCGCACATCATCGATGGGCTGGAGTGCAGCGACCATGCCGGCATCGACAGCACGCGACGCAGCCTCCAGCGTTTCACCGATCAGGCGATGCTCCAGAAGAGCCAACCGTTGGGGTGCGGCAGAGCACGCCCCAACCGCGATCCTGGCCACGGCTATGCGTCCCGCGCCATCGAGCACGATGTTGGCTGCGACCGAGGCGATCGAAATAACGAGGTAGGCGCGCGCTCCAAGCTTGAGGAAGATCGAGCGCTCGCTTTCCGCCGGGCTGGGCACAAGCACCGCGGTGACGAGTTCTCCAGCACGCAATGCCGTCCTGCGATTTCCGAGGACAAATTGCGACAATGGCAACCGCCGCCTGCCCGCCAGCGATGCAATCTCGACCAGCGCATCAAGCGCCAGCAGGGGCGGCACACCATCAGCGGCGGGCGAGGCGTTGCAGATATTGCCCACGACGGTGCCACGGTTCTGGATCTGGACACCGCCGACCTGACGGGACGCCTGCTTCAGCGCATCGAAAGCCGGATGCAGTGATGTTTCAAGGATGGCTGTCCAGGTCGCCAATGCGCCGATGCGAATGACGCCAGGCTCATGCGTTACGCCGCAAAGTTCCAGGATGGCCGAGAGATCGAGGATTCTCCGGGGTGACGGCTGGAACCAGGCTTGCCGTGTCGCCACAGCAGGGAAATAATCCGTGCCGCCAGCCAACGGAACAAGCTGGTCGAGGACATTGTCTGGGGGGCTGGCCGCATCCGCCGCCAAGACCGTGAGCGCGTCTTCCAGTGTCGTCGGACGGAGATAGGTCGCCATCCGTTCATGCCTCACGAGACGCCGAGCTTCTTCTGCAGGCTGGTCGAGGAGGTCGTGTACTGGAAGGTCAGCCGCTTGTCGGGGTAGACATAGCGATGCACTTTCTGTGCTGCCAGCGCCGCCTCGTGGAAGCCAGAGAGGATGAGCTTAAGCTTGCCGGGATAGCGGTTGATATCGCCAACCGCAAAGATGCCGGGTGTCGATGTCTCGAAGGTTTCCGTGCCGACGCTGATCAGGTTCTCGTCGAGATTCAGGCCCCACTGGGCCACAGGACCGAGCTTCATCGTCAGGCCAAAGAATGGCAGCAGAGTGTTGCAGGCAATGTCGAATGTGTCGCCCTCATTGCCCTTCACGGTTGCCGCCGCGAGCCTTGGTGCTTCCCCCTTCAGTCCTGTGACCTGGCCAAAGCGCAGTGCCACCTTGCCCTGCGACACCAGAGCGCGCATCTGCTCGACCGAATGGGGTGCGGCACGGAACTCATCGCGGCGATGCAGCAGGGTCAGGCTTTTGGCGACAGGAGCCAGGTTGAGCGTCCAGTCCAGCGCCGAATCACCCCCGCCGACGATCAGCACATCGCGCCCCCTGAACGTCTCCATCTTGCGCACAGCATAGAACACGCCTTCGCCTTCATAGGTCTCGATCGCCGGAATTGGTGGTTTTTTCGGCTGGAAAGAGCCACCACCTGCCGCCACGATTACCGCCTTGGCCTCGAAAACCGTGCCAGCATCGGTCGTCACCCGGAATTTCGGCGCTTCGGGCGTACCGAGGTTGATCACGCTGTCCACCTGCTGATTGAGATGGAAGACCGGCGCGAATGGCTCAATCTGCTGCATCAGATTGTCCACCAGGCCCTGCCCGGTGACCATGGGAAAGCCCGGAATGTCGTAGATCGGCTTCTCGGGATAAAGCTCGGCGCATTGGCCGCCGATCTTCGGCAGGATGTCCACGAGGTGACATTTGATATCGAGCAGCCCAAGCTCAAAAACCGCGAAAAGGCCGCATGGCCCCGCCCCGATGATCAGTGCATCGGTCTCGATCATAGCCGTATCATTCATGGACAGAAAACATTCCGTTTAACATTGCTGAGGCCAGACGATAGAACCCGCTCAGCAGGGTGTCCAGAGGTGGAAACCGGATGGAAAAGCATTGGCTATCGCCTGAGGGCGCTGGTAGCCTCTTATATTCCTGAATTGGCTGGTTGTGCATGGACTTTATCCTCCCCCCCGAACTTGACGAAATTCGCCAGCGCACCCGCGCTTTCGTGGCTGATCATATCCTGCCACTGGAAAAGGAGCCTAGCAGCTACGACCAGCACGAGAACATCGGCATGGATGTGCTCCGGCAGGTGCAGGGCAAGGCTAGAGCCGCAGGCCTCTGGTCGCCGCAGGTGCCGAAAGAACTGGGTGGCATGGGCCTTCCCATGATCGGCCAGGCCGCGATGTACGAGGAAGCTAACCGCTCGATCTTCGGGCCGGTCTGCTTCAATTGCGCAGCGCCAGACGATGGCAACATGCGCGTCCTCAGTCAGATTGCGACAGATGTGCAGAAGGAAAAGTGGCTGAAACCAATCGTTTCAGGGGCCGTGCGTTCCGCCTTCGCCATGACCGAACCGCAACCCGGTGGTGGCTCCGATCCCGGCATGATCACAACGAAGGCCACGCGCAAGGGTGATCGCTGGAGCATCTCCGGCCGGAAGTGGTTCATCACGGGCGCAGGCGTGGCGCAGCATTTCATCCTGATGGCACGGACCTCTGACGACCCACGCAAGGGATTGACGGCTTTTCTGTTCGACCGCGACCAGCCCGGATGGGAAATCGTGCGACGCATCGGCATCATGGGGCCGGAAGAGCATGGCGGGCATTGCGAGCTCTTGTTTGATGGCCTGGAGGTCGAGGACGACGCCGTGCTGCTGGGTGTCGGCGATGGCCTCAAGGTCACGCAGATTCGGCTGGGTCCGGCGCGTCTGACCCATTGTATGCGCTGGCTTGGCCTTGCCAAGCGATCGATGGAAATCGCGCAGGCTTATGTGAACACGCGAGAAGGTTTCGGGGTGAAACTGAAGGATCGGGAAAGCGTGCAGATCAAGCTGGGCCAGGTGGCTTCGGCCATCGAGATCGGGCGGCTGCTGGTGATGAAGGCGGCCTGGAAGCTCGACGCGGGAGACTTTGCCCGCAAGGAAGTCTCCATGGCCAAGAATCACGTGGCGGATACCCTGCAACTCGCTGCGGATACGGCGATCCAGCTGTGTGGTGCGCAAGGCTATTCCAAGGATACGGTGCTGGAATGGATCTACCGCTATGCCCGGCAGGCCCGACTGGTCGACGGCGCATCCGAGGTACATTCCATGGTACTGGCGAATTATTACCAGAAGGAAGGGGATGCCTTCTGGAGCTGGGGGGCCTGATGCCGGACGATGTGCTGCTGCGCCTGTCTGGCTGGATGGAGCGCGTGCTGGCCTGTCGCGCCCAGGTCACGGCGCTCATCCCGCTGAAGGGCGGAGGCATCCAGGAGAACTGGACAGTTTGTGCCACGGTGCGGGACACACCGCGTGATTTTGTTTTGCGCAAGGACGCTGAAGCTACCATCGATGCCAGCCATTCCCGCCGCAATGAGTTTGCGCTGATCACGGCAGCTCATGCGGCTGGCGTGACGGTGCCAGAGCCCATTGCATTCTGCGATGATGTAGGCGTCATGGGTGCCCCCTTCGCGCTTATGGCCAAGGCTCCCGGTGTCGGGTTGGGATCCAAGGTCGTGAAGAGCCTGACCGATGCTGATCGCCCTGCCCTGACTGAGCGGCTGGCGCGGGAAATGGCCCGGATCCATGCGATCCGACCGCCCACGCTGCGAAATCCTCACCTTGAGCCTGTCGAAAGGTCGAGGATTTCCGCCAACCCTGCGCGATCAGCCTCAATCCTTCGACAGGCTCAGGATGCAGCTGATTGTGAGCCTCTCGCTTTCCTCGGCAAGCCGCCCACCGATTTCGCTACGGCCGAGGTGGCACTGATGCGCGACTGGCTGGATCGCTTGGCATTGTCGCGCCCTGGTCTCGAATGGGCTTTGCGCTGGTGCGAGCTCTACATTCCCAGGCCACGCGAGACAACGCTGATCCACCGGGACTTCCGCACGGGCAACTACATGGTGGACGCAGGTGAACTGACTGCGGTCCTCGACTGGGAATTTGCCTGCTGGGGTGATCCCATGTTCGATATCGGCTGGCTGATGGCGGAGTGCTGGCGCTTCAGCCGTCCCGATCTGGAGGCAGGTGGCGTGGGGGAACGTGCAGCCTTCTACACCGCCTATGAGCAGGAGAGCGGACGCAAGGTCAATGACAGTGCCGTGCGCGCCTATGAAGTGCTGGCCCATTGCCGCTGGGCAGTGATCGCGCTTCAGCAGGGTGATCGCCACACCTCGGGGCGAGAGCCGTCGCTGGAGCACGCGCTCACGGGCAAGATGGCGGATGAACTGGAGCTGATGGCCCTGCGCCTGACCAGGCCAGAGCGCTGGCGTTTGCGGCATGATGGAGGACTTGGCACATGAACAACAGCCACCCTGCGCTCGCCGATTTTCTCGCTGCGGCAGAAACGCTGCTGCGCAACAAAGTGATTGTGGCAAGCCAGGGCGATGCACGGTTTGCTGGATTGATGGTCGCCAGTGCCTTGGGCATGGCAAGACGTGAAATCGCGCTTGGCAAACAGCTTGAGTCTGCAAACCTGGACCTTTTGGAACTCGCACCACAACCCTCGCCCTTCCCTGATATGGCTGCGGCGCTGACCCAGCTGATCCGTGGCGGTCTGATGGATGGTCAGGACGAGCTTTTCCGGCGCTTGCAGGTCGATGCCATCACGCGCACAGCCGTGACGAGACCGCAGGTCGTGAGTGAACACGAACTGCGGCTGGCAGGGCTGCACGAACTGGTTGCCCCTTGACCATGCCAAGACAACCCGCTGCACTGCACCGATGACACGCACACTCCTGCTCAAGAATGCCGATGTTCTCGTGACCATGGACGACGCCCGCCGCGAGATTGCAGGTGGTGGCGTCTATATCGAGGGGAACCGCATAGTCGCGGTTGGTCCGTCATCCACGCTTCCCGCCGCTGCCGACGAAACCATCGACCTTGCGGGCCATGTGCTGATGCCTGGCCTGGTCAACACGCATCATCACATGTTCCAGAGCCTGACACGGGCGACGCCCGGTGGGCAGGACGCCGAGTTGTTCGGCTGGCTGAAGGCCCATTATCCTATCTGGGCACGCATCACGCCGGAGATGTTCCATGTCTCCGCCAAAACGGCAATGGCGGAACTGATGCTGTCGGGCTGCACGACGACATCGGATCACCAGTATCTCTATGTCAACGGGGCGACGCTCGAACAGGCGATCGAAGCGGCCAGCGATCTCGGCCTGAGGTTTCACGCGGCTCGCGGCGCAATGAGCGTAGGCGAAAGCGCGGGCGGATTGCCGCCGGATGCCATTGTCGAGCTGGAGCCCGCCATCCTCAAGGAGATGCAGAGGCTGATCGAGCGCTGGCATGACCCGGCCTTCGGCGCCATGCTGCGCATCGTGCTGGCACCGTGTTCCCCCTTCACGGTGAGCGATGCCTTGATGACGGAATCACGCGATCTCGCGCGGTCGTCTGGCGTTTCGCTGCACACCCATCTTGCAGAAAACGACAACGACATCGCCTACAGCCTGGAGCGCTATGGCAAAACGCCCACACAATATGTCGAGGATCTCGAATGGGTAGGTGCCGATGTGTGGCACGCCCACTGCGTGAAGCTCGATGACGCGGGCATCCGGCTCTTCGGGCGCACCGGCACAGGCGTCGCGCATTGCCCGTGCTCGAACATGCGGCTGGCATCCGGCATCGCGCCGATCCGCCGCATGAGGGCGGAGCGCGTGCCGGTCGGTCTTGGCGTGGATGGCTCGGCGTCAGCGGATGCGGGCCATCTGCTGGCAGAGGCTCGGCAGGCGATGCTGCTCGCACGCGTCAGCGGCGACCCCGCTGCGATGACGGCACGCGACGCACTTGAGATTGCCACACGGGGCGGTGCGCAGGTGCTGAACCGGAATGATGTCGGGGCGCTGAAACCCGGCATGGCGGCAGACATGGTGGCCTTCGACATGCGCAGCCTCGACTTCGCCGGCGGCCTGCACGATCCCGTTGCGGCACTGGTGTTCTGCACCCCCGCCCGGGTCAACTGGTCAGTCATCAACGGACGTGTGGTGGTGCGGGAGGGCCAATTGACAGCGCTAGACCTGCGCCGCCATGTCGAACGCCACAACGCACTAGCCGCTCGGCTTGTCCGCGGCGAATGAGACATCGGTGTGCGGCCGCCTGTCGCGGTCGACCAAAAGCCGCTGGTAGGCCAGGCCGATGCCAATCAGCACGCCACCAAGACCGATGAAGGACAAGGCCCTGAGCAGACCCGTCAATTCGGCCATGTCGAACAGGAACACCTTCAGCACCGCAAGCGTGACAAAAATGGCGGAAGCCAATCGCGTTGGCCGCGACCCCAGGCGGAAGCCGATGGCAAGAAGCGCGACACCGAAAATCAGCGTACCAACGGAATAGGCGTAATGCTCGACGTCGCCGACGGGAGCGAAGGCGAAGCGTGCGGTGCCTGCGAAGAAACGCCTGATCTGCGCGGCGCAATAAAGATATCCCAACGCAATCGCAGCGATTCGGTTGGCATCCACAAGTCGCGTGGTGAGGAAGCCTGGCATGGTCCGGCCAAGATAGGCCAACACGCCCAGGGCGAGCGCTGGCAAAAGCAGGCCAACGAAAGACGAATCGAGCACCCGCGGGCCGGATATCAGGACACCGCCCCAGGGGTTTCCCAATCCAAGGACCAGCACGGCCACCAACAGCAATCCTGCCATATTGGCGGCAACGGCAGGACGGCGAAACGGCTCCATTCGTTCCGTGCCCAAGCGCTGCCTGAGCCCAAAGAGGATCAGGCATGGCAGCAGGCAGGCCAGAACATACAAGCCGGATTCTCCCAGACCAAAACGGAAGCGATCATACAGCTCCGCACCGTGGAAGGCGTGTCGAATGGCGTAGCCCGCGAAGAGCGCCGCCAACGCGGCAGAGGCCCCGCCAGTCACTGACACATTGCGATCCTGCTGATGCCGCGACAGGATAGAGGCGGTGGCGGCCAGCAAGAGGGCGGGAAGCGCGTACGCCGCAACGTAGCTGTTCAACACAGGCCACGCCGTCTCGGGCTGATAGAGCGGGGCCGAAACAGCACGCAGCACGGCCGTCGTCGAAAAGGCGGCAACGACGCGGCGCAGCATGGGCAGCTGTTGGCGATCGCTCAAGGCCGCACCAGCCAGCGCCGCCGAGGCAAAGCCCACCGCCATCCACAAGCCGGGCAAGGCGAAGGCGATGGCCAATCCAAGGGCGAGCGCCGCACCGGCGCCATAACCGCCCGCGCCGATTCTCGCCAGATCGTCCTGTGCGCCCTTCAGGAGCCGCAAGGTAGCAAGTGCGAGTAGGCCGCACAGGACTGCGAGGATGGCTGCCGCTGGCAGGTTCTGAATCAGGCCCTCGCTGCGCAAGGCCCAGGCCAGCACCAGAAGGGGCGCAGCCAGGCCAGCAGTAATGGCGATGGCCATCAAGCCTGGCACATCGTGCTGTACCCTCGGGGTGGTCCGACGCAGAAACAGCGCGAGAGGCAGGCCCGCCAGCAGCACGGCAGCGCCAAGACCAAACGGGAAAAGGAGGCCCGGCGCGGCAGGTGGGGTTGTGACGATCAGCAACGCACCCTTGATGACGCGGATTGCGGGGAGGCTGGAGCCTTGAAGGGATGGCCAAGTCAGGAGCATTCCCAGCGGCAGCAGACCACCTGCCACGATTGCTGACGCTCCACGACCGCTGAATGCCGCCGTTGCTGTGATGATCAACACCGCCAGAAGAGCAGCAACGGCATACAGGCCAGCCCCGCCTGAATGAGACACGAAGGAGAGACCGAGCGCCGCCGCGAGACCGGCGATGGCAACCACGGCCTGCGGACCTTCCAGCAGCGTTGGCTCCTCCCTGAACCAGCACAGGGCGGCGGCAAAGATCGCCATGGCGGCCAGCATGAATGTCAGTTCGGCGACGGGCAACTGATCCTGCCCAGCAATCAGCAGGGCGGTCCACAGACCGACGCCGACAATCACCGCCGTGCCAAGCCAGCGTGTCCTGAGGCGGTTCTGCACCGCCATGGCTGCCGCCGTCACCGCCAGCAGGAAGATCACCAGCGGCCAGCGGTTGCTGCTGTCGCCCCCGATCAGAACAGGCGTGGCGTAGGATGCGACGAGCCCGACACCTGCCAGGGCCTGCCCGTGCAGCAAGGCGGCTCCCAGCGCCGCAAGCCCGATGAGGCCAAGCAGCACGAAGGTCAGGGTTTGCGGCAAGAAATCATAAACTGCAAAAGCTGCGTAGACCGTACCGAACAGGCCGACGATCCCTGCTGCTGTCAAGGCCAGTGGCGCGTGCTCGACCGGCACTTCCGCCAGCCGCCGTGGCAGAACAGCACCTCGCCGCAGAAGCTCTCCCGCGCATAGCAGCACGAAGGAAAATGCCGTTGCCATCAGCAAGCGCGCGACCGGGCCGAAATATCCGGCCTCGATGGTGTAGCGGACGAGAAAGAGGCTGCCCAAGGCCAGCGCAAGCCCGCCAATCCAGATGGCCCAGCGCGTGCCGATCAGTTCCTCGAAATCCCGCCGTGGGGGTTGCGGCAAAGGTGCTGGACCTGGCTGGAGGCTTGCTGGCAAGGGCGGGGGCTGCGCGACACGCGCCGCCAAGCCAGGGGGAAGCGGTGGTGGCAAGGCCGCACTGTCGGCGGGGATACCGGGACTTTCCGCGACCCTTGGTCCGGATGCCTTCTGCTTCGTGGGAGCACGGGGCTTCACCTCAGCGGGCCTCGCGTCCACAGGAGGTGTTGACAGTGTCGAGATTTGCGCTCTCAAGGCGTCGATCTGCTGCTGCAATCGGGCGACCTGGGCCATCAGCGGCTCGACCAGCGCACGGGTCGCAAGCGCATGGTTCCGGCTGTTGATGGCAATGATCGGCACGCCGATGAGCAGAAAGCCGACCGCGGCAACAACGCCAAGAATCTCGAACGTTTCCATGGGCGGACCTTACAGGTCCGGCCACGGGGCGCAACTCAAGTCAATGGCGCGTGTCCACCTGTCCGATGACGCCTACCCTCCTGCGGGCTAATGGCTTTGCGGCTTTGCCTTCAGCTTCAGCGCCTCAAGGTCAGCCCGCTCGCGCGGCGTGTTGCGCATGATCTGGTCCTTGCCAGGCTGATAGGGCCGAGGCACAGGCACATCGACTCCGTACCAAGCGGCCGCCCGCAAGGTGAAACCGGGGTCCACCAGATGCGGCCTCGCCAGGGCCACGAGATCGGCACGGCCGGCCGCGACAATGGTGTTGATCTGATCAGCGGTGGTGATGTTGCCGACGCACATCGTGGCGATGTCCGCCTCGTTGCGAATCTGGTCGGAGAAAGGAAGCTGGAACATCCGGCCATAAACCGGGCGCGAGCGCGAGGTGGTCTGGCCAGTAGAAACGTCGATCAGGTCGCAGCCTTCGGCAGCGAAGGTGCGGGAGATGGCGACGGCATCATCGCCGGTGATGCCGCCTTCCGCCCAATCGGTGGCGGAGATGCGCACCGACATCGGCCTGGCTTTCGGCCACGCGTAGCGCATGGCACGGAACACCTCCAGCGGGAAACGCAGGCGGTTCTCCAGACTGCCGCCGTACTCATCCACACGCTGATTGGTGAGAGGCGACAGGAAAGACGCCAACAGATAACCATGCGCGGCGTGCATTTCGATCATGTCAAAGCCGATGCGGACGGCCCGTTCCACGGCTTGCACGAACTCTTGCGTGATCCTGTCCATATCCGCCCGCGTTGCCTGACGCGGGGTCTGGCTCTCGGGATAGTAAGGGATCGGCGAGGCCGACAATATGGGCCACGCATCGTCCTTCAAGGGCCGATCCATGCCCTCCCACATCAGCCGTGATGCACCCTTGCGGCCGGCATGTCCGAGCTGCAGACAGATCCTGGCGTTCGACTTATCGTGAACGAAATCCACGATCCGCTTCCAGGCCAGTTCCTGCGCGTCGTTCCACAGGCCCGTGCAGCCCGGCGTGATGCGGGCGTCCCGCGCTACGCAGGTCATCTCGGTGAAGATCAGGCCCGCACCACCGACGGCGCGGGAACCATAGTGCATGAGGTGCCAGTCATCGGGCAGGCCCTCGGTGGCAGAGTAGAGGCACATCGGCGACAGCACGACGCGGTTCTGCACCATCATGTCACGCAGGCGGAAGGGCTGGAACATCGGCACGACGGCCTGACCGTTAGGGTTTACCCGCGCCTGCGTGCCCAATTCGGCTGCCACACAAGCATCTGCCGCCGCCACGAATTCCGGAGCACGCAGGGCGAGGTTGTCATAGGTGATCGCCTTCGAGCGCGTCATCAGCCCGAAAGCGAAACGGGTTGGTGCAAAGTCCCAAAAGCGCTCGACATGCTCGAACCAGACCAGGCTGACATCGGCGGCGTGCTGGGTTTTCTCCACCTCCTCGCGGCGCGTGGTCTCGAAATGGTGGAGCGCTGCCGCAACGTCGAGGCCCTTGGCGTGAAAGGCGCGGTGCAGATGGATCGAATCCTCCATCGCCAGCTTGGTGCCAGAGCCGATGGAGAAATGTGCCGTCGCCTTCGCATCGCCGATCAGCACGATGTTGCCCTTCACCCAGCGCTGTGCCCGAATCATCGGAAACTGCCGCCACTGCGAGCGATTGGTGATCAGGCGATGCCCCTGCAGTTCCTCCCTGAACAAGGTTTCGAGGAACGCCGCTGTTTCTGCCTCGCTCATGGAGCCGACACCCAACGCGGCAAACGTCTCGGGGTCCGTTTCAAAAATCCAGGTCGAGCGCCCTTCTTCGTACTGGTAGGCGTGGACAATCACGATGCCCTGCGCGGTTTCCTTGAACCAGAAGGTGAAGGCATCGAGCGGCCGCGTCGAACCCATCCAGACAAAGCGGTTGGGTCTAAGGTCGGTCTCAGGCTGGAAATGCGCGGCATCGCTTTCGCGGATGCGGCTGTTGATGCCATCCGCCGCCACCACCAGGTCGAAATCACGCGACAGCGCCGCGCTGTCCGCAAGCTCTTGTCCGAACACCAGTTTCACGCCCAGCGTGCGCGCCCGGTCCTGAAGCAGCATCAGGAGAGAGCGGCGTGAACAGCCGCAGAAACCGTTACCACCGATACGGCGTACCTCGCCCTTGAAGTGGATTTCGATATCGTCCCAATAGGCGAAGCTGGCACGGATCGCTTCATAGCTCGGTCCGTCGGCGGCCTTGAAAGTGTCCAGCGTCTGATCTGAAAACACCACGCCGAAGCCGAAGGTATCATCCGCCTGGTTGCGCTCGAATACCGTGATGTCGAGCTGCGGCCAATCGCGCTTCATCAGCAGCGCAAAATACAGACCGGCAGGACCGCCACCAGCGACCGCAATGCGCATAGGAACCCTCCATTGGATGCGAAAGATATTTTAGGCTTAAAATAATTTCTGACAACGGGTCTTGCCCTCTTGCGCTGAATTATTTCAAACCTAAAATGTTTCGCAGGGAGAATGCCGATATGTCCTTGGCTGGTCGACATGCGGTGGTGACTGGCGGCGGTCGGGGCATCGGGCGGGCGATCGCCAAAGCACTGGCCGCGGCTGGTGCTGTGGTGACCGTGACCGGGCGGACAGAGAGCGACTTGCTTGACGCCGTGGCATCGGGCGATGCGCAGGGCTACCTCATTCTCGATGCCACGGAGGAAACTGCCGTCCTGCATGGTTTCCGCAAGGCAGAAGCAGCCCGCGGCCCCATCGCCATCCTGGTGGCAAACGCGGGCAACGCGGAAAGCGCACCATTCCTGAAGACCGACAGCGGCATGTTCCGACGCATGATGGACATCAACCTGATGGGCACCGTTCATGCCGCACACGCCGTGCTGCCTAACATGGTGGCCCGCAAGCACGGGCGCATCATTGCCGTGGCATCAACGGCAGGCCTCAAGGGCTATGCCTATGTTTCCGCCTACACGGCAGCCAAACACGCCGTCGTCGGGTTCACGAAAGCGCTCGCGGCTGAAACCGCGGCCAGTGGCGTCACGGTCAATGCCATCTGTCCGGGATACACCGAGACGGACATGGTCAGAGGCAGCATCGACAGGATCGTCGAAAAGACCGGACGCAACCGCGACGACGTGCTGGCGGAAATTCTCAAGGATAAGCCTCTGAAGCGCCTGATCCGGCCGGATGAAGTGGCCTCCGCCTGCCTCTGGCTGGTGTCGGATGGTGCCGCCGCAGTCACCGGTTCCACTGTTGTCGTGGCGGGAGGTGAATTGTGATGGAGGGCAGCTCTCCTCCTGCGCCCATCGACCGCGAGACGACCGCCACGCTGCGCCCCGGCGATCACAAGACCGAATTGCGCCTTTGGCTGCGGATGCTCACCTGCACGACACTGATCGAGAATGGCGTGCGGCGCCGCCTGCGCGATGCCTTCGATGTCACGCTTCCACGCTTCGACCTGATGGCGCAGCTGCACAAGACGCCGGCCGGACTGACACTGGGAGAATTGTCACAGCGCATGATGGTGTCCAATGGCAACGTGACCGCGATCGTGGAAAAGCTGGTGGGCCAGGGCCTCCTCGATCGCAAGCCTTCGCCGCAGGATCGCAGGACGCAGGTGGTATCGCTCACCGCAGACGGGCGCAGTACATTCAGCCAGATGGCCGCAGCCCATGAAAACTGGATCGCAGCAACCTTCTCCGACTTGTCCAGGGAAGAGGAGGAGCAATTGATGGCGCTCCTCGGCAAGGCCAAGACGTCCGCCCGCAAATCGCTGGGAGATCTATCATGACCCAATTGCCAGCCAGCCAGGTCACTCTCCCTCTCGCCGGGTACACGCCAGCGCATTTCTCGCTCGCCATCACAGGCAGGGTGGCGCTCGTTAC
The DNA here is from genome assembly GCA_031378805.1 of Hyphomicrobiales bacterium. Lineage (GTDB taxonomy): Bacteria > Pseudomonadota > Alphaproteobacteria > Rhizobiales > Beijerinckiaceae > JADCCX01. The sequence goes on from JANNEO010000029.1 coordinate 60,131, forward strand.
CCTGAACCGGCCAGAGAAGAAAAACCCGCTGACTTTCGAGAGCTATCGTGAGCTGACGGATTTCTTCCAGGCCTGTCCGCGTGATGAACAGGTCAAGGCCATTGTCGTGACAGGGGCGGGTGGAAACTTCTGCTCGGGTGGCGATGTCCTGGAGATCATCGGTCCATTGATCGCAATGGACACTGCTGGCCTGACGCGCTTTACCCGCATGACGGGCGAACTCGTCAAGGCCATGCGGGCCTGCCCACAACCCGTGATCGCAGCCATCGACGGCATTTGCGCGGGCGCGGGTGCCATCATCGCCATGGCCTCTGACCTGCGTCTTGGTACCGAACGCGCCAAGGTGGCGTTCTTGTTCAACCGTGTCGGCCTGGCGGGCTGCGACATGGGGGCCTGCGCTTTGCTGCCCCGGATCGTCGGCCAGGGTCGCGCCTCTGAGCTGCTATACACCGGTCGCTCGATGAGCGGCGCGGAGGCCGAGCGCTGGGGGTTCTTCAACCGCCTCACCTCAGATGCGGCACTGCTCACGGAGGCCGAAGCGTTGGCCCGCGAGCTGGCCGATGGCCCGACTTTCGCCAACGCCATGACCAAGCGGATGCTGGAAATGGAATGGGCCATGTCGGTCAATGATGCCATCGAGGCCGAGGCCGTGGCGCAGGCCTTGTGCATGACGACGGAGGATTTTGGCCGGGCCTACCGCGCCTTTGCAGCCCGGCAGAAGCCGGTGTTCGAGGGCAATTGATGACGCTTGCATCCACCCTGCCCTGGCCTTTCTTCGATGCCTCGCATCGGGCTTTCGCGGACAGGCTCTCCACCTTCGCGGCAGAAGCGCTGCCAGGACTGCCCCATGACACCACGACTGATGCGGGCCTTGACTTGGCATGTCGCGCAAGGGTGCGGGCTCTGGGCGATGCGGGCTTCCTGCGCGCTTGCGTACCAGCGGCCTATGGTGGACTTTCGGCCTCGCTGGATGTCCGCACGCTGTGCCTGAGCCGCGATATCCTGGCCTGGCATGATGGTCTGGCGGATTTTGGCTTCGCCATGCAGGGGCTAGGTACTGGCTCGATCACGCTGTTTGGCTCGGAAGCGCTCAAGCAACGCTACCTGCCTGACGTGGCGACGGGCCGGACCATCGCGGCCTTTGCCCTATCGGAAAAGGAAGCGGGGTCCGATGTCGCGGCGATGACGACAGCGGCCGTATCGGATGGCCCGGATCATGTTCGCATCACAGGTGAGAAGACCTGGATATCGAATGGCGGAATCGCTGATCACTACGTCGTGTTTGCACGCACAGGTGATGCTCCAGGCGCCAAGGGCTTGTCAGCCTTCGTCGTCGATGCCCAGTCGCCGGACCTTGTCATCACCGAGCGCATCGCAGTGATCGCGCCTCACCCGCTGGCAACGCTGCGTTTCGATGCGGTACGGGTTCCTTTGACCCATCGGCTCGGACAGTCTGGCGATGGCTTCAAGGTGGCGATGGCGACGCTGGATATCTTCCGCTCGACCGTGGGGGCCGCAGCCCTCGGCTTTGCCCGCCGCGCCCAGCACGAGGCACTGGCGCGGGCACGATCCCGCCATCTCTTCGGCGCGCCCATGGCGGAACTGCCCCTGGCACAAGCGGCCATCGCCGAGAGCGAGGCCGAGATCGATGCTGCGGCCCTGCTCGTCTATCGTGCGGCCTGGATGAAAGATCAGGGTGCCCCCCGCATCACCCGCGAGGCCGCGATGGCCAAGATGGTGGCGACAGAGAACGCCCAGCGCGTGATCGACCGTTCGCTCCAGCTTTTTGGCGGCCTGGGGGTTACCAAAGGCGTCAAGGTCGAGGAACTCTACCGCGAAATCCGCGCCCTGCGCATTTATGAAGGCGCGACTGATGTGCAGAAGATCGTCATCGCACGGGAGGCCATCCGGGCTTCATCGGGCGGAGGCCAATGATGCAGCGCTCCGGGCATGTCGACAGCTTCTGCCGCGACAATCTGCCTGCCGCTGACCAGCAGCCGCAGTTCCTGTTTTCGCTGCCTGAGCTGGTCTATCCGGAACGCCTGAACTGCGCGTCCGCATTCATCGATCAGCATGTCGCGGCTGGGCGAGGCCATGCGCCTTGCCTCATCTGCGACGCCCGAACCTGGACTTATGCCGAACTCCTGGAAAAGGTGAACCGCATCGCCAACGTGCTGACGCGGGATTTGGGCATGGTGCCGGGCAACCGGGTGCTGCTGCGTTCAGCCAACACGCCGATGCTGGTGGCTGCCACGTTTGCGGTGATCAAGGCGGGCGGCATCGTCGTCTGCACCATGCCGATGCTGCGGGCCAAGGAGTTGCGCTATCCGCTGGCGAAAGCCCGGATCGGCATCGCGCTCTGCGATAACGCGCTGAAGGATGAGTTGCAGAAGGCGATCAGCACCGCGGATCATCCCGTGACGCTTGCCTGCTGGGGTGACGGCGGCATGATCGATGCCCTGATGGACAAGCCGGAGTATGCGCATTTCGACACGGTCGATACCGCATCCGATGATGTCTGCCTGATCGGCTTCACATCGGGCACGACGGGCGAGCCCAAGGGGACGATGCATTTCCATCGTGATCTCCTGGCGATCTGTGACACCTACAGCAAGCATGTGCTGAAGCCGCTGCCGAGCGACCGCTTCATCGGCTCGCCTCCGCTGGCCTTCACCTTCGGACTGGGCGGGCTGGTGCTGTTTCCCTTGCGTATCGGGGCCTCAGCCGTGCTGCTGGAATCCGCGCCACCGGAGCAACTGATGGGGGCCATCGCCGCACATCGCGCCACCATCTGCTTCACGGCACCGACGGCCTATCGCGTCATGCTGGGCAAGCTTTGCGAGCATGACCTGTCGAGCCTGCGCATATGCGTATCCGCTGGAGAGGCTCTGCCGCTTGCCACCTTCGAGGCCTGGAAGGCTGCGACTGGCTTGCCCCTGATGGATGGTATCGGGGCGACCGAGATGCTGCACATCTTCATCTCCGCACCCGAGGGACACATCAGGCCAGGCAGCACAGGCCTTGCGGTTCCAGGCTTCGAAGCCACCGTGCTTGACGCCAAGGGCAACGCCGTGCCTGCGGGCACCATCGGTCGCCTGGCGGTGCGTGGTCCCACGGGATGCCGCTATCTCGCGGATGACCGCCAGAGCAAGTATGTCGAGCAGGGCTGGAACATCACGGGGGACAGTTACATCCGGGATGCCGAAGGGTATTTCTGGTATCAGGCGCGGTCGGACGACATGATCGTCTCGGCGGGCTACAACATCGCAGGACCAGAGGTGGAGAGCTGCCTCCTCACCCACCCGGCCGTGGCAGAGTGTGGCGTGGTAGGGCAACCCGATGCCGACCGTGGCATGATCGTGAAGGCGTTTGTCGTGCTCGGGCCTGGCCATCACGGCGCCCCCGCGTTGACCAGGGCCTTGCAGGATTATGTGAAGGCCGAGATCGCGCCCTACAAATATCCCCGCGCAATTGCTTATGTGGCAGCACTGCCACGGACCAACACGGGCAAGCTGCAACGCTTCGAGCTGCGACGCATGGCCATCAACGACGCTGAGCGGGCAAGGAATGGCACCTGACATGAGCAAGACAGGACATATCCGCAGGCTCCAGCCGCCGGGTTGGCCTCAGCCCAAGGGGTATGCCAACGGCATCGTGGCGCAGGGGGATATCGTGGTGACAGGAGGAGTCGTCGGCTGGGACGAGCAAGGTGTTTTCGCGCCGGACTTCGTCGTTCAGGTCCGACAGGCGCTCCTGAACATTCGCGCCATCCTGGCGGAAGCGGGTGCCGGGCCGGAGCATCTGGTGCGGCTTACCTGGTATGTCACCGACATGGCGACCTATCGCGGTTCGCTGCGGGACATCGGCGCTGTTTACCGGGAGGTCTTCGGCAAGAATTTTCCCGCCATGGCGCTGGTGCAGGTTCTGTCACTTGTCGAACCCGCCGCAATGGTGGAAATCGAAGCGACTGCGGTGATCGGCGGCAACCCATGAACACCACGCTTTTCCTGATCCAGTGCCTGAATGGCTTGCAGCTTGGCGTTCTGCTGTTCCTGGTGGCCGCCGGACTGACACTGGTGTTCGGCGTGATGGATTTCATCAATCTGGCGCATGGTGTGCAGTACATGCTAGGGGCCTATCTCGCCGTCACCTTCACAGCGCTCACCGGCAATCTCTTTCTCGCCTTGCCGCTGGCGCTGCTGGCCGCCCTGGTGCTCGGGCTGGTGCTGGAGGTGGTGGTGTTCCGCCACCTCTATGACCGAGATCATCTCGAGCAGGTGCTTGCCACCTTCGGTATCATCATGTTCCTCAACCAGGGCGTGAAAATCGTGTGGGGGGCGGCCCCTTTGAGCGTTCCGGTGCCCGAGATCATGCAAGGGTCCATCGCCTTGGCCCAGGGTGTGCTTTATCCGGTCTATCGGCTCGCCATCATTGGCGCTGGCCTCGCGGTGGCGCTTGGCCTGCATCTCGTGATCAACCACACCCGCGTGGGAATGCTGATCCGGGCGGGATCGACAAACGCGCCGATGGTCTCGGCACTGGGTGTGGATATCCGTCGCCTGTTCATGATCGTGTTCGGCTTTGGCGCGATGCTGGCGGGTTTTGCAGGCATCATGATTGCGCCGATCCTTTCGGTGGAACCGGGGATGGGCGACACCATCCTCATCCTGGCCTTCGTGGTGATCGTGATCGGTGGCATCGGGTCGATCCGGGGGGCGTTCGTCGCGGCGATCCTCATCGGCCTTGTGGACACGCTGGGGCGCTCCTTCACGGTCGATATCCTGCGCGGCTTCGGCATGACCGCGCCGAACGCCCGCGCCGTTGGCCCGGCCATCTCGTCCATGCTGATCTATGTGCTGATGGCCGCCGTGCTGTTCTTCCGTCCTTCGGGGCTTTTCCCGGCGAAGGGGCGCTGAGTGCCGCGCTCCTCCCGCATCATTCCGCTGCTGCTGTTTGCCGCCCTGGCCGTGGTGCCGTTGCTCGGCCTGTTCATCCGCGACGGGTATATCCTGAACCTGGTGTCGCGGGTGATGATCCTGGCCATTGCGGCACTGGCACTGGACCTGATCCTGGGGTTCGGCGCACTGGTATCGTTCGGCCACGCTGCCTTCATCGGCATTGGTGCCTATGCCATGGGGATCCTTGCCTCGCATGGACATGATGGATTCTTCACCGGCCTCGTCGTGGCGCTTGCAGCTTCCGCGCTGTTTGCGCTGATCACCGGAGCCATCTCGTTGCGCACGCGGGGGGTGTATTTCATCATGATCACCCTCGCCTTCGGGCAGATGGCTTTCTACACGGCTTCGTCGCTGAGAGCCTATGGCGGCGATGATGGGTTGACAGTCGCCGCCCGCTCGCTGGTGATGGGTGCAAAGCTGCTCAAGGATGATCGCCTGTTCTACTATGTGGTGCTTGCCAGTCTCATTGCGGCCTATGTGCTGTGCCGCGCGATTGTCGCCTCGCGCTTTGGCCGCGTGCTGCAAGGTGCCAAGCAGAACCCGCAGCGGATGCAGGCCATCGGCTTCAATCCCTATCCCTATCAGCTCGCGGCCTATGTCATTTCCGGCATGATCGGCGGCCTGTCGGGCTTTCTCCTGGCCAATCTGACCGAATTCGTCAGCCCGGCTTACATGTCCTGGCAGCGCTCTGGCGAACTTATCGTCATGGTGGTGATGGGCGGCATGGGATCGCTGCATGGTGCGATCATTGGTGCTGCGGCGTTCCTGCTGCTGGAGGAGTGGCTGTCGGGTTTCACCGAGCACTGGAAGGTGATCTTCGGACCGATGCTGGTCCTGATCGTGATGTTCATGCGCGGCGGGATCCTTGGCTTTGTCCAGCGACTGGCAGGAGGACGCCATGGCTGAGACTGCCACCGCGACCCCGGAAGTCGTTCTCTCACTCAAGGGCCTGCGCAAGAACTTCGGCGGCTTGCGCGTGACCGACGACGTGTCGCTCGATGTGCGCTGTGGCGAGATTCATGCCGTGATCGGTCCCAACGGCGCAGGCAAGACAACGCTGATCCACCAGATTTCCGGGTTCTTGCAACCTGATGCTGGCCAGGTCTTTCTTGGTGGTAGCGACATCACGGCCCTCTCGCCGGACAAGCGGGCGCGGGCCGGACTGACGCGCTCCTTCCAGATCACGTCGATCCTCCCTGGCTTCTCGGCCCTGGAGAACGCTGCCTTGGCCGTGCAGGCTCGTTCCGGCTCCAGCTTCCGCTTTTTCGGCACGGTGGCGGATGAAGCCGCCTTGAACAGCGAGGCTCTGGCCATGCTGTCTGAAGTGGGCCTGGCCGAACGTGCGGCGACACCGGCAGGCTTGCTTTCGCACGGTGAAAAGCGCGCACTGGAATGTGCCATCGCGCTCGCCATGCAACCGAAAGTCATGCTGCTGGACGAGCCGATGGCAGGGGCCGGGCATGACGAGGGGCAGCGGCTGATTGCCCTGATGATGCGCCTCAAGGCGACAATCCCGATGCTGCTGGTCGAACACGACATGGATGCGGTGTTCCGTGTCGCGGACAGGGTGTCGGTGCTGGTCTACGGCCGGATCATTGCAACAGGCACGCCCGATGCCATCCGCGCCAATCCGCAGGTGCGCGAGGCTTATCTGGGCGAGGAGGTGGCCCATGCTTGAAGTCTCCTCCCTGCAGGCAGGCTATGGCCCGGCACAGGTTCTGTTCGATATCGGCTTTTCGGTTCAATCGGGCGAGGTTGTCAGCCTTCTGGGACGCAATGGCATGGGCAAGACGACCACCATCCGCACCATCATGGGGCTGATCCCGTCCACGAGTGGATCGGTTCGTTTCGAGGGCAAGGCCATGACCGGGGCCGCGCCCTATCGCATCGCGCAGGCGGGGCTTGGGCTGGTGCCGGAAGGGCGACAGGTGTTCCCGACCTTGACGGTCGAGGAAAACCTCGTCGCTACCGCAGCCAACCGCAGCGGCAAGGGCCGTTTCTCGCTCGATGCTGCCTATGCATTCTTTCCCCGCTTGCGGGAACGGCGCGGCAATTTCGGCAACCAGCTTTCGGGCGGCGAGCAACAGATGCTGGCCATCGGCCGTGCCTTGATGACCAACCCGAAGCTCTTGATCCTCGACGAGGCGACAGAGGGCCTCGCCCCGCTCATACGCATCGAGATCTGGGCAGCGCTGGCACAATTGCGCGACGAGGGCCAAAGCATCCTCGTGATCGACAAGCATCTGGAGGCGCTGCTTCCACTCGCCAATCGTCACGTGGTGATCGAAAAGGGCCGTGTGGTGTGGACCGGAACATCGGACGAGATGCGGACGCAACGGACGCAGGTTGATCGTTATCTCCATGTGTAGGCAGTTTCCTTCCTTCTCACCTTACGGGAGAAGATAAGAACCACCTCACACCCCGAAGAACACCGTCTCCTGATCGCCACCCAGCCGTATATCACACCGCCAGATGCCGTCGGTTCCAGGCTTGAGCATCAGCGTCTCGCGCCTTGCAGCCGGAACGAGCGTCAGTACTGCATCCTCGGCATTGGCCGGATCACCTTCGAAATAGAAGCGCGTCGTCAGATTCTTTAGCAGGCCACGGCCTAGCACTGTCACGGCAATATGCGGGGCTTGCAGCTTGCCATCAGCACCTTGCACCCGCCCCGGTTTGATCGTGGTGAAGCGGAAAGTACCCTGCTTGTCGCTGTCACATCGGCCAAAGCCATGGAACGGGCGGCGGTTGCCTTCGAGTATCGCCTCCATCGTGGCATAGGCGCCACTGGCATCGGCTTGCCATATCTCCAGCAGCACATCCGTCATCGGCACACCATCCGCATCGAGCATACGGCCTTCGATGCGGATGGTGTCCGAAAGTCCCGTGCCATCAGCCAGATTCGTGACGAACAACTCCGGCACGTCATAGGCATGGGGCGTCATCATGTAGTGAAAGAACGGACCAACGGTCTGGGAGGGCGTCAACCCGACGGGATGTTTTGCGCGGGCTGACTTAGTCATCGTGCGGTTCCTCCATCGGCGTGGCCTCGCGTCCCCGAAGCACGATGTCGAAATTGAACCCCAGCGCCCATTCCGGCTCGGTCAGATCGAGCGAGAATGTCGAAACCATGCGCTCGCGGGCCTTGGCGTCGGTCACCGAATTGTAAATCGGATCGAAGGGAAACAGAGGATCGCCGGGGAAATACATCTGCGTGACAATGCGGCTGAGGAAAGACGCTCCAAACAACGAGAAATGGATGTGCGCGGGACGCCAGGCATTGTGGTGGTTTTTCCACGGATACGCGCCAGGCTTGACCGTGACGAACCGATAGTGGCCATCCGCATCTGTCACGACGCGGCCAGCGCCCGTGAAATTCTCGTCGAGGGGCGCAGGATGCTGGTCATTGACATGCACGTAACGCCCGGCGGCGTTGGCCTGCCACACTTCGATCAAGGTGTTGGGCACAGGGCGGCCATCTTCGTCCATCACGCGTCCTGCAACGATGATGCGCTCGCCCATTGGCTCGCCCTTGTGCTGCTTGGTGAGGTCGGCTTCATCCGCCCGCACGGAGTTATGGCCGAACACCGGACCGGTGATCTCGGTCATTGTCGGCGGTATCAGCACCAGCGGCTGGCTGGGTGCCCGGCGGAGGCTGCTCCGGTACATCGGCGAGAGCGACGCGGGATGCACGTCGTTGCTTTTCAATGGGAAGCTTCTGGTCATTTCACCCTCTCTATCGCAAGTGCGACACCCTGCCCGACACCCACACACATCGTGGCAATGCCATACCGGCCATCGCTGCGCTGGAGCTGCCGCGCAAGCGTTCCCGCGATGCGTGCGCCGGACATGCCCAACGGATGGCCCAGCGCGATGGCACCGCCATTGGCATTCACGAAATCCGCGTCCTCGGCCAGGCCTAACTGCCGGAGAGACGCAATGCCCTGGCTGGCAAAGGCTTCGTTCAACTCGATCGCATCGATCTGAGAGAGCTTCAACCCAATGCGCTCCAACAGCTTCTGCACGGCAGGCACCGGGCCGATGCCCATGATGCGCGGCGGCACGCCAGCAGAGGCCATCCCCAACACCCGCGCCATCGGCGTCAGGCCATGCCTTTGCGCGGCCGCGGCAGAAGCCAGGATCAGCGCTGCCGCACCATCGTTGATGCCCGATGCATTGCCTGCCGTGACCGTGCCGGGATTGCGCACGAAGTTCTTCAACTTCGCCAGGGACTCAAGCGTCGTGTCGGAGCGGGGATGCTCATCGCGGTCGACCACCACCGGCGTCTTGCCAGCAATGGTCACAGGCGCAATCTCGCCCGCGAAATAGCCATCGGCCTGCGCACGCGATGCGCGTTGCTGCGAGCGCCAGGCGAAGGCATCCTGCGCCTGACGCGAAATCTGGAAGTCGTCGGCAACGTTCTCACCCGTTTCGGGCATGGAATCGACACCGTATTGCTGCTTCATCAACGGGTTGATGAAGCGCCAGCCGATGGTGGTGTCATGGATGTCCATAGAGCGCTGCCAGGCTTCGGAGGCTTTGCCCATCACCAGCGGGGCGCGCGTCATGCTCTCCACACCGCCCGCGATAGCCAGGTCGATCTCGCCGGCCTTGATGGCTCGCGCCGCGGCGCCAACCGCATCGAGGCCGGAGGCACAAAGGCGGTTCAGGGTCAGGCCAGGCACGCTTTCGGGCAATCCCGCCAGCAGGCTCGCCATGCGTGCAACATTGCGGTTGTCTTCACCTGCCTGGTTGGCGCAGCCGAAAATGACCTCATCGACATGCGACGCAATGCCCGGATATCGCGCAAGCAGTGCCTTCAGCGGTACCGCTGCCAGGTCATCCGCGCGCACCTTGGCAAGGACGCCGCCGAACCGTCCGATGGGCGTGCGAACATAGTCGCAGATGTAGACGTCTGTCGTCATATGCCACCATGGGCCTTCCTGGTACGCGCGTGCAACGCGCGAAGCACGGACAATTCCTCTTCGGTCGCAGGAGGTGTTTGGGACGTATCCGCCACGAAACGTACGGGCCAGCCGCAATTCTCCTGCACCTGCTCGCGCGTCACGCCGGGATGCAGAGAGACCACCGTCAACTCCTTGGTGACGGGATCGGGCGTGAACACGCACAGGTCGGTGATCAGCCGCGTCGGCCCCTTGGTTCGCAGGCCGAGGCGGGCGCGGTGGTCGCCTCCTTCGCCATGGCCCATCGAGGTGATGAAGGGCAATTTTTCGACAAAGGCCCGATTGCCCATCGCCATGGTGATGAACACCTCGCCGCAATTGGAGGCGATTTCGGGTGCCCCACCGCCGCCGGGCAATCGCACTTTCGGCTCGTCGTAACTGCCGACAACCGTGGTGTTGAGATTGGCAAACCGATCAATCTGCGCTCCGCCAAGAAACCCGATGGTGATGCGGCCCCCTTGCAGCCAGTAGCGGAACATTTCGGGCACGGGCACAGTGGTGAGAGCCGTGTCGCACAGATCACCATCGCCTATCGACAGCGGCAGAACATCCGGCTCGGTGCCAATGGTACCGCTCTCGTAGATCAGCGTGATGTCCGGTGCGTGCGTGAGCCGCGCCAGGTTGCAGGCGGCGGAGGGCGCACCGATGCCCACGAAGCAGACATCGGATGACTTGAGCGCCCGTGCAGCAGCGATCGTCATCATTTCGGTCGGTGTAACTGGAGACGTGTGAAACGTGTGCATGGTCACGGGACGTGTCTCCTCATGCTGCCCTCGGCCTGCGGGCGGCGAAAGCCTCTGGCCCTGCTTGCATCACGTTGACCTCCATCCACGCCAGGAAGCTGTCACGCTCCCGCGCGATCGCGTCCCAGGCGATGTAGAAGGCGTTGTCGCGCTTGTAATAGCCATGCGCGTAGGATGGATGCGCTCCGCCGGGAACAGCAACGACCGCGCCCACTGTCCAGTGCGGCAGGATCACGGCGTTGGGGCTGCGGGAACCGAAATCCTCGACGATTTGCTCGACCGTGATGATCGAGCGCTGCGCCGCCAGCACGGCCTCTTTCTGGACGCCAGTGATGCCTTCGAGCAGCACATTGCCCTTCAGGTCAGCCCGTAATGCGTGGATGATTGCCACATCGGGCCGGATCGCCGGAACCGTCGCCAGCACTTCGCCGGTGTAGGGACAGGTAACCGAGCGTATCGAGGGATTCACCTTCGGCAAGTCCGCACCGATGTAGCCGCGCAGCATGGCAAAAGGCAGGTTGGAGGCACCCGCCTCATAAGCATTGGCCATGGCGGCATGGCTGTGCTCCGTCAATGCAAGCGGGTGAGGCCAGGCCTTCTCGACGGCATCGCGCATTCGATGCAGAGAGCCCACGCCAGGATTGCCGCCCCAGGAGAAAACGAGCCGGTCTGCACAGCCCATACCGATAAGCTGATCATAGAGAATGTCCGGCGTCATGCGGATCAGTGTCAGCCCGCGCCGCTTCTGGCGGATCACCTCGTGGCCAGCGGCGTAGGGAATGAGGTGGGTGAAGCCCTCCATGGCAACAGAATCACCATCCCTGACCCGTGATGCTACGGCGTCTTTCAGCGACATGAATTCGGCCATGCACATCCTCGGCAAACAGGTCAGTGGCTTGACTTACGTGCGATAATCGCACATTGTGCGATTATCGGCTAAAATAGCCAATGCCCTCTGCCTTGTCAAGGAGCAGCAGTCATGCCGGAAACACCCCATTCCATCGGCGTTGGGACCAAGGATCTGATCGCCGGGCTGGAGAAGGGCCTGGCCGTGCTTGCACTGTTCTCGGAGGGGCGTGAGCGCGTGACAATGGCTGATGCCGCGCGGGACACCGGCCTCAGCCGCGCGGCCGCCCGTCGCGTGCTGCTGACGCTGCTGCATACAGGATATGTCGCTACCGACGGTCGGCATTTCACGCCGACGCCACGTGTGCTGCGCCTGGCGAGGGGCTATCTGGACACGCAGTCCATCCCCGAGCGGATGCAGCCTGTGCTCGACAGCGTGATGCGACAGACAGGAGAATCGTCCTCCGCCGCGATCCTGGACGGGTGCGAGATCGTCTATGTCGCCCGCTCCGCGACGCGGCGCATCATGTCTGTCGGTCTGGGAGTGGGCAGCCGACTTCCAGCCCATGCGACGTCCATGGGCAGAGCGTTGCTGGCTTTTCGCCCCGAGGCCGAGAGAGAGGCGTTCTACAGGATGGCTCCTTATCCTGCGCTCACAGCGAAAACCATCACCGAGGCCGAGAGTATGCGCCGCGCGTTCGAGCGCATCCGCATCGAGGGATTTGCGCTGGTCGACGAGGAACTGGAACTCGGCTTGCGGTCCATCGCCGTGCCGGTGCTGAGAGGTGGCCTTGCCGAACTGGCCATCAACGTGTCGGTTTCCGCCGCACAGATGTCTGTGGTGGAGATGCGCGAGGCGCTGCTGCCGGTGCTGCTGTCGGCCATGAAGGGTTTGTCCTGAGCCGTAAACTCACGGATGCACACAGCGCTGTTCGGGCCTAAGGTAACGTGGTCCAATGCAATGAGGAAGGGAGGGAAAGTGCCATGAACATTCACGCGCCCTCTTTTGTCCGCTCGGCACAACAGCAGGAAACGCTCATCCTGGTGGATGAGCGGAACCGGAAGACCGGCGAGGGCGAGAAGCTATCGGTGCATCGGCTGGGCCAGCTGCACAGGGCCTTCTCGATCTTCCTGTTCGACAGCGAAGGACGTATTCTGCTGCAGCGTCGTTATGCCGGGAAATACCATTCCGGTGGCCTGTGGGCCAACACCTGCTGCGGCCATCCACGCTGTGGAGAGAAGACACTGACCGCCGCAAATCGCAGACTTGGCGAAGAGCTTGGCGCATCGGCCTCTCTGCATTTCGGCTTTCGGGCGCGCTATGAAACGCCGCTCGATCATGGCCTGACCGAAAACGAGCTGGTCTATGTCTATGCCGGACGTTTCGACGGCAAGCTGGCCCTCAACCCGGAAGAGGTCAGCGCCACGGAACTCAAAACCCTGGCTGATCTGCTGATTGATGCCCGCAACCAGCCCGAGCGATATGCCTACTGGCTGCGGCATTATCTGGTCCAACATGCCGACGATCTTGAGCGGATGCGCGATCAGCTTGGAGAGTGTTGACAAACTCCCTGCGGCTTGAAGCGCCAGACGCTGCTTTTCTTGACGTCCTGATCTTCCAGCGTGCGCGTGGTTGGCACCAGATAGGTCGCAAGCTCCTCCAGGCGGTCGCGCGGGAGATAGCTGCGCCCCGGGTCACCGATGAGCACCGTCCTGCCTTGTGCGGCCAGCATCCCAAGCCACGATGTGACACGCTCCGCGATATCGCGCTGGTAGCAGATATCCCCGGCGAGGATGACTTCCCAACCGTCATCCGTGCCGATGAGATCATCCTGTGTCGTTGTAATCCTGCCCGGCAGTCCATTGGCCTCGGCATTGATCGTGATGGCCTCGGTGGCGAAGGCATCAACATCGGACGCCACAACTGAGGAGGCACCCGCCATGGCAGCGGCAATAGCGACAAGGCCGGATCCTGAGGCGAAATCCAGCACGCGCTTGCCGGTGATCATGGCCGGATTGTCGAGAATGTAGCGGGCCAGGGCCTGACCCCCCGCCCAGGCAAAAGCCCAAAATGGCGGCGGCAGGCCGATTTCGCCCAACTCATCCTCGGTCTTCTGCCACAACTCTGTTGCCTCATCCGCGACATGCAGCTGGATTTCCGACGCATGTGGCACGGGCAGCAACCGCGTCTGCCGCCGGATGAAGGCGGCGCGATCCGGTATCATGCCAACATGCTGCGGTAGAGATGCACTGTCGCGCGGCCAACCATCTGCTCGGTGTAGCCAATGAGCACGCGCTCGCGGGCTGCTGCCCCCATCGCGGGCACCCAGTGGGTTTCCTGGGCCAGCGCGAGAATGGCCCGCGAGAGGGCATCAGGATCATCTGGCGGCACGAGCAGGCCTTCCATGCCGCCCCGCACGAGATCGCGGCAACCCGGCACGTCGGTTGTCAGAATGGCGCGGCCACACCCCGCCGCCTCCAGGAGCGTGCGGGGCAGGCCCTCGCCACCCCTCGAGGGCAGCACCGCTGCATGATGCGCGGCCCAGATCGCGGGCACCTCGCCTTGGGTGATCTTGCCATGCCAGCTGATGCCGGGGTGGCCAGCCCACTCCCGCAACGTCGCTTCAGGGATCGCCATGGGATTGCCGGGATCAGGTGCGCCATAGAGTGAAAGCGTGACTTCGGCCCCAGCACTTCGCGCCTTCAGGACGGCGGCTACCGCTGTATCAGCGCCTTTAGACCACAGCATCCGGGCAATCATGGCAAGCCTGAGCGGTGGTTGCTCCGGCAGGGGTGCGGGCGTGAACACGTCGGGATCAATCCCCGCGCCACCGACAACCGTCACCCTGGCACGGTCATCGGGATCAAGGCCGAGCAGGACAGGATCGCTGCGGTTCTCGAAGAGATAGCGCGTGCCATCGCGGGCGATGACATGCCGGATCAGCCCGCGGATGGCTCTCCGCGCGACGGTCGCCCGTACCGTTCGGGCTGCACCGATCAGGCCCATGCCGGTCAGCGCGAGAACCATGCGCGAAACACCCTCCAGCCTTGCCGCCAGGCCACCGATGATGATCGAGCGCAAGGCGATCAGGTGGACAATATCCGGATTTTCTGTCGCAATCTGTTGCCGCAGTGCCGTGATGGCGCCCACGATCTTGAGCGGGTTCAGCGATTTACGATCCGCCTCCAAAGGCAAGAGACGGCAGCCCAGGGCCGTGATCTGGCTGCCGTGATCACGGACACGGCAGGCCACCGCGACATCGAAACCATCGGCCAGCGCGGCCCGTGCCATCGGCAGGAAATGCGAGCAGAAAAACCAGTCCTCCGTGACGACGAAGAGCAGCTTGGGTTTGGCCGACACTCTCGTGGATGTCATGACAGCCCCAGATCGGAACGGCAGGGCGGGTTCGCGCCGCGCCGCGTGCAGGTGATCCCTGCCGCACGGTTTGCGAAGGCCAGAACCGCGGCCAGATCATCAACCGGGGTGTGCGCCAACAGCCCATCTTCCAACAATCCGCGCTCGGCCAGCACAGCCAGCAAGGCCGCCATGAAACTGTCGCCAGCACCGACTGTGTCCATCACCTCGACGGATGACGCCGCGACGAAGGTGGTGCCAGCGCGGTTCAGAAGGCTTGCCCCCTTCGCACCATCGGTGATGACAACGGTCCGCGTGCCAAGCTCGGCCCATCGCCTTGCCACCGCCAGCGGGTCGTGACCGGGATAGAGAAAGCCGAGATCCTCGCTGCTTGCCTTGATCAGTGCGGCAGTCCCGCAGAGACTTTCGAAATGCGCGCGAAACGCGACCATATCGCCCATCAGCGAGACGCGTATATTGGGATCGAGCGAGACGAAGCAGCGGGCGGTTTCCCGCTGGATCAGCGCGGCATAGGCCGACCTGGAGGGTTCCACCGCCAGCGGAAAGCCACCGACATGGATGGCTTTGACGGCGGGAGGCAGAACGTCTGGCAGGTCTATCAGTCGAACATCCGTATCGGCCCCGTGCTCCCCATAGAATGCGTATTCCGGCCCACCATCCGACTTGATCAGGACAAAGGAGAGAATCGTCGGCCGATCCGTACGCGGTGCGAGCCTCCACTCCACGCCCTCCCGCTCCATCGCCTCGATCAGCCGTTGTCCGAAGGCGTCACGGGACAGACCGGTGATCAACGCGGAGCGTTGACCCAGGCGCGCCAGGCCAACCGCGACATTGAAAGGAGAACCCGCAGGCTGCCCCTGGAAGACCATGCGTCCTGCCGCCGTGTCCTGGAACAGATCGATGACGGCTTCACCGCAGACCAGGAACATCTTGACCTCCCTGCTGCGAACTTTTTGCTGCAATCGCCTCGGCTTTCGCCACGATGACAACAGCCATGTCCAGATGCAGCCTTTCGACCATGCGCCCGAACAGCGCAATCGCGCCGCGTGCCGCATTCTCAGGCAGGGCAAAGGCTGCGATGATGCTTCTGGCATCGGCGAGTTCGATTTGCGATGGACTGAACATCGCGTTGGCAGCCGCGATCTGGCGGGGGTGGATCACGGTCTTGCCATCAAAGCCGAAAGCCCGGGCCTGTGCGCATTCGTCCGCGAAGGCCATGTCATCCGCGAGATCATTGAAGACGCCGTCGAGAATGCCGACACCGCTGGCACGAGCCGCGATGACGCACGCCGACAACACCGGCAGCATCGCAGCGCGCCCGCGCTGCTGCGCCATGCCGGTTTCCTTCGCCAGGTCGTTGAGGCCAAGCACCAGCACACCATCATGGCCGAGGGCGTCGGCGATGGCGACAGTGCCCAGCACCCCCCGCGGCGTCTCGATCATGGCCCAGATCGCGGGCGCAGCGACTGGCTTGTGCAGCATGATCAAGCGTCGAAAAGCCCAGATATCCTCCGGCGATGAGGCTTTCGGCAGCAGAAGGGCATGTGGCGCGATGGCTACTGCTGCTGCGATATCCTCCGCGTGCCACGGCGTGCTGCCCGCGTTGACCCGGATCACCCTCAGACGAGCCGCGGGGGGCAGACTGGCAAGCCTGGTGCGGGCCGAATCCTTGGCCTCAGGCGCGACGGAGTCCTCAAGATCGATGATCACGGCATCCGCATCCAGCGAATCCGCCTTTGCCACAGCCTTTTCGCTGGCGGCGGGGACATAGAGCGCGGTTCTGTGAAGATGTCTGGTCATTTGTCCGCACCTTCTGGCATAAGGCGTCTGTCGAGGCCATGGCGGAGCGCGAGCCATCCACCGCGGCAGCAACGATTTCTGTGGCAATGATTTTGGTGGCAACAGTTTTCCTGGAGAGCACACGATGGCGACACTGGTGGCAGGCGCGGATGGGTGTCCGCCTGGCTGGGCGGTGGTTCTGAAGGATATCTCAGGCCGCAAAGCCTCTGAGGTGATGGTCTGCCCTGACATGACAGCCCTGTTGCACCACCCCAAGATGCCCGCGCTGATCGCGGTCGACATGCCGATCGGCCTGCCTGAGCGCGTGGGCCAGGGCGGTCGAGGACCGGAGGCGGAGTTGCGGGGGCTGCTGGGCGACCGGAAATCCAGCGTGTTCTCCATCCCGTCGCGCAGGGCCGTCTATGCCCAGACATTCGAGGCCGCGTGCGAGGCGTCGCTCGAGAGTTCGGAACCTCCGCGCAAGATTTCCATCCAGGCCTTCCACCTTTTTCCCAAGGTGCGCGAACTGGATGAATTGCTTCGCGCCGATCTGGGCCTGATCAGCATCCTGCGCGAGTGCCATCCGGAAGGCGCTTTCATGGTGATGAATGGCCGCGAACCTCTGACGGAGCCAAAAAAGATAAAATCCGCAATTAACGACGCGGGCATCAGCCAGCGCAAGAAATTGCTGCTGGAGGTCGCTGGATTCAGCGAGGAATTCCTTGCGAGCAAGCCACCCAAGGGCGTTGGCCTCGATGATTTCATCGATGCCTGCGCGTGCGCCTGGGTGGCCGAAAAGATGGCGCGAAGCGAAGCCATCAGCTTTCCGCAGAAGCCGGAACGCGATGCCTATGGTATCCCCATGGCGATCTGGGCGTGAGCACGGCGGATCGATCATGAGACTTCCCGTCAACCGGTCCACCATCCGCGCCGCCTATGCCCGCATCATGCCCTATGTGCGCACAACACCGGTGATCGCCTTGCCCTCCGGTGCGTTTGGCATTGGCCATGATCTTTCGCTCAAGCTGGAGCTGTTCCAGCACGCAGGCTCGTTCAAGCCGCGCGGCGCTTTCAACACGCTGACATCCATCGCCGTGCCGAAAGCCGGGGTCGCGGCAGCCTCCGGCGGCAATCATGGGGCAGCGGTGGCCTATGCCGCGCGGGCACTGAAACAGAAAGCGCGCATCTTCGTGCCGGAAATCTCCTCCCCCGCCAAGATCGCCAAGATCCGCGAGTTCGGGGCCGAGGTCGTGGTGCAGGGCGCACGCTATAACGATGCGCTCGCATTGTGCGAAGCCTATCAAAGAGAGAGCGGTGCCTATGGCATCCATGCCTTCGATGCCTGGCCGACCATCGCGGGGCAAGGAACCGTTGGGCTTGAATGGGAGCGGCAGGCGAAGGGGCTGGACACCGTGCTCGTGGCTTCAGGTGGCGGCGGGCTGATCTCCGGCATGGCGATCTGGTTTGGTGGGCGGGTGAAGGTGGTGGGTGTGGAACCGGAAGGGTCGAAAGCGCTCTATGCAGCCTTGAAAGCAGGCCGCTCAGTTGATGTTCCGGTCGACAGCATCGCTGCGGATTCGCTGGGTGCCATGAACGTCGGCGCCAAGGTCCATGCCGCCTGCGCCGCCCATGTCGACAAGGTGGTGCTGGTGCCTGACGACGCAATCCGGCTGGCAATGCGCAAGCTGTGGTCCGAGATGCGGATCGCGGCTGAACCGGGTGGAGCAACCGCCCTCGCAGCGCTGCTGTCGGGTGCGTACAGGCCCGCGAAGGGCGAGCGTGTGGGCGTACTCGTCTGCGGTGGCAATGTCGATCTGGGCAAGCTTCAGGAGATAGCCGGATGAGTCGGACGCTGCGGAAGCGCCCCACGGCGCGTCTTTTCGTCTTCGATCCGTCGAGCCGGCTGCTGCTGATCCGCTACCGCACGACCGCGCCAGTGGCACCGCCCTATGAGCATATCAAGAGCATCTGGTTCACGCCGGGCGGCGGGTTGGAGCCAGGCGAGACAGCGCGGGAAGCCGCCGCCCGCGAGCTGCTGGAAGAGACCGGCCTCGCCCTGCCGATTGGCCCGGAGGTGGCATTCCGCGAAGAGGACGTGACGTTCTTCATCAAGAAGGTCTGCGTGGTGGAGCGCTATTTCGTGGTGCGCGCGCCCAATTCCTTCATCAACACGCAGTTCCTGGCGGATACTGAGGATGATGACGTGCAGGAAGTGGGCTGGTGGTCGATGACGGAGTTGCGGACGCTCAAGGACCACATCGAGCCGCCGACACTCATGGCGCTGGCAGAACGGCTGGCACGGGGTGACATCCCTGCGGAGCCAATCAACCTCGGACCAGCCGAATAGCCGCCGCCGCCGCGAGCGGGCAGACGACAAGCGCGACCAGGGTGGTTGCCAGAAGCAACAGAAACGGTGCGCCAAACGGCGTTGGCCCGGTGATGGCCGCATTGGCGGCTCCCACACCGAAGATCAGGGTCGGCACTGCGAGAGGCAAGACAAGGATCGCCATCAGCAAGCCGCCGCGTCGCAGGCTGACGGTGACGGCAGCACCCACGGCCCCGATCAGCGTGATCGCGGGCGTGCCGACCAGCAGCGTGGCGACCAGCGGCAGCATGGCGTCAATCGGAAGGTTCAGCATCAGGCCAAAAAGCGGCGCCGCAAGGCTGAGGACCAGACCCGTGGTCAGCCAATGCGCGAGACATTTGGCCAGCACGACCAATTCAAGCGGTGTCTCCGAGAGCAACAACTGGTCGAGCACCCCCTCTTCCTCGTCCGATTGAAACAGCCGGTCGAGGCCAAACAGCGTAGCCAACAGGGCCGCGATCCACAGCACAGCGGGTGCCAGACGCGCGAGCAGCCCTTGATCCGGCCCGAGGGCGAATGGCACGATGGCAGTGAGCGTGAGGAAGAACACCACGCCAAGCTCCGCGCCGCCGCCGATGCGGGCGGCGATCATGAGATCGCGTCGGATGAGGGCGAGCAACGCAGTCATGCTGCGGATCCCCGAACGGCGTGACCGCCATCGGCTAGAAACGCGATCTCTCTCCCTGCAATACCAAGCGGAAGATGAGTGGCGGCGACCACCATGCCCCCCACCGCGACATGGCTTTCAATCATGGTCGTGACCAGATTCTGCGACCGGCTGTCCAGGGCCGATGTCGGCTCATCCAGCAGCCAGATCGGGCGGGCGACCGTCAGCAATCGCGCGAGGGCCGCACGGCGACGCTGCCCTGCGGAGAGTACGGAGACCGGAAGATCAAGCAGGCGAAGAAGCTCGAGCTGTTCTGCGGCATCGTTGATGGCGACAGCGGACGATCCCATCAAGGCAGAGTTGAGCGTCAGGTTCTCACGCAGCGTCAGCGCACCTTTGAGGCCATCACGGTGCCCGACGAAGTGGATGGCATGAGCAAGGGTCAGATCGTCAGATGTGCCTTCAAGTGCGATCGTTCCGGCATCTGCCGCCATGAACCCTGCGATCAAGCGCAGCAGTGTCGTCTTGCCCGCGCCATTGGGGCCTGTGACGACCAACGCCTCACCGCTGTGGAGGCTGAAACTGAGCGCGGAAAACAGCTGTCGCCCACCGAGGCTGCAGGCAAGATCAAAACCGAGAAGGCGGAGCGACATGTTCAAGGGAATTGCTGACCAGGGTTCTTTTCACCCCCTACCCGTCTTTTTAAAAATGTTCTATAGAGCGACTGGCTGCGTCGTGCGCGTTTTCCCGCGCGGGCATCGGGCACACCCGAGCGGCGCGCGCTTCAGCAGCGCTTTGGCCCTTCGATTGATGCGGGCCCACTCCCGTTTGATCGCTGCTTGCCCAAAGTGGACCATACGGGGAACCAGGACATCATGACATCGCTCGACAGCTTCAAGTGCCGCAAGAAACTCAAGGTCGGCACGAAGACCTATCACTATTATTCGCTCAAGGATGCCGAGAAGAACGGCTTGCCGGGCATTTCGTCGTTGCCTTTCTCCATGAAGGTGCTGCTGGAGAACCTGCTGCGCCATGAGGACAACCGCTCTGTCACCAAGAAGGATATCGAATCATTCGTGGCCTGGCTGAAGAACAAGGGCACCAAGCAGGCCGAGATCGGCTTTCGGCCGGCCCGCGTGCTGATGCAGGATTTCACCGGCGTTCCCGCCGTGGTCGATCTGGCCGCCATGCGCGATGGCATGAAGCTGCTGGGCGGCGACCCTGAGAAGATCAATCCGCTGGTGCCGGTTGATCTGGTCATCGACCATTCCGTGGTTGTCGATTTCTTCGGCACCGCCAAGTCGCTGGGCCAGAATGTCAAGCGCGAGTATGAGCAGAACCAGGAGCGCTACAAGTTCCTGAAATGGGGCCAGGGCGCCTTCAAGAATTTCCGCGTCGTGCCGCCAGGCACCGGCATCTGTCACCAGGTGAACCTCGAATACCTGGCGCAGACCGTGTGGACGAAAAAGGAAAAGGTGAAGGACAAGAAGGGCAAGACCTCGACTGTCGAGGTCGCCTATCCCGACACCGTGGTCGGCACCGATTCGCACACCACCATGATCAACGGTCTGGGCGTTCTGGGTTGGGGCGTGGGCGGCATCGAGGCCGAAGCCGCGATGCTGGGCCAGCCACAATCCATGCTGCTGCCGGAGGTGATCGGCTTCAAGGTCACGGGCAAACTGAAGGAAGGCATCACCGCCACCGATCTCGTGCTGGTCGTGGTGCAGATGCTGCGCAAAAAGGGCGTGGTATCGAAATTCGTGGAATTCTACGGCCCCGGCCTCAACAACATGACGCTGGCCGACCGTGCCACCATCGCCAACATGGGCCCTGAGTATGGCGCGACCTGCGGCTTCTTCCCGGTGGACGGCGAGACGCTCGCCTACCTCACCATGTCGGGTCGCAAGGATGCACGCATTGCACTGGTGGAAAAGTATTCCAAGGCACAGGGGCTCTATCGCACGGCGTCCTCGCCCGATCCGGTATTCACCGACACGCTTGAGCTTGAACTGTCGACCGTAAAGCCGGCCATGGCTGGTCCGAAGCGTCCCGAGGGGCGTATCGATCTGGAATCCGTTGGCAAGGGCTTCGCCGCTGCCATGGAAAGCGATTACAAGAAAGCGGTCGAGATCAGCCGCCGCGTTAAAGTCGAAGGCAAGAACTTCGATCTCGGCCATGGCGATGTCGTCATTGCAGCCATCACGTCCTGTACCAACACGTCCAACCCCAGCGTGCTGATCGGCGCAGGCCTGCTGGCCCGCAACGCTGCCGCAAAGGGCCTGAAGACCAAGCCGTGGGTGAAGACGTCGCTGGCACCTGGATCGCAGGTTGTGGCGGAGTATCTCGCCAATGCGGGCCTGCAGAAGGATCTCGACAAGCTCGGCTTCAACCTCGTCGGCTTCGGCTGCACGACGTGCATCGGCAATTCCGGACCGCTCAATCCGGAAATCTCGAAGGCGATCAACGACAATGGTCTGATCGCCGCCGCCGTGCTCTCGGGCAACCGCAACTTCGAAGGCCGCGTTTCTCCAGATGCGCAAGCCAATTACCTCGCTTCGCCCCCGCTCGTTGTGGCGTATGCGCTGGCTGGCACCGTGCAGATCGACCTGACGACGGAGCCGTTGGGCACCGGCCGCGATGGCAAGCCTGTCTACCTCAAGGACATCTGGCCGACCTCGAAGGAAATTCAGTCCTTCATCGCCAAGTTCGTGACCAAGAAATTGTTCAAGTCGAAATATGCCGACGTGTTCAAGGGTGATGCCAACTGGCAGAAGATCAAGACGAGCACCGGCCAGACGTACGCTTGGGACAACAGCTCGACGTATGTGCAGAACCCACCCTATTTCCAAGGGTTGAAACAGGCGGCGACCGCCGTCAGCGACATCTCGGGCGCACGCATCCTGGGCCTGCTGGGCGACAAGATCACCACCGACCACATCTCGCCCGCTGGTTCGATCAAGGCCGCCTCTCCTGCGGGCAAATACCTCATGGACAACAAGGTCGCGCCTGCCGACTTCAACCAGTACGGCACGCGGCGCGGCAACCACGAGGTGATGATGCGTGGCACCTTCGCCAACATCCGCCTGAGGAATCACATGATGGGTCCGAACGGCCGGGAGGGTGGCTTCACCATCCATTACCCGTCGAAGGAAGAGATGCCAATCTATGATGCCGCCATGAGGTACCAGAAGGAGAAGACGCCTCTGGTGATCTTCGCGGGCATCGAATACGGCAATGGCTCGTCGCGCGATTGGGCAGCCAAGGGCACCAACTTGCTCGGCGTGAAGGCCGTGATCGCCCAGAGCTTCGAGCGCATCCATCGGTCCAACCTGGTCGGCATGGGCGTGGTGCCCTTCACGCTGGAAGAAGGCACGACCTGGCAGTCGCTCGGCCTGAAGGGCGACGAGAGCGTCTCGATCAAGGGGCTCGACAAGGTCAAGCCGCGCCAGAAGATGGAAGCCGAGGTCACCTTCGCGGATGGCAAGGTGAAAAAGGTGCCGCTTCTGTGTCGTATCGATACACTCGACGAGATCGACTATTTCCGCAACGCAGGCATCCTGCACTATGTGCTGAGGGGGCTTGCGGCCTGATTTGCACATAAACTGTCAGAAAACAGGGGTTGGAGGCACTCTCCAACCCCTGTCTCATGATAATTTGACGCGAATTTGATGCATTTTCTGTCCGCCAAACTGCCCCCGCGTTAACCTTCGTTACGCACGGAACTGACGAAGCCTTTGATTTTGGGGGAAATTTGTGGTAACACTTTCTTCACGATCAAGGTTCGAACCGTAAGGCAGCCGTTTCGGCGAAGTGACAGGCCGGACAATCCGCATCCATCTGATACGCCTTGCAGCCTTCCTGCATTGCAACAGACTTTTGCGTCTTTCTTGCAGCGATCCCTTGCTTGGTCTTTCTGTGCGGCATTGACCTTACAGAAGGGCTTCATTGCAGGGACACCCCGTCCCTGCCGACTCTTTGTGTGTCTTTGCCGGATGATCCGGCAAATGTGCGATACGATACGAGGACAAGAATGAGCGCGAAAAAAGCGGGTCAGCAGCGTCTGGGTTTCAAAACCGGAGAGTTCATCATCTATCCCGCCCACGGGCTGGGAAAAATCATTTCCATCGAAGAGCAAGAGATTGCCGGATTCAAGCTGGAGCTGTTTGTCGTTTCTTTCCTGAAGGAAAAGATGACGCTGCGCGTCCCCACCGCGAAGATCGCCCAGGTTGGGATGCGCAAACTGTCCGATGCCGCCACCCTCGCCAACGCGCTCGACGTGTTGACGGGTCGTGCCCGCATCAAGCGCACGATGTGGAGCCGCCGCGCCCAGGAATACGAGGCAAAGATCAACTCGGGCGACATCATCGCGGTGTCGGAAGTCGTGCGCGACCTCTATCGGTCGGAGGCACAGCCGGAGCAGTCCTATTCGGAGCGCCAGCTTTATGAAGCCGCACTCGAGCGTCTGATGAGCGAGATCGCTGCTGTCGACGAGATCACGGATACAGAGGCTCTCAAGAAGATCGAGACCAGCCTCGCCAAGAACCCGCGCCGCGCCAAGGCCGCATCGGATGCCGCGCAGGAAGACGAAGATACGGAAGAGGCGGAAGCCGCCTGACCTATCCTCTAGCCGCAAGGCCAGAACTGAAAAACCCGGCCAAATGGCCGGGTTTTTTGGGTCACGCAACACGCAAGGATAATCAGGCGCCTGTGTCAGCTTTCAGGCCCGCAGCCTCGATACCGGCCACGGCTGCAAGTTCGTCGTTGTCCGAGGTATCGCCCGACACGCCGACAGCGCCGAGCAGCACTCCCTTGGGATCGCGGATGAGCACCCCGCCCGCCACGGGAATGAGCGAGCCGCCGACGACATGACTCACGGCCGCCACGAAGTTGGGCCTTTCCGCCGCCATCTTGCCGATCATGCGAGAGGACACACCGAGGGCTACGGCCCCGTCGGCCTTGCCGCGCGCAATCTTCTCGCGCTTCAGGCTGGAGCCATCTTCAGCCGCAAAGGCGACCAAGGCGCCACGGGCATCAATCACGGCCACCGCTAGCGGTTTCATGCCCTTGTCGCGCGCGAGTTCGAGCGCGGTCTTGACGATTTTCTGTGCAGACCGGAGCTTCAGCATGGGGTGGTACCTTTCGTGTAAGAAGAACAGCCCGCCTCCATAGTCTGGAGTGCCTTGAAGACCAAGGCGCTGACTGCAATAAACACTCTTGCCCGAGGGGAAAACGCCATGCGCATCATCCGTGCCGCCCAGCACAAGACGGTGCCCTGGAAGAATGGTGGCGGGACGGCAACAGCCATCGCCGAGCATCCCCCTGGAGCCGGTTTCGACAGCTTCGACTGGCGACTGTCAGGTGCCCATGTGGGGCGAGACGGGCCGTTTTCTCTGTTTCCGCATGTCGACCGGACGATGTTCATCCTGCGGGGCAAGGCGCTTCATCTACACGGCCTAGGGAGCGCACCCGTTGTCCTGACCCCGTCGAGTGCTCCCTTTCGATTCCCCGGCGATGTCGCCGTGTCTGCAACGCTGCCTGATGGACCCATCGATGATCTCAACATCATGACGGATCGACGGCGCTTCAGCCACAAGGCGCAGAGGCTTGTCGAGGGACATCACCCGCTCATTGTGAATGACACGGTGCTGATCTTCGCCGAAGCCGGCCCTGTGATCGTCGTGTGCGATGATCAGCGGGCGCAACTCGTGACATGGGATTGTATCGTCGCCGAAAGCGCGATGGATGTTCTCGTCGACGCAGGCGCGGTGGCCATCGCCATCACCTTCACGCCGTTGGAAGACGGTCAATCGGGCTGAGGGCTTCAGCCCCCGCGGTCTTCCGCCGCCGTCACGAAACGGGCGATCTTCTGCATCGTCGCTCGGTCAGACAGAAGCGGTGCATGACCCTCTCCGACCACCACATACGATTCGCAGAACGGATGCCGTCGCGCCATCTCGGCTTGCGTGTCTTGCGAGAACAAATCAGAGTTCTCACCCCGGATGGACAGAACCGGCACACCCTTCAAACCATCGAAGTAGGGCCACAGCACCGGCAGGGGCTGCTCGAGATCGTAGACCTCCAGGCTTTTCGTCAGCATCGGGTCGTAATCCGGTACAAGGCCCTGCGGGCTTTCCTTGAAGGTTCGGCGGGCGAAATTCAGCCAGTCCGCATCGTTCAGGCGTGTGAAATGCTGGTCACCAATTCGCTTCAGGATAAGCACCGCCTCGGCATAATCCTTCGGTTTTGGCAGTTTGCCGACATAGCCCTTGATGCGGGCGAGGCCCTTGCCGTCGATCACGCCGCCAATGTCATTGAGCACGGCTCCCCTGATGCAGGCCGGTCGCACGGCGGAAAGACCCATGGTGATGATGCCGCCACGCGACGTGCCGATGAAGATGGCGGCATGGATGCCGACAGCGGTGAGCACATCCTGCACATCCTGCATTTCCACCCGGACATCGTAGTTGGCTGGGTTGCGGTCAAAATCAGAGCGGCCTCGTCCACGGTAGTCCATGGCGAGCACGGGCCTTGGCCGGTTCCTGTGGGTCGAGAGAAAGGCCGCAACCTCGTGGAAATCCGCACTCGTGCGGGCCAGGCCGGGCAGGCAGACCACGGGAAGCCGTGGCAGATGGGCTGAGCCGTAGAAGCGGTTGTGCAGGCGCAGGCCATCCTGGCTGCGACACCAGAAGCTCTCCCAGAGCACCCCCTCTCCCTCCTGCTGAGGAGGCAAAGCCGCGACGACGCTGGCGCTATATCCATCCATTGTGGTCTTTCCCTTGGACACACCTAGCCTTTCCCAGTTTTTCCTGCCTCCGGCAAGGGACTGGCCCAGGCGCAGCCTACGCAATGCAGTAAGGGCAATCAGGGGCGCGATACCGCCCAATCCCTGGCGGCACCAAAGTCCCGGACAAGCCGATCCATGGTGCCCGGATCGAAGGACAGCCGACGGAGATAGGCCGCGGGATCGGCGACAATACCGGGATGCAGCGCCTGCATACGGACAAGAGCGGCCTTACCCCCACTTTCATCGAAACTCTGGCGGGCCACCATGACCAGCGCCATCATCGCCAAAGGATAATCGTTGCCGCTGAGAGCGCTGGCAATAGGCCCGGACTGGTCGATGCGGCCGAGCAGGTAATAGGCCGCCGCGCGAAATGTGACGGCCCATATGGGCGGAGCTGGATTGAGTTCCAGCGCCTGCTGCAACATGCCAAGGCCCTTTTCGTAGTGACCGGACTGCACATGCCGCGCACCGACATCGGCCAGGATTTCGGTATCGAAAGGATTGAGCGCCATGGCCTCGCCTGCCGCCCGCCAGGCACTTTCCATCTCGCCTCGGGCGAAATGCACGGCAAGCAGGGCTTGCTGCGAGCGGGCGCTGGCAGGGGCAAGTGCTGCGGCACGCCTGGCGCTTTCGAGGGCGCGGTCCAGTGGCTTGCCGGGAAGCGGGTTGTAGCCCTGACGGTACTCCTCGAGATGCAGGTACGAAAGTTGCGCACGCAAGCTCGCTATGGTCGGGAAGTCCTTGATTCGCTGAGTCAGGCAATCCCGGGCAAGAGCATGAGCCTGCACGTCATTGCTGCGCCAATAATCGAACCCAGAAACGATGCAGCCATAAGGATTGTTGCGAGCAGGTCCGGATGCCAACCTGCTGCGCACATGAGCCTGGATGACGCCGTAGGGTTGCGCAACTGCCGTAGCGACGGCGCGCACGATGCCTGTTCGGGCGGCATCGCCTTCCGGGCCTGCCGCGACGGGATCAAACTCCCGCGACCACAGCATCGCCTGGTCAGCCTGGTCCACCAGGCGGGCATTGAAGCGCACGGTTTGATGTGCGGCGGCGACAGCGCTGATGCGCAAGGTCATCACGCTGCCGGCTTGCGAGAGGGCAGACCGAGGTGCGGATGACACCATGTCGGCCAGATCGTGGACGATGACGATATCGTCAAACCGCGCCACCGCATCGCGCGTGCGTTGAACAAGCCCTTGCAGATCGGAGGAAGCCGAACCGTCCGCTTCCACGATGAGAGAGGGTGCAAACCGCTCGAATGGCTGTGTCCGTCCGTCATCGATCCGAGAGGCAGAACGCTGGCGACCAAGATACAGCCCGGCAGCGATCAGGCTGCTGATCCCGATGGCGGCCAGCCCCAGCACGGCCATGCGCATGAATCGACCCTGCTGCCCCGGTGCCCGAAACAACGCTGCAATCCGGATTTCGGGTGCAGACGCCAGGCTGCGACGTCGAAGCTTTGCCTGCCCTTCAGTGACGGGATTGACCCCAACGCGCTCTGCCCGTTGCCGCGTCACGAAGCGCGGCGCATAGGCTCCCTTTTCAAGCATGATCATGACCGGTTCGTCCGGAAAAGCCTCCGCATATTCCGCCATCGCCTGGCGGAGGCGACCAGCCTGGACCCGGACGATCGGATCGGTCTGCGGATCGAAACTCTCCGGACGGTTGAGGGCAAGCGTCGCTATCGAATATCCCTTCAACTCACCGCCACGCCCGCTCAACGTCTCTTCGACGATGAACTTGAGAAACGATGCGAGCTGCGGGGAATCGCTGAACTGCGGTGCAGACAGCATGTTGCCAAGGCACGCTCGGACTGCCTCTTCTGCGGGGGCACCAGAAGCGCCGCCAGTTGCGGGGTCAACGTTCACTCTGATCCCCTCAGTGATCCGCATCAATCCTAGAGCATGATGGCGTATGTCGAAAGCCATGCAAAAGAAAGCCATTGAGGCATGTGGAAAGACAGCCAGCATCCGCAATCCAGCGGTGACCAAGACCGTGCTTCACGAGGGACTAACATATTGTTTCAATGAATATTTCTTCATGTAACCGTAACCTGGCGCCTGGTAGCGCCGCGTAACTTCCGCACCATTTTGTCTCGTGAGATGTCACCATCAATTCTCAGGGCATCCCAGCACGCGGGGCAACGCCAACCATTATCGCCCCAGCCTTCCGGCCTGAACCGGAATGTCTGACTCACTTCAGCTGGAGCAGCGCCATGCCACATACTGAAATACCCTCGACTGATTTGACGAGTGATGAGGTGGCAGCCTCGCTAACAAAGCATCAGCCGCTATCCGGCAACACCCCCAGCCAAGCGAAGGCTCCGACCGTTGAAGAGCAGCTTGCACAGGTGATAGGAGCCGCGCGAGACGTGGCCGTGGTCGCCGAAGAGCTGCTGCGTGAATTCGTGGCGCTTGAAGCGTCTGCTGGGTCTGGAGTGGTCCGAAGCGTGCCCCATGCCGTGATCCTGGCACCGCGACTGCTGGCGGCGACACAGCAACAGCTGACTTCGCTTCTGGCCATGATGAAGACGATCTGAGGTCGCGTTCACATTACACGAAACAACAAGAACACCATGGACTGCACAGACTGGCACCCAGCCCCCGATGGGTGCCTTTCTTTTTTCACAGGATTGCCTGTTGCGTTCACGCACGTGACACTGGAAAGTTCCTGATGAGCATCTGACGGCGAAGGTCGGTGGCAGATTCTCCAAGGCCAGAGGATTTGCGATGCTGCTGAAGGATGATCCCTCGCGGGGCTACATGCCCTATCCCGCCGTCAAGGTTGCCAATGCGCGAAGTGGCCCGCTCAAGGGACTGACATTCGCGGTCAAGGATCTGTTCGACGTGGCGGGGTATCCCACCAGCGCGGGCAGTCCGCACATGCTGGCACTGTCTGGCACCAAGACCCGGACCGCACCGACCGTGCAGAAGCTGCTGGATGCGGGCGCAACTTTCACCGGCAAGACCATCACGGATGAACTCGCCTTTTCGATGAATGGCAAGAACGCGCATTTCGGCACACCCGTGAATGGCGGCGCGAAAGACCGCATTCCTGGAGGGTCTTCGTCCGGCTCCGCTGCGGTGGTCTCCAACGGGTTGTGCGATTTCGCGCTTGGGACCGATACAGGTGGCTCGGTGCGGGCGCCTGCGAACCATTGCGGCCTCTATGGCCTGCGCCCTACCCATGGCCGGGTCTCTCTGAAAGGGGCGCATGACCTGAGCCGGAGCTTCGACACTTGTGGATGGTTCGCTCGAGACGCTGCGACCTACGCGCGGGTGGCGAATGTGCTGCTGGGCAAGGACAGGAAGCCCTTACCAGAGAAACCGCGCCTGTTGCTGGCGCAGGACTGCTTCGACCTGCTGGATACGGGCGTGAAAACAGCCCTTGCACCGGCCATCAAGCGGCTGGAAGCGTTGTATGGTTCCGCCGCTCCGGTGATCACGGCCAAGGGCGGGTTCGAGGAACTCTACTGGGCGTTCCGCCGCATCCAGGGGTGGGAGGCTTGGGAAACCGACGGAGCGATGATCGGGCGCTACAAGCCAGCCCTGGGTCCAGGTGTCGCGGAACGTTTCGCCTATTCAAAGGGCGTGAAAAGTACCGAGGTGAAGGCCGCTGAAAAGCTGCGCTTGCGCCTGACCACGGACCTCACGGCCTTGCTTGGCAGGGACGGCGTCCTGATTCTGCCCAGCATGGCCGACATTGCGCCAAAGCTGACGGATACGGAGGCGGAGCTTGAGAGCTACCGCAACAGGAGCATCAACATCCTGTGCCTGTCCGGCTTGTCGCGTCTGCCGCAGCTTTCCATGCCGGTGGCGAAACGCCTGGGAGCACCGCTTGGCCTCTCGCTCCTGGGACCGTCGGGCACCGACCGCAGCCTGGTTCGAATTGCGGAAGAACTGGGCTGACAACCAATTTCCAGATGATGGCTTGAAACGCCCGACGGATCGTCCTATTCAGCCCCTGTCGGGCCCGCCACAGGCTTGTCCCAGAAACGTGCAGCTGTAGCTCAGTTGGTTAGAGCGTCGGATTGTGGATCCGAAGGTCCTCCGTTCAAGCCGGAGCAGCTGTACCATTTCCTCTCGTCACACGCGCTTTGCCCTTCATGCGATCTTTGTCGGCTTCCGACGCAGCACATACGCTGCGCCGATGACGATGAGCGCTCCGATGGCCTGCGCGAGGTACTCCACGACCTGGGACGGTCCAATGCCGCCAGGAACATCGTTGTTAGGCCCAAGCAGTGACGGCAGCGCGGTCTTGGCCCAACCGACGATCAATGTGTCTTGAACAATCATTTCGCCAGCGATCCAGCCGAGAAGCGCCGCGCCGAGCCATATGAAGAAGGGGAAACGCTCGATGATCGAGGTGATGATCTGGGAGCCGAAGATGATCAGCGGGATCGACAGCAGCAGGCCGAAAGTGAACAGCCAGACATTGCCATGGGACGCCGCGGATATGGCCAGCACATTGTCGAGGCTCATGACTGCATCCGCAATGGCGATGGTCCTGACCGCCGTCCACATCTGCGTGCTGCCATCGACTTCCTCATGCGCTTCATCCTCGCCCATCGCCAGCTTGATGCCGATCCACAGCAGCAGCACGCCGCCGATCAGCTTGAGCAATGGTACACCCAGCAGATAGCTGATCATCACGGCAAAGATGATACGCAAGCCGATGGCGACACCCGCGCCCAGCAACATGCCGATCTTGCGCTTGTCCTCGGGCAGATTGCGGCAGGCCAGAGCAATCACGATCGCGTTGTCACCCGACAACAGCAAATCGATCCACACGATCTGCATGACAGAAACGCCATAGGTCGAAATCAAGTCCATCATCGCCGTATTCCCAATCTACTGAATACTCATGTAACTAGATGCACGAGCGAATTTGGCAACCCGGCGCTGTGAATTTTGTTCTTGGAAGACGCATCAAGAGGTCTTCGCGTCATGCCCAATAATTTTTTTCCGGCGAAACAGGAAGCCGAGGAACAGCACGATGAACACACCAAGCGCTTCCGCGATCCAGTGCGCATATTTTCCTGCGAACAGTCCGGCCACGACCGAATCCTCAATCATGATTTCGGCCGCAACATAACCAAGCAGTGCCGCTCCAAGCCACACGACGATCGGGTAGCGGTTCATGATCTTCATGATCAATTGGCTGCCAAACACCACCAGCGGGATGCTGACGAGCAGGCCGAAGATGATCAGGTTCCAGTTACCCTTGGCAACAGCCGCGATGGCAATGACGTTGTCGAGGCTCATGACCACATCAGCGATGGCCACGGTCTGGACCGCCTTCCAGAGGCTGTTGTGGGCGGCGATCTCGGGATCCTCGTCCTCAGGCACCAGCAGCTTGATGGCGATCCACAGCAAGACCAGCCCGCCAATCAACTTGACCCATGGCAAGCCCATCAGCGCCGTCGTCATCAAGGTGAAGATGATGCGCAGCACGACAGCCGCACCCGCACCCAGAAGCACCGCCTTCTGTCGCTGCCCATCAGGCAGGGATCGGCAAGCCAAGGCGATGACGACCGCATTGTCGCCCGAGAGAAGAATGTTGACCCAGATGATTTCCAGGGCCTGCAGCATCATTGACGTGTCCATCTTGCAGGGCTAGCGGCGTTTCAAGCCAAAATCAACATCTTCAGATTGCATTATTTGTGGATGATGAGAGTGCTCACGCCGCCTTGGCAGGGGGTATCCGTCCGTAGAACGTCTCCCCCGCCTTCGCCATTTCCAGCAGTAGCTTGTTCGGCTTGAATCGGCTGCCGTGTTTTTTCTCAAGTCCCTTGCAAAGCGCGACGAAGGCTTTCGCGCCCATGCCGTCGATGTAGCTCAAGGTACCGCCGGTGTAGGGAGCGAACCCGAAACCGAGGATCGAGCCCACATCGGCCTCACGCGGATCGACGATGACGCCATCCTCGACCGTCTTTGCCGCCTCCAATGCCTGGGTCACCAGCAAGCGATGCTTCAGCTCGTTGATATCCAGCTTGTCGGGATCGAGCTTCTTCTTCTGCAACTTGGCAAGGCCCGGCCAGAGCTTCTTGTTGCGTCCGTCGTAGTCGTAGAAGCCCTTGCCGTTCTTGCGGCCGAAGCGCTCGTTCTTCACCACCATGAACTCCAGGATCTTCTCCTGCACGGGACTGATCGCCTTGGGTCCGAGATCTTTCTTGGTGGCATTGAGGATCTTCCAGCCGAGGTCCAACGCCACCTCGTCATTCAGCGAAAGCGGGCCGACGGGCATTCCCGCCATCTTGCCCGCGTTCTCGATCATGGCAGGCGGAATGCCCTCGTCCAGCATCAGGTGCCCTTCGAGGATGTAGTTGAGCACGCAGCGGTTGGCGAAGAAGCCGCGGCTGTCGTTGACGACAATGGGCGTCTTCTTGATGGCACGCACGAAATCGAGCGCCGTCGCAATCGCCTTGTCGCCCGTCTTGTCGCCTTTGATGATCTCAACGAGCAACATCTTCTCGACGGGCGAGAAGAAGTGGATGCCGACGAACTGGTCCGGACGCTTCGAGTTCTTTGCAAGTTGCGAGATCGGAATCGTGGAGGTGTTGGAGGCGAAGATGATGTCCTTGCCGATGACGGCCTCTGCCTGTTCGGTCACGGCCTTCTTCACATCCTGCTGCTCGAACACGGCCTCGACGATGAGATCGACGCCCTTGAGATCAGCATAATTGGCCGTTGTCGTGATGCGGGCGAGCAGCGCGTCGCGGTCGGCTGTCTTGGCGCGGCCTTTCATAATCTGGTCGGTCATCAGCTTGTGGGAATAGGCCTTGCCCTTTTCAGCCGATTCCATGTCGCGGTCGAGGAGCACCACATTGATGCCGGCCTGCGCCGAGACATAGGTGATACCTGCGCCCATGAAGCCCGCGCCAAGCACGCCTATGGTCTTGATTGACTGGGCAGGAATCTTGGCCGGGCGGCGCGCGCCCTTTTCCAGCTCGCCCTTCGACAGGAAAAGCGAGCGGATCATCATCGCTGCTTCCTTCGAATTGAGGATTTTAGCGAAGTAGCGGCTTTCAACGCGCAGTCCGATATCCATCGGCAGCTGCAGCCCCTCATAGACCGAAGACAGGATGCCCCGCACTGCCGGATAATTGTCCTGCGTCTCGCGGCGCGCGATGGCGGCAGCGGGTGGCCATATCTGCATACCAGCGGCGGTATGCACCTTGTTGGAGGGCAGCTTGTAGCCCTCCGTGTCCCAAGGAGCCTTGGCGGTCGGGTTGGCCTTCAGCCAGTCCTTGGCGACCTGGATGATCTGATCGCGCGGGGCGACCGCGTGAACCAGGTTCATGGCCTTGGCGGCGGGCGAACGAATCTGCTCGCCCTTGAACAGCATCTGCAGGGCATCGCCCGTGGGCATCAGGCGGGCTACACGCTGTGTGCCGCCAGCACCGGGAAAGAGGCCAACTTTGATTTCAGGTAGGCCGAGGCGCGTCTTGGCATCATCCGATGCCACGCGGAACTGGCAGGCCAACGCCAGCTCGAAGCCACCACCGAGGCAGATGCCGTGGATGGCGGAAGCAAAGGGTTTGCCACAGGTTTCCAGACGGCGATAGATGCGGCTGAGGCGCGAGGAGCTTTCCATGAGGAAGACATTGGCGGCCTCCGCGCCCTTCTCCTTCAGCAACTTCTTGTACTGGCTGCCAGAGGCTTGCA
Source organism: Hyphomicrobiales bacterium (assembly GCA_031378805.1). Classification (GTDB taxonomy): domain Bacteria; phylum Pseudomonadota; class Alphaproteobacteria; order Rhizobiales; family Beijerinckiaceae; genus JADCCX01. The sequence continues at coordinate 94,223 of JANNEO010000029.1, forward strand.
GCATGGAGAGGTCCGCGCCGCCCGTGAAGCTGTCCTTGCCGGACGCAATCACGCAGCCCTTGATCTCGGCTGTGCCCGCCACGTGATCGATAATCTTGTCCAACTCGTCCATCACCTCGATGGTGATGACGTTCATGGACCGATCCTTCATGTCCCAGGTGGCGGTGGCGATGCCATCGGTATCGGTGGTGAGTGTGAAAGTGTTGAGTTTCATGTTCGTTTCTCCCCTTCTCCCCTTGCGGGAGAAGGTGTCGTGCGGAGCATGACGGATGAGGGGTCGCACCGACCTATCCGTCTCATAATGCTTCGATCACGACACCTCGTTGTTTCTGATTGGCGAGGCCGGTGCGACCCCTCATCCGGTCGGCATCCGCCGACCACCTTCTCCCCGCAGCAAACTTGGGCAGACTGCACAAGTTTGTCTGCCAAAGGGAGAAGGGTAATTCCTGCTTCACACCCGCTCGATGATCGTGGCGACACCCATACCAGCCGCAACACACAGCGTGACCAATGCGGTCTGCTTGTTGGTGCGCTCCAGTTCGTCGAGTACGGTGCCGAGGATCATCGCGCCGGTTGCTCCCAGCGGATGGCCCATGGCGATGGCACCGCCGTTGACGTTGAGGATATCCGGATCAATGTCGAAAGCCTGCCGGAACCGCAGCACGACCGAGGAAAACGCCTCGTTCAATTCGAACAGGTCGATGTCCGATTGCTTCATCCCGGCCTTCTTCAGCACCAGCTTGGTGACATCCACCGGGCCTGTCAGCATCAGGCCAAGGTCAGAACCCACCGTGGCAAAAGCGCGGATGCGGGCGCGGGG